>CAVYVS010000020.1:0-91375 GCA_963772005.1 uncultured Nitrososphaerota archaeon | reverse complement strand
GTGAGTATCTTTCATCTCACTTTTTCGGGCGTGCGCAGAATCACTGGCGAGCGAGAACGCCAGCCGTTTGGCCGCGATGGAGCGCGCCGATAAAGAATATTCATGGAACCGCCGAAGGATGCTTCATGGCACATTCCACCGCATACGTCAGGGAGGAATCGACGAGGAATTATTTGACGTGATTTCCGGTTTCGAGGCGCTATCAAAAGGAAACAATCCTCAAAGTGTGGGATGAGCAAACACATTGGTATATGAAGAATAAAATCAATTCGCATCATTTCCGGGTGCGACCTATATTGAGGGTAAAACTTAAAGAGTGGCCGACGCGAGTAAAGCCTGTTTGCAAGACCAAAAAGAAGCATCAGAAACTTTTGGAGGCTCACGTTGCGGAATTGAGTTCACTGCAAAATCTGCATTATGCATCTAATAAATCCGCGTTGCTGTTGAAAATATTTCAGGGCATGGATGAAGCTGCCGGCAAAGGTATGGCGCCATTCGGCATGTGATGTCTGGGGTTAATCCCCAAGGCTGCGAGGTTTTCAGCTTCAAACAGCCAAGCGCCGAGGAGTTGGAACATGATTTTCTCTCTGGCGTACCACCCGCCGTCTGCCGGAACGTGGCCGGATCGGCATTTTCAATCGTTCCTATTATGAGGAAGTGCTGGTTGTCAGAGTGCATCCACATTTGCTCCTAAATCAGGGATTATCTGAACCGTTGCGCGATGGGAAAATATTTGCAAAGGAAAGGTATTGCTCAATCTAGATCTTGGAGCAACACCTGCACCGCAATGGCACGCGGATTATTAAGTTCTCTTGGACTCATCCAAAGCCGAGCAACGAAAGCGGTTTCTCGAACGCATTGATGAACCGGGACAAGACTGGGCAACCAAGGGATGTCCACATTCATGTAACGGAAATACTGGAAACAATATACGCGTGCTTTTGAAGATTGCCTGACCGCTATGGGCAGCACTCAAGAGGCACCTTGGTTTGTCGTTCCTGCTGATGACAAGCCTTGGTCTGGGTGCTGGCACCGGCTGCCATCGAAAGGAGGACGAAGACCAGGGCCACGCCCACGGCGATCCCGGCCACCGTCAGCCCCGTCCTCAGCTTGCGCCGGGAGAGGTTCCGCCAAGCCATCTTCGTCAGAGACATCAGGTCACTCCCCCATTGCCTCCGCCGAATCGAGCGCTCACGTTCATGGCCCCCCACAGGTCGATTCGACCGGAAGCGCTTCTATCGGCCCCTCCCTCCGCCTTCCTCTATCTCGGCAAGGAGCTTCTCGGCGAACTCCTTCATCGCGTCGGCCTTCACGAGGGTAAGCCCCCTCCTCCTCCTGCCGGCGATGATGAGGAGCATGTCCCCGGTCTGGAGGCCGAGGTCCTTCCTGGCCTCGACGGGGATCACGATCTGACCCCTTTCGCCCAATTTCACAGTACCGTATATGTGCGGCGCCCATCTCCTTGTTTGGCATGATCGACATACTTTTCTGAATCGTCAGAAAAGTATGACCAGCTATTAAGCCTGCCGCCAGAATTCCTCCGTGCGGCCAAGGCGCCACACGGGACCGGGAAGGCCTCCTAGAAGCTTCAGGAAGCGCCCTTCGAGACAGAACACCGACAGCTTCCCCGGGTCCTCACATCTTTCGCCGAGATCGCAGATGGGGCACAGGAAGGGAGGCGCCTTCTCCAAGGTCCCTCCTTCGTGGTGGAGCCTGTAGAGGAGCTTCAGGTACTTTCCCTCGGCCACTCGCGGCACGCCGTTCCGGTTCTCCAGGCCGTACCATTCGTAGAGCCTCTTGCTTCCCTTGCTCGAATTGCAGGACCTGCAGACCATGACGGCGTTGTCGGCCTCGTCCGGCCCTCCTCTCGCCCTGGGCAGGATGTGTTCGAGGGTCAGGTGCTCCCTGGAGCCGCAGTAGATACATGATTCCCCGAGCTGGCGTTCCTTGACGTACTCCCTGATGGCCGAGCTCCACTTGATCCGGCCCGCCTGGAGCTCCTTGAACCTGTTCATTATGAACGCATAGTTCTCCTTCCCCCTCCCGCGGAATCTGAGATGATCTTGGAGTACTGCCAGAAGATCAGGTCGCGGACCGTCTTGACGGCGGCCGCAGGCATGCGAATCGGAATGGCTCGCAGGGAGATAAGCGTTGCACAGGGGGCCGATCCATGCGCTGCAGGTCGGGTCGGCCACCAGCACGAAGGATTCCTAGACTTCCACAGTGTCTCGGTCCTTGGGATCCAGGGCCTTCCTCAGCTGACCCTTCACCCAGGACGAGTTCTCTTCGTTCTTCAGCTCTCTGCCGGCTTCGTCCTTCGACAGGGTTTCGGCACGCCTCTGCTCCGCTTCATAGAGGGTGTGCATATCCTTGTAGGCGACCCTCTTCCCTTTCGTGTCTTCTTCGACGACCGAGGACATTGTCGACATATTTGAGGGGACGGCGGCATTAAAGGGTGATGCTCATTTCCGACGGGACGCAGGGCACGCCTCTCCATTCCCCCCGGGGCGTATGCTCCAAGGGCATCCTAGCAGTTATTCTTCGCACATGCTTTTAGCGAGGCTGAAGGGCACTTCTTTGCGATGAGATTCTCTGACGCCACGAAGGCTGGAACCGCCCTCTTCGTCGGCGGGGTCCAGTTCGCCATCGTGTGGATGCTGTCCGAGGCGACCTACCCCGGCTACAGCGTGATGAATAACTACATCAGCGACCTGGGAACCGCCTGCAGGAGCACCGGGTGCTACGTTCCCCCGGGATGGCTGGCCTTCAACGGGTCCGAGGCGGTCTTCGGCATCTTGATCCTGATCACCGCCTACTACTTTTACCGGCTCTACGGCCAGATGGCCACGACCGCGGTGATCGCCGTGGCGGGCACCTCCCTGATCGGCGTGGGGGCCTTCAACGAGTCCTTCAGCCCCTGGCACAGCATGTTCTCCCTGATCACCTTCCTCCTGGCGGGGGTGGCGGCGATCATCACCTACAAGGTCGAAAAGGCCCCGCTCTCCTACCTCTCGGTGGTCCTCGGGGTGGTTTCATTGATTTCACTGGCACTATACGTTCCGGGCGAGGGCGCCATGGGGAGCACCCTGGGCATAGGGGCGGGAGGGCTCGAGCGGCTGATAGTCTACCCCGTCCTGATGTGGAGCATCGGGCTCGGGGGCCAGCTCATCGGGCGAGACTGAAGGAGGCGGGATGCCGCAAGGGCGGGAGCCTCGAAGAGAAGATTTAGACCCAACGGTCATCGAAACCTGCCCTCTTTGGTCAAATAGCGAACTCCCTAGTCACACGTCGAAGGCAATTGGCACAGCAGACTACGATCCACCTCTTCCGCTGCGTCCTCGACGGGACCTACTTCGGGACCAAGGAAGCGGCGTTGCTTCACATGAGGGTCTACCACGACTTCAAGCAGGTGGACGAAGCGATGCTCAAGGAAGTCGAATTCCCTGTCGGCTCCTGAAGGGAATCCCTTCGGTCGGCGGACCCGTTCTAGTGGAAATCCTCCCAGTGTTGGGCGACGGCCTGGGGGCTTCTATCCCATCCCCAGCTTCCCGGACTCGAGGAGCGCCCCTTCGGCCAACGACTTCAGCTTCTGCAGGCCCACCGCGTACGTGAAGTTCGACATGTAGGCGAACGTCTCGAAGCCGCAGTCGGTTCCACCCAGCACGTTCTCGGGACCGATCTGATCGATGGAAGCGACCCTGTCCAGCCTCGCCGCCACCGTCTCTGCAGTCTCGACGATGGGGGTCTTCACGTCGATGACCCCCTGGGCCAGCTTCATGCCCTTCGGCCAGGCGTGCTCCTTCAGGTGCTCTTCGATGATGAGAGCGTCGCCTGCGTGCCTTGGGTTTGCCATCTCGCCCACCAGGGTCCCCACCTTGAGGCGGAGGAGCTCCGGCAGCACCTTCCTGAAGTCGGCGTCATAGAGGTGGGAGCCCACCCAGTTCCCATAGCAATAGTGCAATCGGATCCTTTCGGGGGGGAGCCCGGCAACCGACTCGTTGATGGCGTCCACGTGGCGGGAGATGGCTTCGTAGAAGTCCATCCCCCAGTTGGCAGTCTGCTTGCCCATAGCGAGGTCGGGCGCGTCGAGCTGAATGTCGACGCCGTCGACGGAAAGGAGGGCCTCGTACTCCTTCCGAAGCTCCTTTGCCATGGCGAAGAGGTATTCGTAATGGTCCGCGTATACGCCATGCTGGGGGAAGAAGATGGTGATGACGCCCGGCGAGGGCGTAGGAACGAAGACCCTCTTCCCCCCCTCCTCCTTGGCGAGGCGAAGCGTATCCGCGGCCTCCCTCTTGGCCAGCGCCTCCCCATGGTAGGAGAGCTTGTCTTCGATCTTAGGGAGGACGAAGCCCGACTCCCCGGCGCTCACCTGCTGGGCGAAGGCGGGGTTGGACTCCATGAGCTCCTGGAAGAGCGATTGAGGGAACTCCGACCTCGACCGCTCGGTCAGGGAGAAGCCGTGGAACCTGTTGGGGATGAAGTAGGTGTATCCGGCCTTGCGCTGCTCTCCGTTGCTCACCCAGTCGAGGCCGTGGCTGGCGCCCAGGGGGTGGAGCTGGTCCCTTATCGCCCTCCTTTCGGCGGCTTCGACGACGGCCCTGTGCTCTTCCCCTATCTCTCCGGTGGGGCTCCGCTCAGGCCTTGCCAGGTCGAGGATCTCCGGGGGCCGAAACCAGCTCCCGGTCATGGTGGTCTCTAGGGTCATGCGTTGGAGGTGCACGCTGGGGGATATATGTCTATTCATATTTTTCTAAAGGGGTTATTCCTATCAGACTTTTCGAACACCACGGCTCCGTCCCTCGGTTCCGGTCGCCGGCTGATTGCGGCGCTCCGTTGGGGCTACAGACCCTCTGCTTCGGTCTTCTGGGCCGAATAGAGGCAGAAGCCGGCGAAGAAGATGGCCAGGAGGGCCAAAGGGATGGACCTGGCGGAAGCCGCCGCAGAGATGAAGATGATGGTCATCACCAGGAAGGTTATCATCAGGCCGACGAAGAAGGCACGCTCTCCGTCCGAATCCCTCGCCAATTAGGTTCGCCCACCAGACGCCGACATCGGCCGTCGGTCAAGCTGATGCGCACAGGCCCTTAATATGCGCTTGCCGGTCGGGCGCGCTCGTCCGGAAGAGGGTGCCAGCCTCGGGATGGAGGGCCTCGGGCCCACGCTCTGAAGGCTCTTCGAAGGGAGGTCCCAGTCGAGCGTGGGGGCGACCGAAGCCGAAGTGGGTTACTTGCCTTCGCCCGTGGGCGGAGGGGCGAAGGGTCTAGGATCGAATATCGTACGGATCGAATCTATCTTCCCTCCCTCGACGTGGTACCAGGGAGCATGTAAAGGCTCTGACCGTAGGGGTGACCAGGTCGTAGAGAACGCACACGTCATTTCCGTCAACGAACACCTTGTGGACGTCGTACTTGGAACGATGCTTCTTGAGGATCTCCAGGAGCTGCTCGGGTCGAGTGTAAGTTTCGCCCGGCCCCCTGATTGTGATCTGATGGTTCAGAAGCTTGCCGGCGGCCTCGTAGTCCTGCCCATCGAGGGCCCCGATGTACGACATGACGACCTCCCTCGAAGCGATGTCGGGCTGCATGGCGCTCCCTCGACGCCCTCCCCTCTTATCCATTCGCCGCGTTCCGACAGGGGGGAGGGGGCCCGAAACCCTCGCAACCTACCAAGGCATTATAGAGGGGGGAGGGCGATGGGCGTCCGAGCGAGCCATTTGCCCAGGCCCAGAAGAACGTTTCATTCCGCGGCGGAGGCAGGCAGCCAGTGACGGAGTTCAGGGTCCTGGCCCTCGGTGACATACAGCCCAATAGGCTCAACCCCAGGCTGAAGTTCAACAAGAAGGAGCTGGACGAGCTTTCGGACAGCATCAAGGAGAAGGGGCTCCTCCAGCCGCTGGTGGTCAGGCCCAAAGGAGTGGCCTTCGAGGTCGTCGTGGGCGAGCGCAGGTACAGGGCTTCCCAGCAGGCCGGCCTGGCAGAAGTGCCGGCCGTCATCCATGATTACACCGACGAAGAGGTGATCGAGCTGAACCTGGTCGAGAACGTGCAGAGGTCCGACCTCAGCGCCGTCGAGAAGGCCAAGGCCTGCAACATGCTCAAGCAGAGGTACCCGGACAGGTACAAGACTTGGGCCGACGTGGCCGCCAAGATAGGCGTGGACGCCGACTCGGTCAGGGCCTGGGTGAAGACCCTCGATCTGCCCGAGGAGGTGCAGGGCATGATCGCCCCAAGGGAGCGGGCAAGGGTGCCCGAGGGCAAGGTGGACTACTCCACCGCCCTCGAAGCCGCCCGGCAGATCCCGGAGAAGCCCAGGCAGGTGGAGGTCCTCAAGAAGCTGGCCGAGGAGAAGCTCCCCCAGACGAGCGCGAGGGAGGTCATCAAGAGGGTCGCCGAGGAGCCCCGGAAGTCCGTTGGCGAGGTCTTCAAGGAGGTGGCCGCCAAGCCCGCGGAGATGGAGTTCAGGATGGGCGACGCCCGGCACATCCTCAGGGGTGAGAAGGTGCAGGTCTCAGGCCACTACTCCCCCGAAGAGATGGAGAAGCTCAGACCCGGCAGCGTGATATACGCCTCCATCAGCGAGCCCCACTTCGCGGACCTCAAGGTGAAGAACAGGACCATCAAGAGGCTGAGGGACTTCACTGACGCCGACGCGAGGATGGAGGGGTACGTGGACCTTGAGGCCTTCAGGGAGGCATGGTCGGCGTCGCACGGTGGCTGGAGCCCTGAGGACATGGTCAACATCGTCCAGTTCGACCTGCTCAAAAGGTACCCTGGCGCTGAAGGGATCTGAGGCCGGGAAATCCCACTAGGAACTAACAACAACCGGCTGTTGGCCGGCGCCGGGAGGTGTGTTCCCTGATCAACGCCTGCTTCGGAGGGCCAGCCAAAGAAGAGCGACGAGCCCTAGGGCCGCAACCGCAGCGATCGCGTAAGGCATCGCAAGGGCGGGGTTCGCAGCAGGGCCGTTGTTGGCGGTGGACGCCGCCCCCTGGTCGCTGGACGACGCCGGGACACCCAGGCCTCCGAAGATCTGGATCAGGTCGATCGAAACCGGGAGTTCCACCGTGTACGTCTTTCCGTTGACCGTCTCCTTGATGCCGAAGGTCGTGTCGTATTCGGAGGGGGCCCGCCGTGCTAGACATGGGCGAGAGGGAATTCCCTTCCTTGAAGTCGATGTAGCAGGGGACGTTAGGCTCCATAGTGTACGAGGGGCTTGCCGGCGACAGGTCGATTTCCTTGCTGCTTGCGTAGCTTGATCCCGACTTGATGCCGAGGACCTCCATGCTGAGCTGAAGGGACGAGGTCGACCCGTCGGTGGGGCTGAAGACGGTCCAGAAGCCCACGTAGGAAGTCTGGCCGACGAAGCCGTTCAGGGGGCCGGCCAGGGGGACCTGTCCGGCAGTCTCGAAGACCGAGATGGCGCCAGTGAATTCGATCGGAAGGTCGGCGATGGCAGTTTATCCCGACTTGGAGGTGACCACGACCGGGAGGCTCACGTTGCTGACGGGGTTGGGGACGAAGGGCATCACCGCACCGGCCAGGGTCAGGTTCGCCGTAACCGTTCCGCCGGGGCCCGCCACGGCGACGGCGGGGTCGAAGTGGACCCACAACTCGTTGGTCCGCACGCCGATGGCTAGCTGCTCGGGGCTGGGCGTCGGGGTCTCCCAACTCAGGGTCAGGCTGCTTCCTGCCGGGGCGGATATGGTGACGGGAAAGACCTCGTAGGCGACGGACGCCCCCGCGGAAGAGCTTCCATCCGGGCCTGGGTATGATGTACATTGCTCCATCCATGAAGGCTCGCTGACGTTCACCGACACGGCGGCGCTCTGGCTAGATGCGGCCACTATGTCGGTGCCGGTCGGGGAGTGCCAACCGCAGGCCACCTCTTCAGGTACGCCCTCCGACGGCGAACCCGTCACCGCGACCAAGGTGGGAGCAACTACGGCGGAGAGGCACGCTAGCGCCAAAGAGACGACCAGAGCGACGGCGGTGACCGGCTTCAACCCGATAGAGGTGAGGCGTCCTCAGCCTATTAGCCTAAGTATTAGAACGCCCCTTTCAGGAATGTCATTACCATCGGACGGACTTCGGCCGTCGGCGCCAGGCGAAACCCCTATGCCCTGAAGTAATCGTACGACGTGGCCTTCTTCCGGATGAAGTTGCCCTCCCTCAACTCGACCACCGCCTTTGCCAGTTCGTCCCTGTTGTTCATCACGATGGGACCGTACCATGCGATTGGCTCGTTCATGGGGACGCCTGCGACCAGAAGAAGCCGGGCGCTGCTGTCCTTCGTCTTGAGCCTGACGGACTCCCCCTCCCTCTCGAAAAGGACGACGCTCTTGGCTCCCACGGGTTCCTTTGCCGCCGGGTCGGGCCAGGCCTCTCCTTCAAGGACGTAGGCGAAGGCGTTGAATGGAGCGGGGAGCCTGTATTCGAAGGCTCCGCCCTCGGGGATGGTCACGTCCAGGTAGTGGACGTCGACGGAGAGTTCTGAAACGGGGCCCGTCACCGTGCCAGTCCCCGGGACGTTGGCTATCTCCCCAGAGACGAGCTTGACCACGGTCCCGTCGTCAAGGGCGATCCGGGGAACGTCGGAGGGCTGCAGGTTCCTGTATCGGGGGTCAATCATCTTCGACTTTGCGGGGAGGTTCACCCAGAGCTGCAGGCCCTTCATCTCGGGATCCTCGACCGTCCTGCCATCCACCTCTTTCGCCTGGGGCCTCGGCATCTCCGAATGGAAGATGCCGCTCCCTGCGGTCATCCACTGGATCTCCCCGGTCCTGATGACTCCCTTCGTGCCTGTGCTGTCCTCATGGTGGACCTCCCCCTTGATGAGGTAGGTGACGGTCTCGATCCCCCTGTGCGGGTGCCAAGGGAACCCGGCAATGTATTCGTGGGGGAACTTGGAGCCGAAATCGTCCAGCAGTAGGAATGGGTCGAAGGCCTTTGCCAGCTCGGGCCCGCCGAAGGCCCTTCTCAGCTTCACTCCTGCCCCTTCGAGTGTCGGGGTGCTTTCAAGCACCGTCCTGACGCGCCTGGCTTCTAGGGTGATGTCCTAATCCAAAATCTCCTTGGGGGGTCGCGAGCTGGACGGTGGGTAAATAATCATGCGTCGAATCCGAGCAGCTCCTTCGGTTTGGCCCGCCCCGTCGAGGGCCCTGGCCTGACAGCGAAACCAGGACCTCTCATGTGACGAAGCTGGGACATGAGGAGGGTTAGGAGGCGCCGGGGGGCTATCGCATACCGTGGCGAGATTCTCTTTCAGTCGAGCGCGAAGGTCCGAATAGTCTAGGACTGGCCCGGGTTCTGGGGGTACGGCGGGCTCCCTCCCCAGGGACCCCCATTCTCTCCCATCCCCTGCCTCGCGCGACTGAGATAATAGATGCTGTACAGAGCCAGGACGATCCAAGCTACCATCAGGGCCACTATTACGAGCCAGAGGTCGTAGCTCCTCCCGGTCAGCCAGTTGATGATGATGAGGACGAAGACCAGGATTCCGAGGCTCATCTGCACGATCCTGATGGTGGCCATGCTCCTCCGGGGGTTCTGCCTCCTCCCGTAGCCGTCGCCCATCCCCTGCCTCCTCTGGGCGAACTCCTGCAGCCTGGCCTCGTTGAGGCAGTACTTCCCGCCGGTATCGACGAAAATCCCCGTCTGCCCGAGGCGCCTCTTCATGGCCTCCTCGAACCTAGGGCCGAGGCCCAGCTCCTGGGCCGTCATGGCCTTGTCGGGGCTCGTCGCCCCCTTCTCTCGAAACTTCTGGGCCAGCGCCTGCACCCACTCCCACCACTGGCCACGACCTTGGCCTTGACCGCCGGCCAAGCTACGCTCTCCTCTCCTCAGGGCGCCTGCGGCAGCGTCCAGCCGATTCCGTCAGCACGGAGGTCTCCGTTGCGCAGGAAGCATATATCCGTATGTTCGAGGAGGGGACTTCCCCTACCCTTCATTCGCCGCTGGTTGGGCACCGTCTCCGTCGCCGGTTGGGCCCGACCCGGACTCGGAAGGCGACTTCGGCAACTTCGCACGAGGGACCTCGGCGGTCAAGATTATGGCCTCCGGGACGACCTTCCCTCCCCTGAGGGCAGAGGCCGCGGCGGCCAAGACGCACAGGAAGGCGCTCACGTAGAAGGCCACCTGGACGGAAGCCATGAAAGCACCTGCTATGGCCTGGGGGAACCAGTGCAGCCCCGTCAACGTCTGAATGGTCTGGGCGCTGAAGGTGGCCGTGACGCTAGCCGGGAGGCCGTTCAATATCGAGAGCATGGGGTTGTAACCGAGGAAGGCAGCGAAGAGGGACTGGGTGGGGGAGAGAGACGTGAGGTAGTGGAGGGCCTGCGAAGGGACCCCCGCCTGGGTCAGGGCGCTGCTGAAGGCGGCCGGGAGGTCCTGCGCGAGGTAGATGACGATCACTGCGAAGAAGCCGGCGATGCTGGCCACCATCCCGGTGTTTCTGGTCGTGCTAGCCGTCCCGCCGACGGTCCCGCGGCTCTCGGCCGGGACCGAGTTCATTATGGAGGCCAGGTTCGGTGAGACGAACGTGCCCATGCCGAAGCCTTGGATGTAGATGAGCACGGCGAATTCAAGGTACGAGAAGTTGTAGGGGAGCTGGGCCAGGCCCACGAAGGTCGCCGCCGTGATCAGCATGCCTAGGGTGGAGAGGCCCCTTGCCCCGTACTTGTCGGAGAGCGCGCCGCTGATGGGCCCCATTGTGACGAACCCCATCGAGAGCGGGAGGAGGTATATGCCCGCCCAGAACGGGGTGTCGGTGTAGCTGATTCCGTGAAGGGGAAGCCAGATCCCCTGGAGCAGGATGGAGAGGGTGATCTCGACGCCGCCCCTGGCCACCGAGGCCAGGAACCCCGCAAAGATGCCCGCCGTGAAGGTCCTTATCCGGAAGAGGCTGAGCTTGAGCATGGGGTACTCGACTCTGCTCTCGATGAAGGGGAACGCCGCGAGGAGGGCCGCGCCGCCGGCGATGGCGGATATCACGTAGGGGTTCCCCCAACCCATGGGCGAGGAGCCGTAGGGTTGAAGGCCGTAGGTGAGCCCGATGAGGAGGATGGTTAGTCCAAGGAAGAACGTGAGGTTCCCCCACACGTCGATCTTCTCGCCTCGGCTTATCGTCCCCAGCTCCCTCAGCTTCCAGTAGGACCATATGGCGCCGAAGATGCCGACGGGGACGCTCACCAGGAAGACGAGCCTCCAGTCGATGGTGGCCAAGGTCCCTCCCACCACCAGGCCGAGAAAGGCACCGGCCAGCCCTGCGATCTGGTTGATGCCCAGGGCCTTTCCCCTTTCATTGGCCGGGAAGGCGTCCGTGATTATGGCCGCGCTGTTCGAGAACAGGAAGGCGGCCCCGACGGCCTGGATTATCCTGAAGACGATGAGCTCGGTGGCTCCCAGGGTCCCGGTGTTGGGAGTGAGGTATAGGAGGGTGGAGCCGGTGGCGAACACGGCGAAGCCCATGTCGTAGAGCCTGACGCGCCCGTAGATGTCGGACACGCGCCCACAGGTGATCAGGAGCGTCGCCGTCACTATCATGTAGCCGAACAGGATCCACAGCAGATACTGGAACGAGGTTAGAGGGTTGAGGTCAATGCCCCTGAATATGGCGGGGAGGGAGACCAAGACCACCGTGCTGTCGATTGATGCCATGAGGACCCCGAGGGTCGTGTTGGAAAGGGCCACCCACTTGTACTGCATTTAATGCCGACGAGACCCTTTGCCTGATTATTAACCTTGTGTGAGTCCGGACTCCTTCTCTTGGCCCATCCTCTTCTTCGAACCTCTCAATTCGGCCAGGCCGAGGGGAAACCTTCCGTCGACTTCTTCGTTCCTGGCAATCGGGAGGTCCGTTTCCCTGGCTTGGAAGGACTGGCAGGAGGAGTACAAGAGGACGTGGGCGCCGTACTTCATGCAGGCCAGTTCTAGGCCGAGTATTGCGGCGTGTTCGCAGACCTTGCAGTGAGGAGGGTGGGCCCCTCTTACGTCCAGATGTTGCACGAAACCCGGCGGCAGCAAGTTCCACAGGCCTATCTTCGGACCATATTTAAGCCGCGTTCAGGCCGGCACGGATCGAGGAATCTGGCCCTGTGGGATCGCCAAGACTCGCCTACAGCCCGGAAGGCTTCGACTGCAAAGTGCCAGGGAGCCAGATTCGGTCAGTACTTTCGAAATAGGTCCGTGCTGAGATACCGGAGGCCGGAGTCCACCATTATGGTCACCACGGATGAGTCGGGCCCCAGCTTGCCCGCCACCCGGAGAGCCGCGACGACGTTCGCGCCCGAGGATGTTCCTACGAAGAGCGCCTCCTCCTTCGCCAGCCTTCGGGCCATCTCCTTGGCCTCCTCGGTGGAGACGGTCATCACTTCGTTGACGAGCTTCGGTTTCCAAAGTGGGGGGATGTAGCCTATCCCGATGCCTTCGATCATGTGAGCGCCTGACGGTCCCCCTGAGAGCACGGCCGACTCTGAGGGCTCGACACCTACGACGTGTATCCCCCTGTCGTGCTTCCATAACGCCTCCGTTGTGCCGTGGATGGAGTGGGCAGTCCCCACCACTTGCACAAAGGCGTCCAGCTCCCCTCCGGTCTGGCTCCAAATCTCCTCCCCCAGGGGATGGTACCCCGCGGCTCCGTCCCTGTTGCTGAGCTGGTTGCAGAACCAGTGACCGGGGAGCTGGCCCAGCTGCCGAGCGGTCTCCACCATCTCCTTGATGAGCTTCTCGGTGATCATCCTGTCCTCGCTCCTGATCTCCTGGACCTCGGCGCCGAAGGCCTCCATGGTGAGCTTCTTGTCCTCGCTGAAGGCATTGGAGAAGACTATCTTCAGGCCGTACTTCTTCGCGGCACATATCAAGGCAAGCGAAATCCCGGTGGTGCCGGCGGTGTACTCGACGACGGTTCCTCCGGGCCTGAGCCTGCCGTCCGCCTCGGCGGCCTCCACCATGGCCTTGGCGACCCTGTCCTTCATGCTTCCCGTCGGGTTGGCGAACTCGAGCTTGACGAAGACCTTCCCGCCGCCTCTGGGCACGACCCTACGCAGCTGGACCAGGGGCGTGTTCCCTATCGCGTCCAAGACGTTGACCACTTACCGGGGCACCTTTCAAACAGGATGGTAATGGTTCGATTATTAACTGTGCCGTGAACCTCGGCGCCGCTGAGAGGTGCCTTCGATTCAAGCATGGGGAGGGACTCCATGCAAGAAACAAGGCGCGGGTCACCGGCGGGGGGACCCGAGGGAGGCAACAGAACCCCGGCTAGCTTGATAAGTTGCCGCCGCTGGCGACCCGAATATGCCTCCACTTGACGATCGCATAGCCCTCCCCGGAAGCGAACGGTTCCCACCGGCCGGAGGTCGGCCTTCCGGAGGGCTCGATCCAAACGAAAGAATCCTCGTGACCATGGTCGTGCGAAGTCGTGCTGCGGGGGAGAGGCTGGAAGCCGTGAACGAGCTGGCGCGGCGAAGGCTTCAGGACAGGAAGTATCTGACCCGAGAGGAGCTGGCCTCCAGGTTCGGGGCGACCAGGGAGGACATCACGAAGGTGGAGGACTTCGCCCGCCAGCATGGTCCTCGAGCTGGTCGACGAGGATCACGCCGGACGACGCGTGGTGCTTTCGGGAGTAGTGGCGGAACTGGAGGCGGCCTTCGGGGTGAAGCTTGCCCGCTACGAGCATCCGAAGGGCGTCAGCCGAGTCCGCACGGGACCCATCTACATCCCGACCGGCCTGGCAACCGTGGTCGAAGCGGTCCTCGGGCTGGACGATCGCCCCCAAGCCAAGGCCCACTTTCGCCTCCGCACCAAACAGGCGGCGGGTGGGGTTTCGTACACTCCCCCTCAGGTGGCCCGGCTCTACGACTTCGGCCAGGGGCTAGAACGGAACAGGTCAGTCGGTGGCGATAGTGGAGCTCGGCGGGGGCTTCACGACGAAGGACCTGCAGTCCTACTTTTCGGGGTTGGGGATACCCGTCCCCGGCGTGCTGGCCGTGTCGGTGGACGGAGGCAGCAACTCACCCACCGGAGACCCCAACGGGCCGGACGCGGAGGTCATGTCGGACATCGAGATAGTCGGGAGCATAGCCCCCAAGGCCTCCATCTACGTCTACTTCGCCCCCAACACCGACGCGGGCTTCGCCGACGCCGTGAGCGCTGCCGTCCACGACTCGCAGCACAAGCCGTCGGTCATCTCCATAAGCTGGGGCGACGCTGAGTCGAACTGGACGTCGCAGGGAATGCAGGCTCTGGAGCAGGCCTTCCAGGATGCTTCGCTTGTGGGCGTCACGGTCCTGGCCGCGTCCGGGGATGAAGGATCTTCAGACGGCCTGACGGACGGCCTCGCCCATGTGGACTTCCCTGCGTCCTCTCCCTTCGCGCTGGGCTGCGGCGGGACGAAGCTCACCGCCAGTAGCGGCGACCAGGCCATATCAAGCGAAGTGGTGTGGAACGACGAGCCCGGTGGTGGCGCGACCGGAGGCGGCGTGAGCGACGTCTATCCCCTCCCCAGCTGGCAGGGGAAGGCGGGAGTCCCTCCCTCGGCCAACCCCGGTGGACATGTGGGAAGAGGGGTCCCCGACGTCTGCGGGGACGCCGACCCCAACACGGGCTACCTCATCAGGGCGGACGGAAGCAACTTCCCGGTGGGGGGGACCAGCGCAGACGCCCCTCTGTGGTCAGCGCTTGTCGCGCTCATCAACCAGAGCGCCGCCGGAAGCTCGAAGAAGCCCGTGGGATACCTGAACCCCGTGCTCTATGGTGCCGTCCCGGCCTCCTCGGGATCGTTCAGGGACATCACTTCAGGGAACAACGGGGTCTACGACGCCGGGAAGGGATGGGACCCGTGCACGGGTCTCGGCAGCCCCGACGGTGCCAAGCTCCTGCAGGCGCTGGGGTAGCTCCCGAAGGAGGGCGCTTCTCCGCATCAGCGGAGGGAGCCCCGCAGCTAGGCCGCAATGGGTTCCAGCCTGAGCTTCCTCTCTACGAAGGTCGCCACAACGGAGAAGGGCAAGGCGACAAGGATTTCGGCGATCGCCCAAACGATCAAGATCCTACAAAGAAAACTCAGTCAAACGAGACATGATAAGAGGAAATTCAAAATTAGGCTTTGTGACTATGGGATTAGCGATAAACTGAGGCCGTCCCTATTAAGGGGTGTCGGCCAGGGGCATTCGAGGGCCCGATCCGGTGGCGAGCCGGGAGCGGGGCGGACGCCAAAACGAAAACAGTTTTCAGGATGCCTCGGCCTACTGGGGGACGATGTCCGACAAAGCCACCGAGGTCGAACGGTTTGGGATAGAGCACATCCCCGACGCCGAACGGCGGGGGTCGCCTGGGAGGGTCTTCACCCTCTGGTTCGGGGCCAACCTCACCATAGCGGACTACGTCATCGGCGTCCTCTGCGTCCTGGCCTTCCACCTCACTGTGCTCCAGAGCCTTCCTGTGCTCGTCGTCGGCAACGTCCTAGGGGGGTTGGTGGTTGGCCTTTCCGGCGCCATGGGGCCGAAGCTTGGGTTCCCTCAGATGTTCTCTTCGAGGGCCGTCTTTGGCCGCAGGGGAAACTATCTCCTGGGGGCTGCGAATTGGATCAGCACCGCGGGATGGTTCACCGTGAACACGATACTGGGAGCCGAGGCCGTCACGGCCATCGCGCCCTGGGTGGGGTTTGTGCCTGGTGCCGTGTTCCTCGTAGCCGTGCAGGTCCTCCTGGCCATCTACGGCCACGACCTCATCCACCTCTTCGAGAAGGTGATGTCGGTGGTGCTCGGCCTCCTCTTCTTGGGCCTTTTCCTGATATGCGCCCCCCGGCTCGGGGAGGCACTCGCCTACCTTCCGCCAGGCGCCACCCAGGTCCCGACGCTCGGAGGCGTCGGGATCGTCCTGGCCGTTTCGTTCTCCTACATAATGAGCTGGTCGCCCTACGCTTCGGACTACTCGAGGTACCTTCCCTCCGACGCGTCGGCCAGGACTGTCACGCTCTACGCCCTAGTTGGGGGAGCCGTTGCCTCTCTTGCGATAGAGACCATAGGGGCCCTGGTGGGCAGCCTGACGCAGAGCTTCGACTACTTCGGCTCCCTCAAGACGCTGGCGGGCGGCTTCGGGACCCCCGCGGTGATCGCCATCATACTGGGCGCCATGGCGGCCAACGCCCTGAACATCTACACCAATTCCCTGTCAGCTCTGGTGCTTGACATTCATGTCAAGAGGTGGCTCACCGTGGTCGTGGGAGGCCTCTTCGGCCTGGCCCTCGCGGTGGTGGTCGGGGCAAGCTTCGAAACTTTCTTTGAGAACTTCCTGCTCACGCTGGACTACTGGATAACGCCGTGGCTCGCCATCGTGCTGGTGGACTTCTTCGTGCTGCACAGAACCACCGTGACGAAGTGCCTGAACCCCCGCGATTGGGAGTTGGGGACACTGGGGATCTACGCCCTGTCGATCGTCGTCTCAGTCCCGTTCATGGTCCCCTCGGTGTCGTTGGGCTGGCCGGTGGGTTCCCTGGCTGGAGTGTTCGGAGGGGCCGACTTCAGCTACTTCGTTTCCTTTGCCGTCGCCGCCCTGCTCTACGTCGCATATCGGGGGCGAGGGCGCACCGAATCCAGTGTGGTTGCCAGCGCTCCAGCAATCGCCTAGGGCTGTGACTGGCAGGGCCTTGACTGCGAAAGATCGTCGCTGGCGCTGGAGAGGTTCAAGATGGAAAAAGGTTCGGAGGGAGGCACCGAAGCGCCTCCCCCTTCGTGAATCTAGAGCTGTAGTGCTCTGGCTACCGCAGCGGCTGCGACGAACTTCTTGTATGCGTTCAGGGTCATCGGCGTCGCGGTGGAGATGGCCGCCTGTCCGACCGTCTTCGCCGTGGTAGCGCTTATGCTCTGCCCGGTCAGGGCCGTCTCAGCAGCAGTGGCGTGGTAGGGCGTCTGGAAGACGCCTCCCAGGTATATCCTGCAGCTGGTGACGGCGGCGGTAGCGGGCGTGTACCACACCGCGGCGCTAGCCAGGGCAAAGTCGATGGAAGGCCTCGATGCTATCTTGACGTAGGCGCTCTGCGAACCTGAGGTGGAGACCGGTATGTCGATCTCGGTTATCAGTTCGCCGTTCGCGAGGTTGTTCCCGGATGCCTGGGTGATGAAGAACTTGTCCATTGTGAGGGTCTGTTGGCGGTTATGACGGAAGCATTGAGGGCAGACAGCGCCACGGCCGTGTCGGATGGGTGTATCGAGTAGCAGCCCTTCGGCCCACCGAAGATCGAGTGCCAGAACCTGTTGTCTCCCGCCTGGGCATAGCAGATGGCTCCTCCCTTCCTGATGCAGTTGTACATGTTTCCAGTGCCACGTAGTACCAACACCAGACGTCCTGGAGAGTTGCCGGCGATCGTCCCCATGTTCCGAGGACCGGAGACCCGCCGCACCGGCGGCCTGCGCGAGAGCCCTTGCGTTCGTCTGCACGGCTGAGCTGCTGGCGATGCTCGCCAGGGTTGCGTTGGGCCCAATCTTCAGGACGCTTCCTGACAGGCGATGGTGTCAAGTCCAGCTATGGCGTTGAGGTCCACCAGCGTCGTCGGGTTGGTGGGTAGGTTGTTCTGCTTCAGCGAATAATGAGCTCCGTCCCGCCGGCGATGGCGCTTGAGTCCGCGATGCGCAAGTATGTAGGCGGACGCGTCAGCTAGGCTCTTTGGCTGATAATAGTTGAGTGGTTGCATGCTCAGTTGCCGCCTCCGTATCCGTACTCGCTGCCGTTAGGCGCGTTCGTATCTTCCCTAGCGCAGCCAGCACCTTCTCTGGCGTGATCGGCATTTGGTAGATGTGGACGCCCGTTGCGTTGGCGAAGGCTGAAGCGATCGCAGCGATGCCGGCGCCGGTCCATGGCTCTGCGCACCCTTTGGCTCCATATCCGTCGGAACCAGCACGCCGTTGACGGTGGTTCCGGAGTCCTGGGGGCCTCTCCGCATCGTTGACGTAGCCGATGTTTATGTTCGCCATCGGGGGCATCTGGTTCATCGGTATGATCTTGGAGTCCAGGTGAGCCGATGATGATGCTGTTACCCGTCTGCGTGTCGGGCCACTCCTCCTCCTGGATCGCGGTGCTGATTCGCCTGCATCATCCCGCTGTGCGCCTGTCCTTCGATGCCGGCCGGGAAGATCACTTGACCGACATCCTGGACCTGGGTGAGTTCGTCACCGTGATCTTCCCGGTGTCCGTGTCGACGTCTACTTCGGCGACACAGGTATTAACACGTGTTGTGTTGTCTTCGTGGGTGCGGTGTAATGGCCGGTCCCTATCAGCCATGGCTCTCCAGTCAGAGAAGCGAAGGTCACCGACTACGACGGGATCAGATGTCAGGTAGATCTTCATGGAGCCATCGGGGCGTATGTCAGCTTCGGTGGTGGTCTCCCAGGGAAGTTGCCGCGCTTGGTCATCATCTGGTTCTTCATGTCGACGGCATGCCAGCGCCGATGGAATTGGTCGGCGCGCTTCGTCTGGGTGCTTCCGGCGGAGACGCCCGTGTCGCAGCCACCGTCCGTGTCATAGTTCATTACAGCCACCATGTCAACGGTATGCCCAGGTCTCTGCGGCAACTGATGGCACAGCTCCTCCCCTTCCCGTTTCCGATGCTCGTTGAGTCCGACGTGGACCATGACGCTCCCGTCCGCCATCATTTCGACGTGGTGCTGGTGGAGCTGCCAGAGCCCTTCAAGACGCATGTTCGCTATGCCTATGCCGTGGACCACTCCTTCGACAGGCCCGAGGGCGATGCAGGAGCTGCCTTCCACTTCGTGGCGTAGTTGGAGAGCAGCTAGCCTGGTTGTACATCTGCGGTTGGCCGCATGGAGGCGATCCTGTTGCCCGCAGCTGGTCCTTGTCGCCGGCGACGTACATGGCGTTCTTGGCTATGACCGCGGTCGGGTTGATTCCGCATCTTCATGGCGATTTCGTCGACGATCGTGCTTATTACCCAAGATGCGTATGGGTCTGCGACGCACCTGATCGCTCCGTGTGGTAGATGTTGGTGTAGACGTCGTAGGTTGTGATCTTGATGTTTGGGATCTTGTAGATGTTGTACGAGGGCATAGGGCGTGGCCCGATGTGGCGCCTGCGCCAGAATATCCGCTGGCTCCATAGATGGTCGCTTCGACGGCCAGTATGGTTCCACCTGACTGGTCAGCCGTGCTGAGCGTCTGGAATAAGGCCTTAGCGCGATGACACGCCGATGACCATTGTCCTCTCTCGTCGAGACGATAGTGGACCGGCCGTCCCGTCTTCTGGGCGAGCAACGTGCCCGAGTATCTGCTGCCCTCCTTCCAGGATACTTGTCGCCGAAGCCGCCGTCTCCCGATTCGCTGTAGCACTTGACCCTGCTCCTCGCGACTCCCAGCCAGCCGGCCATGGCGCCGCGAAGTACCTTGGAGTACTGGTTTGAGCTCCAGTACTCCGTCCTGCCCGTCGTGTCCACCTTTATGGTGGCAGCACATGGCATCAGGAGGTTGGCAGCCAATGAGAGGTGCTCTCGTATGTGGCCGTGCAGTCGCTGCGCGCCGGCGGGTAGGCTGGCGAAGACAGCGTCAGCGTTCCCGAATCGGTAGGTGGATGCGGGTACCCAGGTTCGCCGTGCTCAGGCTACCGTTGGTTCCATCGTAGACCGCCGGCGCTGTCTGCGCTTGCCGGTCAGCGGATGGAGGACGAACGGCATCTGGCTGTATGTGACCTTGATCGCCTGGCACGCTTGTTCAGCGACGTATGGGTCTTCGGCTACGACAGCCGCTATCTCCTTCGCCGAGCATCTGACCTTGTCGTATGGGAGGATGGGACACGTTCCGTACTTGAGCTTCGACCAAGCCGCGTTGGCCTTGATGTCGAGAGGCGTGAGTATCGCTACTACGCCGGGTATCGCCGCCGCGGCCGTGGTGTCCATTGCTGTGATGGTCCCGGACGGATCGTGCGTGCTTGATGCCATGTACAGTTGGTCGGGGAAGTTCGCATCAGCTCCGAACTTCATCTGGCCAGCGATTTTCTGCCGGCGTCCAGTCGCCTACCCTGCCACTTTCCGACGTAGTTGTACGTTGGAGAGGACATTTATGGACACCGCCTCCAACCCTGAAGGATGTGCGGATAGTTCCCGCACTTGCAGATGTTGCCTGCAGAGCGCCTCCTCCATTGGGCGTCTGTCGGACTTGGGACCTGCTCTTGTAGGCCGTCGCACGATGACCATTCCTGGCATGCAGGCTCCGCACTGGATGCCGTCGGCATCACAGAGTGCTCGCCTGGAGGGGCTGAGCTGTTCTGGCATTCCGATGCCTTCGATCGTGGTGATCGCGTGACCCAAGCTGGCTACGGCCAGCAGCGTGCATGAGAGCTCGGGGACGCCGTCCACGAGGACGGTGCATGCGCCGCATTCGCCCCTGTCGCAGCCGACCTTGTCCCTATCAGATTGAACTTGTACCGAAGCGTGTCGGCATAGGGACCATCTGTTGTCTACGCTGGCGGTTCGGCTCACCCCGTTGACGTTGAGGGTCATGATGCTGCACGTTGCCCGGGGCCGGGCCTGGATCGAGGTGACTGTCGCGTGATCATCGCTGGCGGGCCTGGCACGGTTACTGTGCTCGTCCCTCCGCCCTGAACGGTCGAAGTCACCGTGCTGCCTCTTTGTGACTGTCTCGGTCGAACCGGATGTGCCGGAGTTGAGGAGTGTCTCAGCGCCGGCCACAGCGACGGCAGCCACTGCCGCTCCTGCGCCGACACCGATGATGAAGTTTCTGCGAGATACTTTGTTACTCGTTTTGTCGTCTTCTGTTTTAGACAAATCTTGTCTCTGTGAATGTTAGTCTCGGTTGCCTTTAACCCTTGTGAATCTATATTATATAGCGTTAATTATTGCAGTAATTCGGTATATCTATAATACATATAGCCATTTGCTCAACCAGCAACTAATCAAGCCTCAAGGACGAACAACGCTCGGAGTCGAAATCAGACCCACCGAGGTCCCTAGACCTCTCTCCAGCGGGCCTTCCTGACGGCCACCCAGGAAAGCAAGACCGTGACGCCTAGGAGGACAGCCCAATCGATGGCTAGAACGGACTGGGAGAGGTTCAGCAGGCCGGTGGAGGCCTGGGCGATTTCGGCGGCGTAGGTCGTGGGCGAAAGGTAGGCTAGATACCTGAACGGGAGGGGGATGTAGGTGATGGGATAGTAGACGGGCGGAAGGGTGGTAAAGAGCGTGGAGACCAGGCCCGAGAAGGCGAAGCTCTGGACCACGTCGCTGGTGATGGTCGAAAGGGTGAACCCTATGGTGACAGACGCGAAGAACATGAGGGCCATCACCCCGAGCAATGTGAGGGCCTGGAAGGCGGTGGGATGGACGATCAAGCCTAGCAAGACGACCAGCGTCAGCAGCGCCGGGATGGAGTAGACGACTTCGGATATGGCCATGCCCGCGACGTAGACCGCCGGGGTGGTGGGGGAACTGACCACCATGTCCTGCAGCTTGAAGTCGTTCTTCAGGTGGGAGAGGTCCGACTGCAGCCCCATGCCGCTGGAGAACATGCTCATTATGAAGGCCCCCTCGATGGCCTGGTCGAGGAGCCCTCCCTTGCTCACGAAGTTGATGATGACCAGGAAGGAAATCGGCGCCAAGACCGTGTTTAGCAGCACCACTGGATAGTTCTTCATGGCGTAGACGGCGTTCACGAGCACCGCGGCCACGAGCTGCCGGCTCCAGCGGCTCACCGGGCCTCCCCTCCTCCAATCCCGCATGCACAAAGTGGAAGAAGACGTCGTCAAGGGAGACCCGGTTGACGGAGAACTTCGTGCCGTTCTCGAGGAGCTCCCTGGAGACGCGATAGGCTTCGGCTTCGCTGGTCAGGATCTGGGTCTGGCCGTCGGCGCCGGAAGTGGCGACCCCCTCCCTGAGGGGTGGGATCCTGGCGGCTGACGGTAGCCTTATGCTGTATTGGTACTTCATCGTCTCCCTTAGCGAATCGAAGCCGCCGAGGGCGACCAGCCGCCCCTTGTCCAGGATGCCTATCACGTTGGCCAGCTGCTCGGCCTCCTCCAGGTAGTGCGTCGTGAGTATCAGGAAGCGCTTGGCTGCGATCTCCCGGAGGGACTTCCAGAGCTCCTTCCGTGAGACGGGATCCAGCCCGGTGGTGGGCTCGTCCAAGAAGGTGACCTCGGCGTCGGCGGCGAGCACCGTGGCCACCATGACCTTCCTCTTCTGGCCGCTGGAGAGCCTCCTGTTGAAGTCGTCGGCCTTCTCCTCGAGGCCCACCTTCGCCAGGGCCTCGGCGGCCCTGGCCCTCGCTTCGCCGTATGAGATGCCCCGCCAGAGGAGGTATGAGAAGACGCTCTGCCTTGGGGTCATCCATGGGATGGCCCGCGCCTCCTGGGGGATTATGCCTATCATCTCCCTCAGCTTTCGCGCTTCGCTGATCACGTCTATGCCGTTTATGGTGGCCGAGCCCGAAGTCGGTTCGAGGTCCGTCGCGAGTATCCGGACGAGGGTGGTCTTCCCTGCGCCGTTCATCCCGATGAGGGAGAAGACGCCATGAGAGGGTACCGAGAGGCTCACCGAGTCGAGCGCCTTGACGCCCTTCGATCCAGAGTAGACCTTCGAAAGGCCCTGGCAGACCAGCTCTCCGCTCGGCAAAACCAATCCGTCGTCCCTTCGGCCCGTAGTTTAAGCTTCCCATGTCTCCCCAGGGTGCCGGGCTTCATGACCAGGCCCGAGAGCCGAGCAAGACTCGGCCCAGAAACGGTTATCTGCCGCGAATCGCCTCACTGACACGGTTGATCGAAGTAGACCCGGCCATCCGCTTCCGCTGCATCAGCGGGTGCAACACGTGCTGCGTGGTGAGGGGCTATCTCTCGATCTACAGCCGTCTCGACCCGGAGACCGGAACTCGATTCCCCATCGACCCCAGGGCAATGGGCAAGGAAGGGATCGTGGAGGTCGAGGCCTGGAAGCTCCCCAGGATGGTGAAGCTCGGCAGGAAGATGGGAAGGAGGACCGACGACAAGGGCAGGCCCATCGAGTACAACTTCCTCCCGGCGAAGGCGGTAAGCGCGAAGGGAGCGAAGGCGCCGGAGACCGTCATCTCCTATTGGCTGATGGGGAGGGACGAGTACGGCGACACGTGCCCGTTCCTCAGCACGTCGGCCGAAAACGTGAGGACCCCGGACGGCACGCTGAAGTGCCTGATCTATGAAGAGCGCCCCCTCCCCTGCAGGGCCTACCCCGTTCATGCCGTGTACACATGGGAGACCACGGGGGCTAGGACGGCGGCGCTGGACCGGAACTGCGACTGGCTGAAGGACGGCAAGTTGGAGGGGTCGCGCAGGGCCTCCAAGCCCTTCCCCCTTGACCTGGTCAAGGGGTTGGACTACGGCTCGTTCGCGAGGTTGCAGTCCTCCACCGCAGGGAGGTATGACAAGACGACGACCGCCCTGTGGAGGTGCGCCACCGGCGTCTTCGGAAAGGAAGGCAGGCCGGCCCACACCATCGAAGGCTGGATAAAAGTGGACTGGGACTAGGAACCGGCCTAGCAGGATAGCGCAAAGCTGGTTCGACCAGCGGCTGGGGGCGACTAGAGGGAAGACCTCGCCATCGACACAGCCAGAGCCCAGCCGTTCGGGTGTCCTTTGAATCCGAAGTCGATGGCCATGACCCCGATTATCATCGAAATGATCAGGGGCGTCCCTTCGCCGAAGACCTGGTAGAGGGCATTGACGAAGACATGGGGGCGACGGATTATGTCATCGTGATTCATGCGCCTGGCGACCAGGAGATACTCCAGGATTTCGTCCTTTACGCCCATCCCCAGGTCGGTCAGCGCCGCGTCTACGCATTTCCATACCCTCCTCTCGAACACGGCGGACTCTGACGTCGTGGGCCTTCGCCAGCCTCCTGTGGGGTGTCGCGAAGGAGACCCATAAGCGTATCGTGAGGCCGGACAGGTTCCTAGCTTTATTCTGGCGGGAGTGCCTAACAATCGTTAGGGAGAACCGCTAACCCGGCGTCACTCCCCATGGTTGGCAGTGGGAAGACCGATGTCGACCAAACCAAGGAAGACCGAATGGACGATGTTCTTGATCGTGGCGGTTGTTGGGATACTCGTCTTGGAGAGCATGGCGGTGGTTGAAGGCCAGATGCTTCCGGAGCTCACAGCCTCTAAAGCGACCAGCGCGGACACAGGTTCCGCTCAGGCGGCGACGACGCCCTCCGAGGCGCACATCACGTTGGTTGGCACGTCAGCTGAGATTCAGATAGCGCCCAACGTAACATACGACGCGTGGACCTTCAATGGCACCGTCCCCGGCCCGACGATCTGGGTGACCCAGGGAGATACCGTCGACGTAACGCTGGTGAACAACGACTCGATGCCTCACTCAATAGACTTCCACGCGGCCCAGGTGGACTGGGCCACAGACTATGCCGCCGTGGCGCCGGGGGGGAACGAGACCTTCTCCTTCGTGCCGCTATATCCAGGCGTCTTCATGTACCACTGTGGCACCCCTCCGGTCCTGGAACATATCGGGAACGGGATGTACGGCGCCATCATAGTGCAGCCCTCCACGCCCATGGCTTCGGCTCCGGGAGGGGAGTACGTCATCATCCAGAGCGAGTTCTACCTGAACTCGCAGCCTAACTCCGACGGCAGCTATTCGGGCAACTATACCAAGATGTTGGCCGGCACGCCCGACTACGTCGTCTTCAACGGCAAGGCCTTCCAGTACCAGAGCCAGCCCCTCGCCGTGATGCCCAACGAGCTGGTGCGCCTCTACCTCCTTAACGAAGGGCCCAGCCTCTGGGAAGCCTTCCACGTCATAGGAGGGATCATGGACACAGTCTACGCCGACGGCAATCCCGAGAACGTGCAGCACGGGCTCCAGACGGTGAGCATCCCTCCTTCGGGAGGCGCCATCGTCGACATGTACTTCCCCGACGCCGGTGGAGAGAACCCGTTCGTCACTCACGCCTTCGATGACGCTTCGATTGGCGCAGTGGGGCTCTTTGCGGTCGAGGGCGGAAACTCCACGACGACAGGGGGGAGCCCGGGAGCCTCCACGGGCGTAGCCGGCTCGACCCCCGTGGCCATCTTGGCGGGGGGCTCCCAGCAGGGCAAGTCGGACTACTACTCCCCCGATCCCATCTCGGTGGTGGTGGGGGTCAACAACACGATCACATGGACCAACGACGACACCATGCCGCACACGGTCACCTCGAGGACGGGCCTCTTCGACTCAGGGATGATAGAGCCCGGGTCGTCTTGGACCTACACCTTCGACACGCCGGGAACCTACGCCTACTACTGCACCCTCCATCCGTGGATGACGGGCATCGTGATGGTCGAGGCGGGGCCGTGATCGCGAATTGACCGACAGCCGTGGGGCCGTGGACGGAGCAAGGCGCAAGGCCGTCAAGGAGATCCTCCTGTGCTCGGCGGGGCTAGTCGCCATGGCGGCCGGAGTGAAGATGATCTCTCCTACCCATGCCCAGGGCGGGACCGTGACCCAGCCGCCCAATTCCGCATTGCAGACGCAGGCTGCCGGCCGCGGTGAAGTCAGAGTCGAGGTCGTCTACTTCGGGATGCCATTGCAGATGACCGGGACGAAAGAAGAGGCGGTGGTGCTGATCGGCCCTGCCCGCCTCTCCGACCTCGAAGGCCTCCTCGCGAACCTTCACCCCTCGTTGAGGGCATGTTCTCCTCGATGCTGCTTCAAGTGGACGGCGTGACCGTGACCGACGATCCCCAGGCTCATGGACAACTGCCAAGTCAACGTGCTTACGGCCGTGACGGGCGGATAGGCGTCGCCGTCACTCGCCGCCCTCTCTCCTTACATACTCCTGCACCAAGTTCCTTTCGGCCCTCCTCAGCGTTTCACTGACCGTCCCGGGCTGCAGTTTCATGAAGGTGGCCAGCCTCCTGAGCCCGACCTTCCTCGGGTAGTCGAAGTAGCCGGCCTCTAGGGCGATCCTCAACGTCTCCTCCTCCCTGGGCGTGACCCTTCCGACTCGCCCCACCTTGGCAATCTTGAGGACCTCGGGGACGGCGCCCACCTCTTGTAGCGCATCTATGAGCCCCTTGAGCGGCTGTGACTGCTCCACTAGGAGCCTCCAGCGTATCTCGTCAGGGGCCTCCGAGTGGGCGCCCATCACGAAGCAGTTGAAGGAGCTGATGCTCCGGCATAGCGGGCAGCCCGACGTGACGACCTCGGCCACCAGTTTTTGCGGCTCCTCCCTGACGACGTCTATACCCTTGATGGCCTTCGCACTCCTAAGCCGCCTCAGGACCTTGGCGTATTCTCCGGGAGGCGGGTGGAGCTCCACCAGGTGATGGAACCTCTCCTTCCTTAGGCCCACCTTCAGGTCTCTCAGCGACGCGTTCCCCGAAGTGTTCCTGATGACTTCGCAGTAGGGACCGTCGGGCGTTTTGACGGAGAGGATGACCTCCTTCACGACACTCCTTGAGATAGGGGAACTAATACGGGCCTCGGTCGACCCATGCCCTCCGATGCTGGCCCGAGGGCCTGAATTCAGCGGCGCAGCAACCCCTTGCACTTCCACGGGGAGCAGGGCCGGACTGCGGGATGCCTTATAGGAGCTGACGCGGACGGGAAGGCGGAGATGTCCACCAAGTCCGTGAAGGTGCTGGTCACGATCCCCATCGGCGATGAGCTGACTAGGCGGATCAGGGGGGTCACCCCGAGGATTGACCTTCAAGACGGCTTCGAGCTTCTGGCGGCAGAGGAGGGAGGGGACCTCTCTCGCGAGGCCCAGCTGGACGCCCTCCTGGCAGATGCCGAGGTCATCTACGGGTTCGGCCTACCCCGAAACGTCCTCGCCCGTGCGCCGCGGCTGAAGTGGGTGCAGGTGATATCGGCCGGCGTTGAG
Organism: uncultured Nitrososphaerota archaeon; assembly: GCA_963772005.1. GTDB lineage: Archaea > Thermoproteota > Nitrososphaeria > Conexivisphaerales > DTJL01 > DATKKG01. The sequence goes on along the minus strand of CAVYVS010000020.1, from coordinate 64,501 downwards.
AGGTACCTCGACGAAGAGGTGCGCGCCAGCCGAGTGGTCCTCACCAACGTCAGCGGCATCCATGCGACGCCCATCGGCGAATTCGTCCTCCAGTTGATGCTGATGTTCGCCAAGCACGCGCCTCTGTGCTTCCAGCTGAAGCAGGAGAAGAAATGGGAGCGGCTGGGCACGACGGTGCTGAGGTCAAAGACGGTGGGGGTGGTGGGGTTGGGCCACATAGGCGGCGAAGTGGCCAGGCTTTCGAAGGCCTTCGGCATGAGGGTGGTGGCGACGAAGAGGTCTGCCACAGAGGAGGCTTCAGCCGACAACGTGGACCTCCTCCTGCCACCGTCGCAACTTCCAAGGCTGTTGTCGGAGAGCGACTTCGTCGTGATATGCGTCCCCCTCACCCGCGAGACCGAGGGCCTGATCGGGGAGAAGGAGCTGGGGATGATGAAGGAGTCCGCCTTCATCATCAACATAGCGAGGGGGAGGATAGTAGACGAAGTGGCGTTGGTGGAGGCCCTCGAGCAGCGGAAGATCGCCGGGGCCGGACTCGACGTCTTCGCGACGGAGCCCCTTCCTACCGAAAGTAGGCTCTGGGACCTCCCGAACGTGATCATCGAGCCCCCATATCTCGGGCGGCATGGAGGACTACTTCGAGCAGGCCACTGCATTGTTCTGCGACAACCTGGGCCGGTACCTCAGCGGCAGAACCCTTGCCCACGTGGTGGACAAGGAGAGGGGCTACTGATCAGGCCGAGGGCCCCTTCGGCAGCGAGACGGTCACCCTCGTCCCCTTCCCCTCCTCGCTCTCGACCCTGATCTCTCCGCCGTGAGCCTCCACCAGCCTGCGGCAGATGGCCAGGCCGAGGCCCAGGCCTCGCGCCTTGGTGGTGAAGAACGGAGTGAAGAGTTGCTGGCGGGTCCTTTCGTTCATCCCGGTGCCGGTGTCAACCACCTCGGTGATGACCCGGTCTCCATCCTCCTTGGTCCATATCGCCACCGTCCCTCCGTCCGGCATCGCCTCGAAGGAGTTGGAGATCACGTTCTGGAAGACGCGCTTCAGCTTGGCCACGTCCCCGACGATAGCGAGCCCTGGCTCGAGGTCCAGCTTGACCTCCACCGACGGAGGAGGCGTGAGGGCCTCCGCGCACCTCTTGACGAAGTCGCTCAGGTCCAACCTCTCCTCCTTGAGGTCGGCGGCCCTGGAGTACTCCAGGAGGTCGTCGATTATCTTGGAGGAGTGGGCCACGGCTCCCTCCATCTCGTTGACCGACTGGTCCACCTTCTTGCCCAGCCGTGACGGGAGCACGTTCTTGATGTAGTACAGGTGTGTGTTTATGGCCGTCAGCGGGTTCCTGAGGTCGTGGGCCACCTGGGCAGCGACGGTGCCGATGGCAGCCAGCCGCTCGGCCTGGACCAGCAGCCTGTGCGCCTCTTCCAGCTCCTCGGTCCGCTCCTTCACCATCTGCTCCAGCCCGACGCTGTAGGACTTGAGCTCCTCTTCGGCAGCCTTCCGGGAGGTGATGTCCTGGAGCTGCTCGATGGAGTAGAGCGAGCTCCCTCCGGCGTCGTGCACCACCGACGCGCTCTGGGCCACCCACACGATCCCGCCCCCCTTTCGGACGTAGCGCTTCTCAATCTGGTACGAAGCGATCCTCCCCTCCACCATCCTCCTGTTGAGGTCGATGGCGGCCTGGAGGTCGTCGGGGAAGGTCACGTCCTGGAAGGTCGTGGCCAGGAGCTCGCCTTCGGAATAGCCCAGGATTTCGCAAAGGGCCTTGTTGACCTTCAGCCATCGCCCCTCCAGGCTGGTCATGGCCATCCCGATGGCGGCGTCCTCGAAGGTCGACCTGAACACCCTGTTGGTGTCGATGAGGGCCTCCCTCTCCAGCTTCCTCTGGGAGATGTCCTCGATGAAGCTGATGACCCCGATGACCTCCCCGGCGGCATCCTTCATGGGCATCATCGTGAGGAAGACTTCGATCTGGGCGCCGCCCTTGCCCCTCCGCGTCTCCTCATGGTCGTCGAGCCTTTCGCCTGCGAGGACCCGCTGGAACTGCGCCTGGAAGGCGGCGCTCAGCCCTTCGATGACGCTCGGGTCGGGCTTGCCGGTGACCTCGTCTTCCAGCCACCCGAATATCCGGGTGGCCTGCGGGTTCCACGTGGCAACCCTTCCCTCGACGCCGAAGGAGACTATGGCGATGGGGGAGGCGTCCAGGTAGGTGTGCAGGGCCCGGGAGGCGAACTCCCGACGGGACGCGGCCTCCTCCATGGACCTTGTGTTCAGCCTCGCCTGGAGGAAGAGCAGGGCCCCGAGGACCAGGACCACGGCTCCGTCCTCGACCGTTGCCACCGTCACGGCCGAAGCCCCGCCAGCCCCGCTGGCGAAGATGAAGATGTCGGTGAGGACGAGGATGAAGCCTGCGACGGCCGCTATGAGCAAGAGGACGGCATACGGCCGGCGCGCGTACAGGCGTCCGATCCTGGCCCGGACGGAAGGCCCTTCTTGGTTAGCCGACCCCAGTCCCCTTCGACACGCAAAGCGTGGCGGTCCTGCGATAAATCCTTTGGGCAACCGTATCGAAGATATGTTGTCCTGAAATTAGTATACCCCCTAGTAAGCAGGATTAGAGCCCGCTGGGTATGGAACAAGGGTGCCCGATACTGGGTGTACATGAAGCTGGACCCCGTCAAGGTCGAGTGGATAGTGAAGCAGAGGGAGAAGGGGGAGCTCACGAACAGGGAGATCGCGGAGGCGATGGGGGTGTCGCCCCTCTGGGTCAAGGTCCTCTACAGGAGGTACAGACAGGGCGGGGAGATCCCGAAATTGATGAAGCCGGGGAGGAAGAGGGTGGAGCTCACCGATGACGAGCGAAACGTAGTGAAGAGGGCCCGGGAGGCCTATGGAGTGGGGGCGGTCGTCTTGGAGAGCGTCATCGACGCTGCGTACGGAACCCATATACCCCACAACCGGATACACGAAGTTCTGAAGGAGATGGGGCTGGCGAAGGACGAGCCCAGGAAGAAGGAGAGGCGCAGGTGGGTCCGCTACGAGAGGGAGTTCTCCAACTCCCTCTGGCACGCCGACTGGACGCTCATCCCGGGAAAGGGATGGCTCATAGCCTACCTCGACGACGCCTCTCGCTTCATAACCGGATATGGCCTCTTCCCGGAAGCCACATCCCAACGTTCCCTGGAGGTCCTCAGACAGGCTATAGGGAAGTGGGGGAAGCCGGCGTCGATCCTCACCGACAGGGGGATACAGTTCTACGCCGAGAACGCGGGCGACCGGCTGAGGGGGCTCACCGTCTTCGAGAAGTACCTGATCGAAGAAGACATACATCACATCCTTTCAAGGGTGAACCATCCCCAGACCAACGGGAAGGCGGAGAGGTTCTTCGGGACGGTCAAGCAGAAGCTCCCCATGTTCCTGGGGGACGTGGACGGCCTTGTCAAGTGGTACAACGAAGTGAGGCCCCACATGTCCCTGAATCTGGACGCCATCGAGACGCCCCACCAGGCCTTCCTCAGGAAGATGCCCAAGGAGGGGAGGGTCGTGGACGAGAAATCGGGGGAGATCTATGACGCCAAAGGGTAGGAAGGGGTATAGTCATTTCGGGATAGCACACAACCGTATCGAAGACGTACCAAGAATGCGCTGAACCGCTTCGTTTCTCGCCCATCTGTGGGGAGCGGGGCCAGTCGAAGAGAACCGGTCCGAAAGTGCCTCGCTCCGGTCATGGCCTCCTGCGTCCGAACGCTTCTCCGCAGAGAAACGGAGGGCCTATCGAACCGAGGCCCTTATCCCCAACATGATTGGCACGAACATCATCTGAGGTGGAGACCTGTCCATCTGCCAGTAGGCCCCGATGATCTCCCCGAGGTGATGGGCCTGTTCGAACGATGCTTGGAAGATCAGGTCCTCCACGGTGCACGGCTTCGAGAACCATGGGACCTTGACGGTACGGCCAAGACCGGCGTCGCTCAATCCGGCCAGCAGGTCATCTATCCCCTTCCACACCTTCACGCGGTACCGCCGCAGGTCAGCCCACGACTTCACGTTCGTCCGCTTCCGCGCAGGATCGTCCCAAACCTCCGGCCTCCCCTGGGCCACCGCCACCAGCAGAGCTTCATGGACGTTGAGGATGTGCACCAGCGTATCCTTGAACGAAAGGTGGCCTAGCTGGCGATCCAACGTGGCATCAGCCCAGCCCAGCCTCCTAATCCCACGCTCGTAGGCCTGAAACGCCCTTCGATCGTATGCGATGACCCGCCGCATGACGTCCACTGAAGACAACGCAGACCGTATCGGCATGTCCAGGAAGCCGCACTTAAGCATGTCAGGGCCTTCTAATGAAGGGTCCATCCCCTGCGCTACGGTCCGCTCCCAATGGCCCTGGCAAAAGGAGCGGGAGACCGTCCCGACCTAGCCTGCCTGCAGCTAGGACCTGCTTGCGAGGACACCAGCTCCTCCGCATAGTGGATCAGCGAGATCGAACGGTGGCCACGCCACCTATCACGCCCAGCCGCAACGTGTGCGCAGGGAACTTCTCGATGAGGTCCTTATCCTCTGTGATTAGCTTTGTGCCCGTCCGCTCCGCCAAGGCCACATAGCATGCGTCGTAAGCCGTGATTTCTTCCCTCAAGCTCATCTCGGCCGAAAGTTCCAGCAGCTTCCCCCTCGGTCGCCAGACTTCGAAACGGTATCTGCTGAGAGATGTGGCTGCCTGGGTCAGATCTTGAGCGTTGAATGCGCCGCTGTAACGCAGGGTGTTGATCACCTCGTAAAACAGGAGGGTCGGGACGGCCAGGCCAAGTGCTCCCGTTGCGAACTTGTCTCTCAAGCTGATCGCCAAATCGGATCCGGGCTCGGAGAGGAACCACTTGGTCACGACGGACGAGTCGACTACGAATTGGCCCTTCTCCGCCACTTCTTGATCGCCTCTAGGCTGTTCCAACCCTTGGGAGCCTGACGTCTAACCCTCTCGTTGAGTATCACTGCCTCGGCCATGTCCGTTTTGCCCTCTTCTATGGTCTGCCTAATCGCTTCCCTGATCAGCTCGCTCCAGTTCGTGTCCGTAAGGGCCATCCTTCCCTTCAGCGAAGCGGGAAGGGTTATGGTCGTTCTGACCATCCTTTCCCGGTGTTTAGACATACCCATAATACTGGTAATACTATGTTATATTTAAGCCCCTCCCTGACAGCGCTCAAGCCCGATCGGCACTGCCGGGCGGTCCTGCGGTGCCCTGACCCCTATGAGCTCACCGTGAAGTAAGCGAAGGCGAGGCTCCCCCATTCGTCGCCGGCGACTACCGTGTACCGCCCAGGCGCGAAGGAGACCGGTTGGTTGGGCATGCTACCCACCGCGCCGTAGACCCCTCCGACCGACACCGTCGCAGCCATCGCGAAGTGGCCGGTGCCGGGGAGGACGGTCGCGTTCTCGCTTGTTGGCATGAAGAGGTACCCTGTGATGTACATCACGAGAGCTGGGCAGGCGACCTCGGGGAAGATGTCGATGGGCGTGGCTAGAGAGAAGTTCGCGCTCGTATAGACCCCCTGGAGAACCGCTACGCCGAACGGGTAGTAGAGGGAGGGACAGCCCGACGTGCCCAGGCCCGACAATGGCCATGAGTCACCCTTAGAGACGTTCAGCTCCGAGGCGGACGGGTTGTACTCGCTCACGTTAACTTCGAGGCCAGCCCCAGACGACACCTTTGTGGTGTTCAGGCCTAGGAGAAGAAGTGTCCCCGAAGGCCCAGGCGAGGTTCCGGTGACGGTGGTGGTGGTCTCGGTCGAGGACGGCGGAACCGAGGCCGTCGTGGTTCCGGTGGAGGTCGTGGTGGACTGTGGGGCGGTCCCTCCCGACCGTACCATGAGGTTGGCGACCGCTGCCGTTCCGATGATCACGGTCAGCGCCACCACGGCTGCTAGCAGCACCAGCCTGACTGCGGGCATCAAGGCTCATGCCTTGTCACCAGGGGGTAATATTTGTTCCCGGCTCCAGAACATGGAGGAAAAGACGCAGACGGTTCTATTCGGAACCCCGCTAACCGCCGCAGGATGGCGGAAGCAGGGCAACGGTGTCCCCTTCATGGAGAGGCAGGCTCGACCTGATCAGTTCGCCGTTGACGACGACGCGAGAACGGTTCAGAATCGCGTGGAGGCCCCGGTGCGCCTTCAGGGCCAGAGAGACGGCATCGCTTGTCGAGGAGCCCGAAGGGAGACGGAGTGTTTCTCCCTGACGACCAGCAAGTTCACGGGCTTCAGCGAAGTACACCACCTCTACTCGCATGAAGTTGGTCATGTCGGCGGGTGAGAACCGCGAGCCGACCTGTACCGAAGGACTTAGCCTCTGGAAACCTGTACTCGCCGCCATTGCTATAGTCTGGTTATACCTTTAGCCATTATAACCCTAATATCCTTTTCGTCCTTTGCCCACTAGTCCCGACTCCTACTCGATTCCTAGAATCCCTGGGCCTCCGGTCGAGGCCCCCAGTCAAACGCGCCTGGCGAAGTTTGAGACTTAGCCCCGTTTCAGGTACTTCAGGGCCTTGCCCGATCCCCCTGCCACTTCGAAGAGGCCCCCCCGGGTCATTCCCTCGTCTAGGGGAGGCCCATGATGACTTGCGCGCCTCGACCAGAAGGAATCCCGCGGGCTTGAGGACGCGATACAGCTCGGGGAGGACCGTCTTGAGGTCGAGGGCGTGCACAACCCCGAACAGGAAGGCGACGTCGATGCTCGAGTCGGGAAGGCCAGTGCTGCTCGCATCAGCGAGGGTCACCTCGACGTTCTTCAGACGGCCCTCTGCGACCTTCTTCTTCGTGTGGCGGACCGCGTAGGCGTTGATGTCTATGGCGGCCACGTGGCCTCCTTCCCCCACTATCTCTGCGGCGGGGATGGTGAAGAAGCCGGGACCGCAGCCCACCTCCAGCACCTGTTGGCCTTCCGTCAGCCCCGCCGCCTGGAGCTCCCGATAGGGATCCACCAAGGCCTTGTAGAGTGTCTCATGGACGAAACTAATCATGGCGAAGTGGGCCCTATCATAGAGTGACAAGTTAGGAGACCTCCTGCAAGTCGATCCTTGGCGCCAATCGGGCTGAGGCCCCCGAGCTCCCAGGGTACCCCCGCCTCGCGAAGGCGAAGCGCAGAGGGAGAGCGGCTGCGTTCACCGCGGAGGCCGCCATCATCACAAGTCCACCCACTCCAAGGGGGCCCAGGAGGATTATCCTCCTAGAGCCGTCGCGGTCGCTCATCCTGCCGAGGATGGGCGCGCAGATGAACTGCATGAGGGCGAAGGAGGTGATGAGCAGGCCGTAGGTGAACGTGGTCGCACCGAAACCCTGCACCAAGAAGTAGAGGTACGGAAGCACGATGAAGAACCCGGAGGAGTCCACGAAGACAGTGGTGGAGAGCGCATCGGAGGAGGAGCTGAAAGAGGGCCCAGTCGTAGCCTTTCGTCCTTTGCCGCAATCCGGAGATGACGTTTCTGACACCGCCTCCCCCTATGCGACCGACCCGTCATCTATCTTCTTCAACGAGAACCATTAAGAATCAGCAGCACTGTTTACCTCAGCCGTTGCCCACAATGGAGGAGACCGCCAAGCTGTTCTTCGAGCTGGCCAGCCCTGGCAGGCTCTCCATCCTCTCAGGACTCCGGGACGAGCCCTCCAAGCTCAGTCAGGTGGCGAGGAGGGAGTCGGCGACCGTCCAGGAAACCTTCAGACAGCTCCAGAGACTGGCCGATGCCAGGCTGATCGAGAAGAACCCGGACGGCGCCTACCAGCTTACGACTCTCGGCAGGGTCTCACTCTCGCTCGTCCCCTCGTTCGACTTCCTCTCTCGGGAGAAGGAGTTCGTGCTTTCCCATGGCCTGGCGTCGCTCCCTCCTGGCTTTCAGGAGAGGATAGGGGACCTCGCTGACGCCAGGCGCCTCGACCAGCTGGACGACCTCCTGGAGATGGAGGGGAAGATCATCAGGGACTCGCAGGAATACGTCTGGTTCATGACGGATCAGCTCTTCGGGCACCCCAGCCACCAACCTCACAGGGAGAAGTCCAGGGAGATCTCCATGAGGTTCCTCCTCCCTCGCAAGCTTGATTCGGAGGAGCTTGAGAGGACCCTTCGGGACATGGGTGTACAGCCTGAGGTGAGGTTCATCGACAGGGTTGACGTGATCCTTGTGCTGAACGAGAAGGCCGCGGGGCTGGCGATGCCCTCGATGGACGGGAGGATGGACTATGGCCGGGGGTTCGTCGGCGGCTCGGAGCGGTTCCATCGGTGGTGTCGGGACCTCTATTTCCACTATTGGGAAGGCTCGGGGAAGAAGTAGGTCTCGGCTTCGGATCCACATGCGGGATAAGGCACTTCGCGCATAGGCTGAAAGAAGCTTGGTCTTGGCACGCCCGGTCCTCGTCCGCTAGGCCCGGGAGGAGGGCCTCGCTCCGCTAACCCGGTATACCAAGCCAGCGGACAAGCGGGAGGGACGATATGCCCACCCACTGCACGTACGCCATGTTTTGGACGACCGTCGAGCTGAGATCCACGGAGATCGCTCCGTCGTACCACACGAGAAGACCGCCGGCCGAATCGGCGCCGCCGATGGCGCACCCCCTGTCTATGGCGCAGGAGAGGGTCAATATTGTCGAGTTGCCACCTCCCTGGACCACCTCGCCGGGAAGAACCTTTGTCGTGAGGTCGGTGAAGGACGAGGCTTCGAAGTCAGGCAGGTCCAAGGCAGGCCCGAAGGAAGCCACCCACGCGCTGTTGGATGGAATCCCTTCGTAGGCCGCGACGGGGGTTCCTCCCGCCAGCATCCAGCCTTGGCCGGTCCAGGCGATGGCGTTGACCGAGTCGTTGATCACTTCTCCGAGGGAGCGCGACGGACCGAGGGCGAGGTCGAGGAGCGACGTCAGGTCGATCACGTCGGTGCCGTTGAAGGCGGCCAGGAAGCCGACACCCCCTATCAGGAAGTACTTTCCGTTCCATGCGATGCTCTGGATGGAGCTGAAGGTGGGGACGGCCACCGAGATCTGGCTCGTGATGTCCGTTATGTCGTTCCCCGAGACCATGTAGAGCACGCCGGTATGCCAGCCGTACCATCCGCCGCCCACCAGCCAGTATTCGCCGTTCCAGGCGCTGGCATAGAGGATCATGTCCATTTGGCCAGGGATGTCCTGTGATAGGTCAGTAAAGTCGCCCGTGGGCGAGAGGAACGCCAGAGACATGTGGTTATGCGGGCCCTCTTCTTGGAAGAGCGCCCCCTGGCCGAGGCCCGCCAGGAGCCAGGTTGTCCCGTTCCACCCTACGGTGAATATGTCCCCTCCTGCCCATTCCTGCTCTGCGCCGCCCACTTGGGGATAGTCGCTGAGCCGCTCTTTGCCGGTAAGCGAGTCGTTGTAAAGCGAAAAGTAGGGATTGAGGTACTTTCCCGTGCCCCAGCCCGAAATGAGCCATTCGGATCCGCTGAACCCTCCGCTCCACACCGTTCCCCTGCCACCGATGGTGGAGAGCGGGGTCGCCGTTCCATCCGCCCCCAGGCCCACTTCGTAAAGCGACGGGTATTGCAAAAAGGTGCCCCAGGTGCCCGTCTGGCCCCCCACCACCAGATAGCCCGGAGAATCCGAGGAGCCGACGCCTGCCGAGAAGATGGGGTTTTCGCCGGCCCAGGGCAGGCTCTTGGCGACCATGGACGAAGCCACCGCTCCGGGGAGGGAGCCGACTGAAAGGGCTACGAGCAGCACCATCACGAAGGTCAGCAGCGCACGTCTCTTGGTCATTGAAGGCTTCGACCGCCCCGAAGACGACTGGATTTAGCTTTTATCGTAATTCTGCGCCACCACGGACGTCGCCTCATGCCGACCCCTGACCCGGCAGCTTGGATGCGCCCGAGCTCTCCTGCGAATGCCGACAGCTATTGTTGAAGTGGAGGGGCGCCACAGTTGGGACACGCCTTGTCTCGGATGGGGTCAACCAGCGTGCCGCAGAACTTGCAGGGGACCTTCACGATCTCTTCTCTCACGATTACATTCGCTTCGGGGGCGGCGGCCTCTTCTGAGAGGGCGTCGTCGATCTTGGTCGCCCAGATGTCGGGAGAGGCCAGCTCGGATATCTTGATTCGGTTCAGACCGTAGCCCACGGAGCCCCTCTTCGTAGTTACGACCAGGTTCGTGTTGAGGGCCCCGAGGCCGAACTTCGGCCGCTCCACGATGACGTTCTCCACGCTCTGCAGGGGGACATCGAGGGAGACGAAGGTGCTCTTGGTGATGTGGCCCCTCTCGTATTCGAAGAAGAGGCGCCGGTTGGTCAGGTAGAGGACGCCCACAGTTCCGTTGTATCTCCCCCTGCCAGCGTAGGTGGCGTGCTCCCCACGGGCGAAAGTCGGCAACTACTTGTGCATCTCTATGCCGCAGTCGGGGCATGCGGGCTTCTTGAACACTACGCCGACCTTGGGGCCGCACGCGGCGCAGTAGAGCCTTTGGCACCTCGGGCACTGCCAAGCTTCGGGTTTGGCGAAGCCGCCCAGCTGCTTCCCGCACTTGGAGCAGAATCCTCGAACCAATCGCCGATCGGTTGGGTCCTTATCGCGAACCTTACTTTAGGCGTCGCCGCATGCGATTTTGCTCTAGGTGTCATGTAATCTTCACCCGGTATCGCGGCGCTCGATTTGGGCAACAAGCCTGTCCGCGAATCGGCACGGGGGATTGGCCGAGGCGGCAGGGACACGGGCGCAAGCTCATGGAGCGGGATGGTCCAGGGGGATGGCGCGTGGTTTGATGCCTGCATCCTCGAGGGCCTTGGTGACTGGAAGGCAGGGGTGCTCGAAGACCTCAGGTGAACCCTCTTCGACCGGGCAGACCGTGAAGCACCTGTCGAGCCTCGGGTCGACGGGGCAGCGGTTCAGTTCCGCGTCTCCAAGGACCCGCTCCTCGTCTAGCAGGTCGCCGCAGTCGGCGCAGAAGGTGCGCAGTATCTGGAAGTTCCCCTCGACAGACTTTTCGCCGCGTACACTCTTGTGCTGACAGGCCGGCTTCTCATGGGACGGCTCGGCCTCGGAGCCGAGGATGGAATGGTCCCGCAGCGAATTGAGCGAGCCTGCCAAACCCTTCAGGACTTGCACTCCGATTGGGTTCCGTTCTATTAAGAGTTTAGGCTGGCGGCCTGGATCGCCGCGGTCCTAGGCCCGTCGGGCCTGGGCCCCGACTGGCCGAGCTGCCCGTCCCGAAGAGTTATACGGCGCTGAGGGCCGCAAGTCTCCGGTCGACCGTCTTGGCCCCCAAGCCTATGAAACCGAAGCGTGAAGGTCCTTCCCGCGGCGGACGGGATCCTTGAGCTCATGCGTGAGAGGAGGTCCGCGAGGGTCCCATTCGACCCGCACCGCAAAGTGGGGAAGGCGGAGCTGAGCAGGATCATAGAAGCGGCCAGGTGGGCTCCAACGCCGCACAACATGCAGAACTTCGAAATCGTAGTGATCGATGACGCGAAGACCCTGGAGCGGCTGGGCAGGATCAGGGCGCAAACTTCGCTGGAGTTCCTCCGGGAGAACTACCAGCAGCTATCGTTCTCCGAAGAGGAATTGCACAGGAAGAGGGTCGGGGTGCTTGCTGCTCAGTTCCCTCCTGCCTGGAGGGACCCCTCAAAGTTCGAGGAGGTGGCACGGGAAGGCCCCGGCGCGCCCGTCGGCCAGATGATCAACGGGTGCCCCACCCTGATGGTGGTGACCTACGACCCGAGGAAGAGGGCCCCCTCTTCAGAAGGCGACTCTCTGGCTTCATGGGCCTCGGCTGCGTCATGGAGAACGTGTGGCTGATGGCCTACTCGCTGGGGGTCGGCCTGCACATACTCAGCGTGTTCGGCAGGGAGCCCGAAGAGGACGTCAAGAAGGCCCTCAGGATCCCACACGAAATGAGGATCGCCTATGCCGTCCGCCTGGGCTATCCGCTGGGGCCGCCCCCAAGGCACAGGAGGGTCAGGCGGGACGCGAAGGCCATGACGTACCACAATCAGTACGGGGCACCTTGACGGGCGAAGCTCTCTCTCTTCTGCGGCGAATCCGTCTTGGTCGTCATGCTTAATACGCCAGGTCCTGAACACGGCGACGTCATGAAGACCTCAGGGAACACCGTCCTTGTAACGGGTGGAGCTACGGGAATCGGCTTTGCACTGGCGTCCAAGTTCTCGGGTCTGGGGAACGACGTCATCATCTGTGGAAGGAGAGGGGAGAAGCTCCGCGAGGCAAAGGAGAAGCTTCCAGGTGTTGCGGTCAGGAGATGTGACATCTCGCGGTGAGACGAGGCCGAGGCGCTGGTGAGCTGGTTGGCCTCCAGCCATCCTTCGATCAACGTGCTAGTCAACAACGCTGGCATCCAGAGAGCGCTTGACCTGAAGAAGGGGGCCGAGGACATCAAGGCGAACGACGACGAAATCTCAATCAACCTGAGGGCGCAGATATACCTGGCCGCCTCCTTCGTGCCCCTCTTTTCGCAGAGGCAGGGCGAGTCGGCCATCGTCAACGTGTCGTCCGGCCTGGGCTTCGTCCCCTTGGCCAGGTTTCCGGTCTACTGCGCCACGAAGGCCGCGATTCATTCCTTCACCGTCTCCCTTAGGTATCAGCTTAGGGAGACGCCCGTTCGCGTCTTCGAAGTGATCCCTCCGACCGTCTACGACACGGAGCTCAAGGGGAAGCCACTCCCCAGGAGCGACTGGACGGTCTCGTCCGCCGAAGTGGCCGACGCGGTCGTCAACGGAATGGGGCGCGACGAGCCAGAGATATCAGTCGGACCGACGAAGGGCTGGCTGGCAGCGTACAAAGGCGACCTCGACGCAGCGTTCACCAGGATGAACCCGCCCTAGGATGCCCAGGCGGTGGGATTCCGCGGTCGGGCGCCCGTGCAGGATCAAGGGGCGTTCGCAGGAAGGCTGACGCTGGCCGAAGGCGTGGCGCCGGGGATGCCGCCGGCATAGGCCCTGGCGAAGGGGGCCCGCACCGACAGTCGAAAGAGGGAAGAGGCCCCGAGGGCTCCTGGATGGGAGCCGGGGAGGGGCTTCGGCCGCGCCAGGTGGTGGCACCTGAGCATCGAAAGCGAGACGATGGCTCCGGCCTCGCCCACCATGATCTGCCGCTTCGTGCTTTCATAGCCTGACTTGTACACCGTTATGGAGCAGGGGGTTAAGGGGGCGACTTGGATCGTCACCAGGCCGTCATCATCGGTGGCCCCGGTCCCCAGCGTCCCGTTCGCCCTCACCACCACGGAGGCCGCCTTGACATGGGACCCGTCGGCCGAGTCCGTCACCATGATGGTGAGTGGGACCGTGGGCGAACCCATCGCGAGGCTGAAGGTCATGGCGAGCGAGTAGGTCAGGTCCTCACGGATGGGAGTCCCGTAGGGGATGCCGGTGTAGTAGACGTCGAAGCTGTCTGCCACGATCCTGTGGACGTCGGCCGGCTGGACGAAGGGAGTGTCGAACCCTATCCAGGAGGAGTTGGTGACCACCATGGTTCCAAGGTCGGTCCTGTTGGCCTGAGGGAAGTCCGGCTGGCCGGATCCGTAGAGCTCGATGCGGACGTCATCAGGTCCGTTAGTCGGAAGGAGGAGGTAGTACCTCCCCCTGTTCACGAAAGGGCAGCCGCAGTACACCCCTGACGGGTTTGAGAATATCGGGTCGTTCGGGTCCTTCGTCCAGTGGATCAGGTCGTCGGAGTAGGCGATGCCGACCTTGCGCGGCGGGTTAAGGAAGTTGTTGTAGTAGGCAACGTAGGTGCCGTTGGCAAACTTCATCACTCCCCACGCCTCCAGCCCGTTCGCGTCCCAGGTGCCATTCGTCCCCTGGAGGACGGGGTTGAATGGGGAATCGGTGAAGTGGACGCCGTCGTCTGCAGACGTGGCGAGGCCGGTGGCCGTCACGAGCCCGGTGCTCCCCACGTAGAGCATGTAGAAGGTACCGTTCTCCAGCCAGACGTCGGGGCACCAGGTTGCGGCGCTCTTCCAAAGCTGGTCCTTCGCCACGAGAGGCCTGATGGGCTGCTTCTGGAATGACGCGCCGTTATCGTTCGAAATGGCCAGGGCGATGGAGTCGCTGGTCCAGTCCGAGGAAGTGCGGTAGGTGTAGTACACGAAGAGCGTGGAGGAGTTCAGCCTGACGACGGAGGCGAAGGCCGAGTAGCCGCTCTCCGCGTCGGTGTAGTTGAGGACCAGGCGGCCGGGGGTGCTGGCGAAATACGCGCCGGCGTCGGCGTGGGCCGGAGACGTCAGGCCGAAGGTCGGGGCGACCATCAGCAGGATGAGGAGGGCTGACGAGACGACGAACCTTCCGCGGATGTCCCTTCCGCGTACCTTCGAGGTCACCTGTGCGTCCAGCCATCGCTTCGCTTGGAACGTCTTCGACGACTTCAGGATCCCCCGACGGCGGCGCGGAGTGGGTTGGGCCGCCGAGGGTAACATACATACCCGCAAGAAAGAGCTCCGGTTGGTATAACGATTCCTATTATGGCCGAATAGCACGCCGGACGGCGTTTCCTTGCTGCACAGGCCCTCCGGGATTGCAAAATATGCGTTCCTTGCCGGCGCGTATCGGGCGGCTTGCGCATATGGTCGACGACTGGCCGTCCGGCCGTGCGCGCCGTGCCCGGGCCCGCTGGCACCTCTCGACCGGCATGTTCAACGCTTGGGGACGTCCCACCGCAGGACTGTCTCGCCTGCCACCGCCCGCATCTCGTATCTCATCCGAGATGCCCCGAGCCACCCGTAGGCGCTCGACATCTCCTCGGAGGTCATCTCCGCGAACCCCCTTGAGCGAAAGAGGGCGAAGGAGGGGATGTTGTCCTCCCTTACCGTCGTGAAGACCGGGGTCTCCCCTTTGGAGGTGAAGTGTGCGAGGGCGTCGTCCAGCATCCTGCCCGCCACCCCTTTCCTCCTGAACTCAGGGAGCACTGCGATGTAGTATACGTAGCCCGTTCGGCTTGCCAGCGTCTTCATCATGATGATGCCGGCGGTCGCCCCGGCCACCGTGGCCGCTTTCACCAGGCTAACGCTCCTCAGGGTCCTCATCGAATGCCATAGGTACCATCCTTCGAAGCTCCTCTGGAGGACGGGCGCGAGCCTCTCCCTTTCCTCTGGCGGGATCTCTCGAATCTCGATGGAACCGTTCAGAGGGCGAACACCGTCTTGGCGTTTGAGTAGAGGATCCTGTCCCGGTCGTCCTCGTGGACCTTCAGTTTCCCGACGAAGGAGAGGGCCGATTCGTAGGTCTCCACCGGATAGTCCGTCCCGAAGAGGAACTTGTCTGCGTTCCCGGCGAAGTAGATGGCCTTGCTCACCCTGTCGGCCAGATGCTCCATGTACTCCTTGGAGTATTTGGCCCCCACGGCGAAGAGGCCGGAAACGTCGGCGTACACGTTCCTGTGCTTGTAGACCAGCTCCGCCGCGTCCTCGATCCAGGGGTTCCCCATGTGGCAGACGACGACCTTCAGGGCAGGCCGGACGTTGGCCAGGGCGTCGAGGTTGAGCGGGTGGGCATGCTTCAGGCTGGCGTCGGGGAGGCCGGTGTCGCCGGTGTGGAACATGACGGGGAGGCCTTCGGACTCGGCGTAATCGTAAAGGGGCGAAAAGACCTTGTCGTCGGGGTAGAACGGGACGTAGCCGAGGCGCACCTTGAAGCCCTTGACCTCCTTGGTCCTAGCCTTGGCGAGGGAGATGCACTTGGCTACCTCCCCGCGGCTGGGCTCCACGGTCAGGACGGGGAAGAGCCTCCCCCTGCCCCTGGAGCAGATCTCCACCACACGTTCGTTGGGGACGATTGAGTTGTCGCGGAGGGGAGGGCTCAGCACAAGCCCGGTTTCGACGTAGTTCTCCTCCATGAGGCCGAGGAGCTCCTTGAGGTCGTAGCGGAGGCCGTTGGACTTCGCGAATGAGCGCAGCGCGTCGCCGCTCAGATCTGACAGATGGAGGTGGACGTCTATGGCCCGGCTCAATGCGACATCAGGTGGCGCCGGCCGGGACATTTATGCGATTCTGCCAAGCGCGAGGCCTGAGAACACGACGGCAGGCTCGCTCGAGGACGGTATCAAGATCGTATCAGCCAACCAGGTTGGCTGTATCAAGATCGTCGCAACTAACCGATTTAACCCCATTGCACCCTTACCGCCTCTGTGGTTAGTTGGAAATGACAGAACAGACATCGAACGCATATCCGAGCACGGCGTCGATACTCGCCCTCGTGGGGGGTATCCTGATAATACTGGGAGGGGTCCTCTTCATGGGCGTCTCGGTCTTCATCCTGCCCAACCTCGACTACTCGAACTTGGTCACGCCGGCCCACATAGCGAACATGGCCGGGCTGGTGGCGGGTGTCGTCGGGCTTCTCGGGCTCTTCGGGCTGGTCTCGGGGATCATAGTGCTGGCTTCAGGGTGGATGCTCCAGTCGGACCCCGCCAGGCGGAGGACCTGGGGCGTTCTCATGCTGGTCTTCTCGGTGCTGAGCTTCATGGGCCTCGGCGGATTCGTCGTAGGGGCCATACTGGGCATAATCGGCGGCATCATGGCCCTGACATGGAAGCCCCCGATGCAGGGATCGGCGTAGGGAAGGCAGCATTCGCCGGGCCTGGATGGGGTTAAGTACTGCGAGGGTCGAAGGAGGGGGAAGCGAGATGGAGAAGCTCAAGGTTCTTCTGATTCTGCTCAGCGCGGCGACCTTCGGGCTCGCCCTCTCCATGTTCGTCCTTGCCATTATCTTCGCCCCCACCGAACCGCCCCTGAGCGTCCTGTCGAAGCTGTTGACGAGCGGCTTCTCCGGCGACCTTTCCTTCCTCATACCGCTTTCCTCCCTCCTCTTCCTCTGCACGGTGCTTGCCTCCGTCGTGGGGGTCATCTACTTCCTGGTCGTCCCCGAGATGAAGAACTACGTGTCGGGCAACGGGAAGGAGACGACATCATTGGTGCTGCGGACCCTGAAGCCCGAAGAGAGGAGGGTGGTCAACGTCCTGTACGCCCATGGAGGCACCTACCTGCAGAAGTACGTCACGAAGGAGGCCGGCCTTTCCAGGTTGAAGACCCACAGGGTCGTGGCCGCCCTCTCCGAGCGGGGGATCGTCCACGTCGAGAAGAAGGGCAACACCAACGAGGTCTCCCTCGTGAAGTGGTTCCAGGACGGGATGCGCCAGTAGCGACGCTCCGTCGCACCCCATGAGGGAATTCCTGGCGACCATGGGGGTCACTTGAAACGAGCCTTTCTTGCGGTTGAGATCGCCGTGGCCAAGGTGTAGCCGTTGCTCTCGAGTCCGAAGGCATCGCTGATCATGCCGACCATGCTCGCCTCCATCCGGCTCCTAGTCGAAGCTCCGAAGATCTCCTCTATCCCCCGCAGGAACTCGTCAGGCCTCGAGACCACGTCATAGCGGCTCATGCCGTGGGTGATCTGCAGATGCTCCCAGATCAAGGAGGGCACGCCGCCCCCCATCTGGAGGAGGACCTTGTCCACGGCCCTTGCGATTCGGACGTCGAACTGTTCAACACGACGGTCTGACAAGTCGGGTCTGAGGCCTAAACGCTAAAAAGGTTAAACTGCTATAACGTTTTGCCCGGCATAGCACCCCTCTGGTCGAACAAGTCAAAGACAATTGCCGGCTAGGCGCTCATGTGTCCTCGGCGGCGGCCACCTCCTCCAGGAAGTACGAGGGAAGGAGGGCGTACGGATTTGGAAGGCCCTGGTCGGTCACGTAGACGTACGAAGCCCGTGCGGCAAGGCCCTTGAAAGTCGAGACGTCAAATGAGGGGACCGAATAGGCCACGAAGGAGCCCACCGGCCATGGCGGAAGCCCGGGGTTCTCGTACGCTATGGTCCCGTTCAGGTGGTCGCTGGGGGAAGAGGTCCCCGGGTTTCCTATCACCAGGGGCATGCCCAATGACCCCGCATATCCGTCGAGCTCGATGTAGTAAACGGCGTCGGAAGGAGCGGAACTCATCTCGTCAAGCAGTATCCCCTGGACGTTGTAGAACTGTCGCCACTCCTTGATCTCCCCTTCGACGGCCGGGAAAGGCTTCGAGCCGTACCCCGTCGCGACGTAGCCTATCACGGACACGTTGGCCTGCTCGAGGTCCAGGACGGAGGACGCGAATGTCTGATTCACAGCGGTCCCGGGGCCGTTGAGCATGTTGACGATGGCCACCATGGGCACGTCAGGATGGAGGGACTTGGCCTCCATGACCTCGCCCCAGTTCGTGCCCGGATCGGAATAGAGTGGTATGATTATGGAGACCTGGTGACGGGCGGGAGGGAGAGTGGTGACACTGGCCGTCGGGGAGAAGATGGCGGCGGCAGCGATGGCGACGATCAGCACCGCCGCAATGATGACAACGGCTAGCTTCTCACTCTTCGCGGACGACCGCCGAATACATCATACGAAGGCCATATTTCAACCGTTGGCGCGGTCGTCAGGGATGACGGGGCCTCTCTTCGTCGACGCCCTCCCTGGCCCTGGGCTGGGGTTTGTCGGCACATGGCCTCCACCAGGCTTCGAACACTCCCCTGAGGTCTTATCATGTCCCATGCGGCCGGACATGGTCCCCCCGAGGAGACGAGGAGGAGATCGTCGTCATGATCGTCTTCCGTACCCCTCCCGCTTGATCCTCTCTCTGACGAGCTTCAACTCCTGGATGATGGCCCCTTGTATTTCGACCCCCCGTTCCGCCCTGTCCCACTCTTGGGGATTTGCGCTCGATTTGGTGAGGGTCACGAAGTGTCGGCTACGCTCCATCTTGTGATGCCTGATCCTGCGGTTGAGGACCTGGACGGGGGTTTTGCTCACAGCGCTCTCCTCACTGACGAATCACCTGGTGGTTGCGGTTTGGCTCCAGGGCCCGTTGATGCCGTGATGGAGGTCGAATCGCAGCGCTTGGTTCGCCGGGTGGCTCCCGATGGTAGCGCGCGCCATGCTCCGCGTTCGTCGCAGGGAAGAGATACTTCGAGAGCCCCTCCGGGAGCGGGGCCATCGTGCTACCTGTGACCATATTCTCCACCATGAGTTCTGCCTGGTCTGCGTCCCCGAGCAACACAGTCAACGTCCCCCGGTTGTGCAGAGTAGTGGCTTAAGCAGTGCCAATATAGTACATATTGGCAATCCTCCGGACAATGCGTCTGAGTGCCTACAAGACGTCGCGGAAGGACGCTACCCCCGCAACAAGTCCCCACCACTTGAGCCGCACCTGCCGCTTCCACGAGAAGCGGGATGAATGTCCACCTCCCTCTCCGAGCTCCGGGACGACTTGCCCAGCCCCTCCAAGGAAGCCAACGGACTGCGCACGACAAGAAGGGACTGCCCGCGACGGTAGGAGGGGCCCGACCGGATTCGCTTAATAGTGAAGCCCTCTGCAGGTAGGCAAAGCCCGAGAGGAATCCGATGGAGATCTGTGAAGGAGTGCACCGTGTGGACGGGGCGAGCCAGAACTGGGCCAACGCCAACGTGTACCTGGAGACGAACGGGAGGGACCTCACAGTCGTCGACACCGGGACCCCAGGCAATGCGAAGAAGATATGCGAATACATCGAGAAGTTGGGCTTCAAACCGACGGACGTGTCGACGATCATCATCACCCACTACCACATGGACCACGCTGGAAGCGCCTGCGAGCTGAAGCGTCTGACGAACGCAAAGGTGGCGGTGCACGAAGATGATGCGGGCTACGTCGCGGGCACGAAGCCCTATCCCAAGTCCGCGGAGAGGCTCCTGCTGGGCTTTCTCTCTATCTTCATCAGGCTCAAACACGTTTCGCCCGACGTAATATTGCATGACGACGACATGATAGCAGGACTCCGGGTGCTCCACGCACCGGGACATTCGCCCGGCAGCATTGCCCTCCTGGATGAAAAGCGCAGGGTGCTCTTCGTCGGCGACACGATGAGGTTCAAGGACGGCCAAGTGACGGGCCCCGAGCCAGGGCTGACTTTGGACATGGGGAAGGCTGTGCAGTCCATTCACAGGCTCTCCTCCATCGACTTCGATGTCATGCTCAGCGGACACAGCGAACCCTTGAGATCTCATGCGTCCGATGCGGTGAAGAAGCTCGCCGAGTTGCTGAGGTAGCCCTCTCCGCGATGGACTCCTGGGTCTTTACCGCAGCCGGCATCCTTCTGGGCAACTTCCTCGGGCGGATGACTCGTTCGGAGGGTATATCAGAGAGGGTTCAGATTCAGGCGCCGAAGGTTCCCGCGCGGGAAGTATGGGTGACCACGTCTGGCATCAACAGGGCCGTTCTCGGGTCGTAGATACATCAATCTGGAGTCGTACAAGAGGAACGGCGAGCCGAAACGCACCCCAGTGCAATCGTTGGAACATGAAGGGCTCATCTACGTGCGCACGGACCCCACCACCTGGAAGGTGAAGCGCATCAGGAGGAACCCCCACGTTCGCATCGCGCCTTCGGACCAGAGGGGGAATCCCACCGGGGCCTGGGCCGACGGGGAAGCCCGGGTACTTGAGGGAGAAGAGAACGACAGGATGCTGGAGGTCTTCAGGAAGGAGTATGGATCACTGGGCTACTCGATGGTCGGCTTCGTCGGGCGGTTGAGGGGAGAGCGCAGGATGACCACGGTCATTTCGATAACGATCCACAAGGCGTAGGGGTCAGGTGTCTGGGAGAGGCAGGGGAATCCCGCCTGCGCCCCGGGGACCGGCTCCATCAGGGTCGCGATGCAGCGGCGTCCACCGGCGCTGACACAGATGTCATGAATTGTTAAAATACTTCCGTCGGAATAGTCAGACGTGTAGTAGTAGAATGGTCGAGAAACCTAAGAAAGTTACGAAGAAAGAGCTGGCTAGAGAGATAGCGGCTTTGAAACTGGAAGTCGCCACCTTGAAATCAGACGTGGCTCACCTCAGGGTCGAGCAGAAGACCAACCTCAAGTCCGAGATCGACGGCCTTCACAAGAAGCTGGCCGCAGAACTTGCTCAAGCAAAGGAGAAGTCCAAGCGAGAAGAGAAGGACATCAAAGCGTCGGTCAAGGACCTGAAAGAGAAGGCGCTAAAGGCTAAGGACGAGGCAAAGACGGTTGTCGAAGCGCGTGTGAAAAGCCTCCGAGAGAAGCCCAAAGCTCCCGCCACGACAACCTCTAGCGCTACTGCAACCCCCGAATCTTCTTCCCCTTAGTGACGGACTGGGGATGAAAGGGCCGGAGTGGAGGCTCCCCGGCCTCGCCGTGTCTTAGGATGTACAACTCCACAAGGCCGATGCTTTCATCCGCGTGTTTCTGCATTGTGTGAAAGAAGGAGCTTCACGAGTATCCAGGGATTTGCACCATAATCAACTTAGGGCCATGCAACCTGCCCAGTATAGAGCCGCGCGAATCTCCGGTAGGCGCACGATTTGACATCTGCCATTGTCCGGGCCGGGCTGCCGCCACGATTGACCTCTCCACTGGCGCGCCTGTGTACTGTCACTCAGACTCCGCGAAGGGTTCCCTTCCCGCAGGTTGGACAGAATGCCGCGCCTGGAGGGATTGGGGCTCCGCAGCTTGCACAGAATTTGCCATAGTTGGTAGAAGCCGGAGGCGGGGATTGCGAGTACCCCACCGATTCCGCTGGTGAAGTCGCCACGATAGTAGAGAACCCAGGTCGGGGTTGGCCCAGCATGACTGGCCTGCCAGCGGATGCGCGCGACTGAAGGTACATCATGACGACGCCCATTATGATCACGATAATGAGCCCGACCGGCCACAATCCACCGAAGGAGCTGGCGATGACTATCGTGAAGAAGAAGAAGCTCATGGTCAACAGGAGCGTGGCCGTCTGGGGGGCCTTGCGTCTAAGCATAAAATACGCGACGATGCCTCCGAGGATTGAGAAGATCATCGGCGCCAGCCACCACAGGACGCTGGCGTTCTCCTTCCAGGCGTTCTGCATCATCGGGGGCTGGGTCCTGGGCAGGGGTTGGGCCTGCTTCAATGGTTGTCCGCAGCTCGGGCACGTCAAGGCTCCGGGGGGTACGCCTCTGCCGCAGTTCGGACAGAGGCTCTGACCTGGCTGTACGCTGGGCGCCTGCGGCACGCTGGCGCCGCAGTTTCCGCAGAACCTCGTTCCGGCGGCCACCTGACTTCCGCACTTGGGACAGGTCCTAGGAGGCACCTGCCCGCTGTTATCGCTCATGTTACAATTGGAGATACCCATCCTCGATAAAGATGTTTTGTTGTCAAGTCACGGCTTCCAGGAGATTTCCTTCATATATTAATGGCTATTTGTGTATGTATTATCGCGCCGTCGGAACCCACAGAAATGCGAAGCGGAGCGCATCCAGGCGATCAAGGGCAGCTATGCGCTGCTGCGCCTCCCGCAGTTGGTGCAGAAGGCTGCTCCCGTCGGGAGTGGGGCTCCGCAGCCCGTGCAGAACCGGCCCGCGGGCGCAGATGCCTGAGCGCTATCAAGTGCCGGGCCCGGAGACGTCGAAGGGGACGGCTGGCTCGCGTAGCTACCGACGGGGGTAGGGGTCGAAAACGCCAGCGTCGGCGCGGTGGCAGCCCGGGACCTCGACCTCAGGAAGGCAATCGCACCCAAAGCAGTGAAGGATATCGCTCCGAGCACGACCGCGTACGAAGCTGCGTCCAGCCACCAGTAGTAGGCGCCCTCGGCGAAGGTGGCGTTGTACACTATCTCGTTCCATATCGCCAGGACCAGGGACACGACCCATACCCACTGGATGGCCCCAAGGTAGAGGGTCAGCCTTGCATACTTCGCGGCCGGCTAGGCCCGAGACCTTCCAGCCCATCATGTAGCCCGAGTAGGCGATGGCCAGGGTCGAGATGACGACGGCTCCTGCCACCAACTCTGTGTTTGTGTCGGCCAGGTTGAAGGCGCCGTATCCGTAGAACCTGAAGCTGGCGAATGGCGTCGCGAGTATCAAGATCACGCTGAGAAGAGCAAGGGCTATCTGGAGACCGGGGAGGGCCTTTCCGAATTCCGTCATCTGAACCCGATGTAGCCCCGTAGGAGATTTAAGGCTTCCAAGAGGCAAGCTGCGCGGACGCCTGGGAGTTCTTCGGCCTGCTTGCCAGTCACCTGAAATGTGAATAAAGGAAGGAGGAGGTTTTGCTCTAGACGGCCCTGATCGGCAGTTTGGGATTTCGGCTCCATGAATCGCATTCGAAGTTCGGCTCGACGAAGACCTCATACTTCTTGCAGCCAATGTCCCCGCCGTCGTAGAACTCGCACATGCGGCAGACGGGGCCATGGTTCGCGGGCTGCCTTCCATAGTGTGGAGGGTCGGGCAAACTCTATCAGGATATCGAGTGGGGTCCACGATATAACGAACTACGCAGCCGACGGTGGGAGACCTTCCCGTTGGAGGCCCCGAACGCCCCAGGTGCACACACCCTTACGCAGGAAGGCAGGGTCAGCCTATATGGTGGAAGACGTCCTCGAAGTCTCGCCTGGTCGTCGCCTTCGGCTCTTCGGCGGGGTAGCCAATCGGGAGTATGGCGACGGGCCGCATGGCACCGGCCCCGCAGACCCTGGCTACCTCGCGGTCGTCGAAGGCCCCCGGCCATGCGGTGCATAGGCCGAGGTTCACGGCGGCCAACATCGCGAAGGTCGCGGCGATGGTGGCGTCCTGGATGCAGTAGAGAAGCTCCCCTCGGGGGCCGTACTTGACCGAGGACCTCTGGGGGCTGGCGAAGAATACGAGGCACAGTGGCGCGCCGGTCAGGAAGTCCTGGTCCAGCGCCGCCTTTGCCAGCTCTCGCTTCTTCTCCCCTCCCCTGACCACGAAAACCTCGTAGGCCTGAAGGTTGCCTGCGGAAGGGGCGGAGCTTATGGCCTCCATTATCTGCCCGAGCTTCTCTTCTTCTACCGGCTCCGCGCTGTAGGCTCTGATCGAGTGTCTCTTTCGTATGAGTTCGGGGAACTCCATCCTTTCTCTCGCTCATTCGCTAGGGGCCGAAATGAGATAAGCCTTCCCGTGGGCGGGCGAAGGGTGTCTAGACGAGCCTCTTCCTGAGGGTGATGAGCTTCTCGTAGAACTCCTCCTTCTGTAGAGCTTGATAGACCCTTTCGCATCCTTCCATGTCGTCGATGATGTACTTGACGATCTTGTCGTACTCCTTCCGTTCGTATAGTTGTGGGATTCCCTTGTGGACCGCCTCCAGAGCCCTGCCGGCTGGGCCGATGTTCCACTCCCTGAATTTCGAGAACTGGTCCCCGAGGAAGAGGTACATGTCGAACCAGTTTATCTCCTGGTGGAGCCTTCTCCAGCGCTCGTCGGTGAGCATCCCCCTGTTGTTCATCCGCCTCACGAGAAAGGGTAGGTCGAACCTCAGCAGGCCGTATCCGACGAACGTGGTGGACTTCCTGGCGAGCTGGTCCGTGAACGTGAGGAAGTTATCGATGACCCTCCTCTCCGACGTTTCCCAGGCCGCCCAGATGGTGGTCCTCCCTTCTGTCCTCGCCTGTATGGTGATGATTTGAGATTCGAAGGGGTTAGAGCCCGTGGTCGCCAGGCCGAAGAAAACCACCTTGTCAGGGCCGGGTGGCATTGACGTGTAGGGGTTATGGCGTCACGATAGTTAAGGATTCGCCGGCGGTGATTCTCTAGAGAGGCCATCAGGATATCCTGAGACGAGGGCGCATTTGGGACGGGGTTGAGCCGAATCCGCAGCCTGAGGGAGTGATGGTCTGGAACCTTATCCGGCCCACCGCGGGGCTTGACTTAAGAACGCGTGGCGATGAAGACGTGCCCAGGAGATGGAGCAGGTGCGTAAGAGGCTCGTTTGGATCGCCCTCCTTGTGGCGCTCCTGGCGTCCTCCTTGGTCGTCGCCTTTTACGTCGAAGATGTGCCGAGGAGCGCGCAAGGGTTCAGGGTCTACTCCATCGGTGGCAATACCCTCCTGCTGTCCGACGACGATGTCCTGTCGTATAACTGGACCAGCCAGGAGATCGGTATCACGCCTCAAGCGGCCTTGCGGCTCAACCAGACGGGGGACCTCTACAGCTGGACCGGGGTCTCGGTCAGGATAGATGGGGAAGAGGTCTACCAAGCGGTGTTCAGAAAAGCTTCGATGGACGCGGTTCCGGCTCCACCCAGAATCTCCATCCTGTTTCCTTCATATGCCCCGCCACCCGAGCTGGCCAACTACAGCGCGATCCGGCTGTTCTACCCGCCATGCCAGCCGCCGAGCGACCTAGCCGCGAGCAACGCCAAGCTTCTCCAGTACTTCCAGAGGACGGACAGACTCGTGCACTGACGGCCAGTTCAAGCCGAAAGGGAATCGTCGTCTTATATACCGGCATACCCTTATACTCCATGAGCGAATTGACGGAATCGACGACGGTGAAGGTTTCCAAGGAGACTGCTAGAAGGCTGGCCTCGCTGCAGCGGAGCCTCCACGCCAAGAGCATGGATGAAACGATAGGGATTCTGGTGAGAAGGAGGAGGAAGGAGGCCCTCGATTCAGCCTTCGGTAGTGATCCGGACGCGTCGAGGAGGTTTGCAGAGGAGGACCGCCTTGAAGACCGTAGTTGACTCATGGGCCTGGGTGGAGCTGTTCAAGGGGAGCGCCGCAGGAAGGACGGCGAAGGAACGAATCGAAGCGGCGGAGGACGTGTTCACGCCTAGCATCGTCCTCGCCGAGCTGGCCAGGAAGTATCTGAGGGAGGGAGTCGACCCCGCCTTTATCCGTCGACTCCTTCAGACGATATCGGAGTCCGCGGAGGTGATCGAGATCGACATCGACCTGGCGCAGAGCTCCGCCAATGCCTCGGTCGAGCTGACCGAGAAGGCGCGTTCCCAGGGACTCGGGAGGCCCGGCCTTGGCGATGCGATACTACTGGCCACTGCCAGGAGCCTCCATGCCTTCGTCCTTACGGGTGACCCCCATTTCAAGGGCCTGTCCGAGACCTCATGGCTCGGAGATTGAGAACTCCAAGCGGCATTCGTTGGACCAGCCGCGCGTCGGGCGGCCCATGGGCCGAAGCTCGAGGCGGTGCTTGGCATATTCGCGTAGCCGCTGCAGCTGCCATTCGCGTTCCCTGACGAGGCCATCGTCGAGGTTGCCCGAGCGGGCCGCGGCGGCCATGATGCCGTATACGGAGCTACCCAGGGAGTGAGTGGAGACGTGGGCGGTCGCCACTGCATGTCCCGCGGAGTGGGCTGCGGCCTTCGAGTCCTCCTCCTTCGCTTCGCGGGCGGCGGCGTGAGCGTCCAGCGCAGCCTTGCGTATCTCCCCCATCCTGAACTCGCCGGTGGCCACCCACCCTCTGCAGGCTTCGATGGCCATCCGGGGCCTGGCGTCGCCCGGATGCTTCTCTTCGAAGAAGGGGAGCACGTGGCCGGCACAGTCGGCGGCCCAGAGCGCCAGAATCCTCTGGTCCGGCTTGAATGCCTGGTGGTCAATGCGCTTTGTAAAGGGGAGGTCGAGGATCTCCGAGACTGACCGTCGTACCCCGTACAGGACGACCGTCGGCTTGATCCCCTGCTTCGACACGTGCTGCATGGCCCTTGCTTATGCCACAGGCCCAACGGATATCTCCTTTGCTCCGCCCGGGGGGGATTCACCCAGCCTGAACGGGATCTGACCATCGTTCCGGCTACGACATTCGCCCACTCAATCCCACAGGTCATCCCATCTGGCTAAACGTCGACGATCCTCGTAAGCCATGCGCCAGGCAGGACCGATGGCCTCTGAGGTTTCGAAAGGAGTGGGCCGAGAGAAATGGGGTACACGAAGACCAAGGCCCTGATGGTCATCGCCATGATGATCGTCGTAACCGCCTCCATCGCCCTTCTGCTAAGGTCGATCTGAAGGGCGGGACAATCAACGCTTTTATAACGATTTTTCGTATTCGCCAGTAATGCCTCTGTGTTGGAACTGTGGAGTTAATACGCCTCTGGAAGCTAAGGTCTGTCCCAAGTGCGGCGCACCTTCGCTGGGTCTGTTCCAGGGGCCGCCAGGCCCGCCTGGGCCCAAGGGTGACGAAGGCCTTCAGAGGCCCGCCGGGGAAGGATGGAGCTCCTGGACCCCAGGGCCTTCAGGGCGCCCAAGGGCTTCCTGGCTCGATGAGCGAGGTTGTCCCCGGGATAATCGTCATGTGGCGGCTCGCCGAGCCGACATCCCGGAGGGTTGGGCTCTCTGCGACGGCACTGGCGGCACGCCCGACCTGCGTGACAAGTTCATCCTGTCCGTCAGCGAAGGAGAGGAAGCTGGCGGGACCGGAGGCTCTTCCGATTACACCCCAGCAGGCACGGTCTCGGCCCCGGCCATAAGCGGGACCACCGCCGACGAGAGCTCTCACTCCCACAGCGCCCGCGTGGTGAGCTCCTTCGTGCAAGACGACAGGGGCGAGGGAGATCCGGCCGCATATGTGCGGTACCAGTCTCTGGGCGTGAACGTTCGCCCGATAATCGGGCCCTCCTTGATCCGGTCCGTCAAGGTGGACCCTGCCAAGAACCCCAATGCAAAGGAAGCGCTCAGCGTGGCCGCGAGCAACCACACGCACCCGTTCGACATGCACATCAACGGGGCGGAGCCCCATCATCACGATGCCACAGGCCTTCACGCCGGCGCTCCGGCCTTCTCGGGCGCCCAGGCCAGGATCCTTCCTCCCTACTACAAGCTATGCTTCATAATGAAGAAGTAGGCAATAGCGGCCCTTCTCGCCGAATGGCAACGCCCCGGCTGGGGACCTTGGCGGGGGATGCTCGCCGGGGGCCAATCCGACGACCGAGTTTGCACGAGGGAGGGCAACCGGCATTTCGCCATGGCGTTCGACGTCAACGCGACCTCTGAACGCAATGCGGCACCTGCTTCACGGGATCGGCGCCGATAGTCCGCCCGAACGTCGTCAATCTCGGAAAGCTCAAATGCCCAGACTGTGCCCTAGCCGGTGATGTACAAGGGCCCGGCCGAAGGCCTCATGGGCGAGCTCGGTACCACCGCGGTGTTCGCTGGTTTCGGGAGGGTCGAGCTTAGGACGATCGTCCGGCTAGGGGAGGAAACGCGGTTCGGGGCCGGGGTGACGCTGGTGGCCCAAGAAGATCGGCAGGTGGCCTTCCACATGATTCTCGACGGAAAGGTCCAGCTGAGGAGGGGGGGCCAGCCCATCGGTGAGCTCGGAAAGGGGGACTTCTTCGGCGGCCCGGTCTTGCTGGGCGGCTGGTTGTACCCACCCGAGGTCGTGGCCCTTGATGCCACCCGGTGTTTCATCCTGAGGCCATGGTCCTTCCAGGGCCCTCACCCGCGCCCACCCAAACCTCCTGACGAGGATTCGATGGGAGCTGACGGGCCGCGAGGGAAACCCTGAACCCACGAAAGGCTCGGAGTTCCCCCTGGACTACTGAAGGGGTCGAGGCAGCCGGGCAACGGACGAGGGAGGGCAGGCGCCTTCCACGCCTCATTGAGTCCGGTCAAGGAGCTCGGACCAACCCCTGAAGCATGCGCACCCATCTCGGTCTTGAATCAAACGATTTTAGGAGGGAGGGCCAGGGAACGGACGATGAAGGTCCGGCATAGCCCTGCGCTCCACGGTCTTCGGTCCGTCGACGATCGCTAGGATGATTCCATCCTTGGACAGGTCGAAGCTGGACTCCGGATGGTTCCCGAGCGGCGGAACGGATTTCGATGCCCTCGACATGTGCGGCATATCGCTGGGGATGAGCGATCGGCTGCGCGCGGGGACCGGCGTCATAAGGTCCACGGACTATGATGTCGCGCGGCTGCTCGGGCGCGTTCATACTCTCAACGAAGGGTCGGGAAGGAGGTTCAGACTCGGCATCGGCACCGGAGGCGGAACAGGCCGAGCGGCCATCGATGGCCTCGTCGAGCTGGCGGATGGGATTCGTGGAGGCTACCCGGAGAAGGTGAAGCCCACGATGTCTCTTCGCAGCCCTGAGGCGGAGGATGCTCCGGGCGGCCTGCGACCACGCCGGAGGGGGCCATCCTCAACTTCTGCACCCCGGAATATGCCGAGAGGATAAAGCCGAAAGACATCGACGCAGAAGGGTTCACGCTGGCTTGCTACATCAAGCTCTTCTTCGCGAAGGATGACGTTGATGCAAGGAGGATGCTGGCCGAGGAGATGAAGAGGTACGACTCCGTCCCCCAGTACCATGTGATGTTCGAGGAGATGGGAGTCGCTGACCCGATCAGAAGGTTCGACGCAGAGTCCTCGAAGGATGTCCCAGCGGAACTCCTGCCGATATCGTCCGCCAACCCGAGCGACCATGAAGTGATGGAAGTCCTGGAGCGCTTCAGCCGCGCGGGGGTTGACCTCCCCATCATCTACCCGTATGTATCCGGGGACGATTCGTATCGGGTATCGCTGGTCGAAAGGCTCGCCTCCTCCGTCGCCTGACGCGGTCGCCGTCGTGGAGGAGCGGTCTTGCGGAAGGAAGAAGTGCCCCGAGATCGGCCTCCGTCTCCGCCAGTAACGACCGGGAACGCTCATTCCCAGCATCATTAAACAATCCTCCTGACGACAGACCCCAACAGGATTTGAGGCTCCTGTCGCAGGCCGCAGCCGCCTCTTCCGCTGGCCAGAGAATAATCCAACGGGAATGGTGCGGAGCCAGTGCCCGCGCCAAGTTGGACAGCCCATATCGAAGTCCGGAAGCCCCTTTCCCAAAGACGCGAATCGAAGATCGGAATGAATCCTATAGAATAGCAATGGGGGAATGAACGCTTCGTCCATCTTGAAGAGGATAAGCAGAATGGAATAGTGTTATTGCGAATAAGTTCTGATGTGAAAGGAATAATATATGAAATTCATAATAGCTATGCGAGGCTCACTAGCCTCGAGGGTAAATGCATACATTTGTAAATAATCTATCGAAAATACACTTGGCTACCAAATAACTTATATTGGTGTCTCCCACTCAGCGAAACGACGAATATGACAACAGACGATAAGAAAGACGATTTCGCAACGAAGAACAAGCTATCGCGAAGGACTTTCCTAATGGGCGCTGCCGCTGGAGGCGCGATCGCCGCTGTGGTGGTCGCCGGCGCCGCAGAGATGTCAATCCTAACCAATAATAACACGAACACCTCGACGATCACGAGCACCATTACCCACACGATTTCGGGATCTAACACGACCATTACCACGCCGCCCCCGACCCCCACGCCTTATTCGATCGTGACCCTGACCGTGAACGGCATCGACCATACCCTCAACCTGGACAACAGGTGGTCGCTGGCCCATGCCCTCCGGTATAAGCTGAACCTGATCGGTACCAAGCTGGGTTGCGACAGAGGCGAATGCGGAGCGTGCGCGGTCCTAGTCGGCGGAATCCCGATGATGAGCTGCACCATGCTTGCGGTCGAAGCCCAAGGCAAGAGCATCACAACCATCGAAGGCATAGGCGGACCGGAGAACCTGAGCCCCATCCAGGCGGCCCTCTGCGACGCTGACGGCGTCCAGTGCGGCGCTTGCGTACCGGGGATAGTCATGGTCTCGACGGCCTTCCTAAAGGCGAACCCGGGCCCGACCCAAACGGCCCTGGCGAACGCGCTGGCCGGCAACCTTTGCAAGTGCGGGAACTGGCCACACATGTTCGCAGGACTGATGTCGGTGAAGCAGGCTTGATGGTGATGGAATAGAATGTCAACACCACTATTCCCGTATTACCCCGGGCCTCTCCGACTGGTCGGCAAATGGAAAGGCAGGCGCCTCGACGCCCAGAAGAAGGTCTCGGGCCAGCTGCAGTTTG
This sequence comes from uncultured Nitrososphaerota archaeon, assembly GCA_963772005.1. GTDB lineage: Archaea > Thermoproteota > Nitrososphaeria > Conexivisphaerales > DTJL01 > DATKKG01. The sequence goes on along the minus strand of CAVYVS010000020.1, from coordinate 33,834 downwards.
GAGACGACTTTAACCTCCCCAACCAGGCATTCATGGCGATCAAGCACAGCGCAGCCCCCTCGGGCACCATCACTAGCATGGACACCACCGCGGCCGCAGCCATCCCCGGAGTGCTGGCCATAATCACACCCGCAATGGTGGCCGCCAACACGGCTTGGAAGAGCATCAAGATACCCGACACAGGCTTCTCTCTCCTTCCGTTCGACCAACTGAGGTGCGGAGGCGAGGAGATCGCGGCGGTGGCGGCCGAAGACCCGTTCATCGCCGAAGAAGCGTGCCAGGCCATCAAGGTCGTTTACAGCTCCGCGCCGTTCGTGCTCGCTCCAGAGGACGCGGCGAAGTCCAGCGCGCCACAGGTATACACAGGTAAGGCAAACGCCCAGACGCCGACCACCACCACGTTCGGAAACCCCGACGCGGCGTTGGCTGCCTCAGGCGTCAAGCTCTTCTCGAACTACCGCTACGAGACGCAGCTGCTGCAACACAACAACGTCCTGTCTTACGCGTTCACCGTCTCTTACGACTCCACTGGCAGGGTAGAGATGTGGACTTCGACGCAGGGACCAAGGAGATGGCGCAGGACCTGAGCAAGGCCTCGGAATCTCTGAGAGCCGCATCAAGGTCTACAACTACTCCTGCGACGGAGGCTTCGGAGACAAAGGCGGCCCGCTCATGGCAATGCGTCCGCACATCTTGGGAACCCTCATGTCCCAGATCACCGGCAGGCCCATCCATCACAAGTACACCCACGAGGACAACATCACTCTGGGCTTCCATAGCACCAAACAGGTCTACTACGTGACGACTGCAGTCAACCCATCGACGGGGGCCATCCAGGCGGTCGAGTGCACGAACTACAACTCGGCAGGGGCCTTCGGCGACTCTGCTGCTGGACCTAGCGCGGCCCAGTTACGGCCCGTACAAACTCCCCAACTTCAAGGTCACGACCAACGACGTCTGGACGAACGTAGGGAAGGCGGGACCGTACAGGGCACCAGGAGCAAAGCAGGCGATGTTCGCGGCATTCACTCACTACGACATGATAGCCGCTTCGCTCGGAATGAACCCCGTGGACTTCATGAACGCCCCGACCATGTACAAGCAGGGAGACACGGACCAGGATCACAGGAAACAGGATACCCTCGGTTGAACTCCCCGGAGTTCTGAACCAGGCGCTGTCCATATCTGGGTTCTCCAGCAAATGGAAGGCGCCCCCGACAGCGGGACCCAGCCTGACCGGCGTGAGACATGGCATCGGCATCGTCACCTCAGCACCCGGCAACGGCGCAGGAGCCGCATCCTCCAGCTGCATGGTCAACATGCAGCCGGACGGCAGCGTCAACATCCACGTCATACCGAACAGCCTAGGCCAAGGCAACAGGGAGGAGAAAATACTCATAGCGGCCGAGATGATGGGCCTCCCCTTCAACATGGTCACCCTCGACAACTACGACAGTGACGCCGCCATCGACTGCGGAGCCACCGTAGGTAGCGGGTCCACGAAGAAGGCCGGAAGCTCCATCGGACTTGCATGCATCAAACGCAAGGAACCAGATGCTGACGAAGGCGGCCGCAACGCTCAGCGGCGGCGACGTAACCCAGCTGACGTATGCCCTCGACGGCTCGATGAAGATCTCCCTCACCTCCGACCCAACCAAGTACGTGACGTTCGCCTCTCTAACGGGAGAGCCGCAGATCGTCGGAGTGGGCCAGTTCATAGCGCCGACCAAGACCACGGCCAAGAGCTTCAACACGAGCGTCGTCGAAGTGGACGTCGACTGCGACACCGGCGTCGTGAACGTGACCAACATGTACTGCGTCCAGGGCGAAGGCCAAGTGATCTTCGCCGTCGGAGCCGAAGGACAGGGACAGGGATCCGCCATACAGGCCATGGGCTACGCGCTCCAGGAGGAGATGTGGCCCGACGTCAACACCGGGCTTCCGTACGTGATCAGCCGACCTTGACCACAAGCTACCGCTCGCCAACCAGATACCCCCCATCACGGTCGGGTTCTCGGGCGTGGTCGAGCAGCCACCGGACGGCTACAACTTCGGGCCAAGGGAATGGGAGAGGCCTTCATCGCGACGTTCACCGCCGCCGTCTGCAACGCTGTGTCGAACGCCACCGGATGGTGGTCTGCCGCCATGCCGTTAACGCCAGATAAGGTCCTGAAGGGCTGGGAAGGCATAGGTGTATAGAAAATGCAACCATTCATATACTACACGCCGACGACGCTTGCAGAAGCCTCCAGCGCTGCTCAAGAACAACGCCAACTCGGTTCCCATGGCTGGTGGCACGAAGCTAAAACACGTTATGAAGGAAAACAGCCTCCCCAACGAGCCCACGGTGATGGTGGACCTGAAGTCCATACCGGGCCTTGACTACATCACGGAGTCGGGAGGGGTCCTGAAGATTGGCCCTCTCACGAACTGGTGGAGATCGCCAACAGCTCGACCGTGCAGACCAATTACGGGCCCTCGCCCAAGCGGCAGGGGCTGTGGCCACTCCTAACCTTAGGAATATGGGGACCATAGGAGGTAACATATGCCCAGGACGTCTGGTGCTGGTACTTCAGGGGCACGAACATACTCTATAACTGCCTCCGCAAGGGCGGGGCCGTGTGCTTCGCCCAGGCGGGAGACAACAGGGTCTACCACTCCATCTTCGGCGGCCCGCAGGGCTGCTACTCCATCCACCCATCCGACACGGCCATCGCACTGTCGGCGCTGAACGCGAGCGTGGTCACGACCTCAGGGACCTACACCATGGACAAGTTCTTCTCACCGGCAGCCCCAGGTAACAACCTCGCGCAGGGCGAGCTGATCAAGGAGATCGACGTGCCGACCCCCGCGACGGGTTCGAAGTCGGGCTTCTACAAGGTCGCCAGAGGCAACTCCTTTGCGCTGGCTAGCGCGGGCTGCCTGGTACACTCCGGCGACTGGAAACATAACCAGCTGCAGGATCTACCTGGGCGGCGTCTCGCAGGTGCCGGTCCACGCGACGGCAGCGGAGACCACCCTCACGGGGACGACCATCAGCGCGACCACCGGCCTGGCGGCGGGCCAAGCGGCCGTGGCCAACGCTTCACCCATGCCCGGAACTCCTACAAGAAACAAATCGCTACGACTGCGATAGCAAGAGCCTTACAGGCTTAGACCTTCACACTTTCTTTCTCTTTTTTTAACCCTTCTCGACTACGGCCGAGTACGGCGCTGATGCCCGATCAGTACTTCAGGAGGGGGCCGGGTCAGGGAGCGACGACGCCGAGCTTCATCAGGAGGTACTCGAAGAGGGGAAGCTTGCACCATTGGGACGCTGGCCGAGTTCAGGTCCACTTGGGTCGGGAAGGCCGCCCTCACCAAGAAGACGGGGTTGGACTCGGGAGTTTCGATGTTGAAGTTGGCGGCACCGGACGTCATGCCCCCGGGCTTGAAATCGAGGACCACGAGCTGGCTGGCATAAAGGTAGCTGCCAGCGGAGTCCATCACCGAGACGTTCACCGGTCCCCTTCTCTTCGTAGGCAAGCTGGTTGCTGGTCTCGATGCTCACCGTGAGGGCGCTGAGGTAGTTGTTCCCGCACCCCATGGCCTCCGTCTGGAGGGGCTGCATGTACACCTGGTCGTTGCTCATGTTGGAAGTCGCCACCGTTATCGCCGTCTGTTGGTTGTCGGAGGCCTCTCCTTCCTGCTGGTCATAGGACAACTGGAGCATCCCTCCGATGGTGAGTATCGTTATCTTGTCTCTCGCCTGGTCCGGCAGCGCGACCGCGCCGACTGGAAATTCCCTGTAGGCGACCGTATACTTGGACAGGGACAGCAGGAGCGCGACCACGAGGAGGAAGCACAGTGGCTTGGCAGAGCGTTTCAGCAGCCGCCTTGCCTTCGCCCTCTCCATCTCCCTGTCACAGACGTTTCGTGGGAGGGAGGTAATAAGCGTGACTAGACCGAAAAAGTCTCCCCGGCGCCGGGGCGACCGACCCACGCTGGCCATGTTCTCCCCGTATCGGAGTAGCCCGCGGCGCCGCGGCCCACCGATGCGGTCGGGGGTGAGGAGACCGGGCCAGAGGCTCGGGGGAACCCGAAATCGGCTCACTGTCAAAACCATATTTTTAAATATGCAAATATGAACCAAGGATAACGTCGATGAGTGGAAGATGCAGCTGAACTATGATCAATCCAGGTCATCCCAGTCTTTGGCCCGTGGCTGTTCACGCCCGCGGGCAGGGGCCAAACTGACGAATGCAGCACGTCTTAATGATTATCGGGACGCGAAGCGTGGGAGCGCCTGGGGGGTTCGCGCGGCGATCGCCATCGTCATCGCCATCTTCGTGGGGGCAGCTCCCGCCATTGTGGCGCTCAGCATCCCTGCGCCAGGCTACTCGACGACCCTGCCCTACAAGCCGATAACTTACGGATCGCAAAACGATGTATCGCCCTCGTGGAGCCCAGACGGCAAGCTGATCGCCTATTCCACCGACCGAAGCGGCGGGTGGCAGATTCATGTAATCTCTGACGACGGTGCAAACGACAGGCAGCTCACCCCCTCTAGCATCAACGCCTCAGATCCGTCCTGGAACCCGAACTCCTCCGCGGTGGCCTTCTGGAGCCAGACGGGGCCCGTACGGACATAATGGTGGCGTTCCTTCAGAACTCCACGCTCCTGACGCTCACCGGCGGCGCGTATTCGGTTGTCGAAGGCCAACCGAAGTGGAGCCCTGATGGGACGCGCCTGCTGTTCTTCACGAATTCGACGACCCCCGAGCTGGTTTCAGTCGATGTGGCCTCTAAGTCCCTGAAGGAAATCGCTCCGGTGAGCGGGGCCGACGCTTCGGCCAGCTGGGCGTCCGACACCGGCATGGTATATTCTACCCTGGAAGGAGGGAATTACAGCATCTGCCAGGCCGGCATAGTGAATGGGACTGGAAGCTGCATCCTGCAGGGAGGCGGCAACTTTACGTCTCCTGCGGTTTCCCCGGATGGCCTCAGGCTCGCCTACATCTCCGACCTGGTTCCGAACAATCCTTACGGACAGGCGTATCCGTCGCAGTACAATCCCGGCGACTTCAACATATGGGCCAGCCCCCCGGACGGGTCGGCGGCCATATTCCAATCCGGCCCGACACCCATCGGAGCATGCCTCTGCGAGGACGTATCCATGTCCGTTCGCCCCCGGCATCATCGCTCCAACGCAGAGCCTCGCCTGGAGCGCGAACGGCGTGGTCGTGGCCTACACCGCCTACTATGCCCCCTACGGCTTGGGACTCTACCTCTGGGACGCCGTCAATCGGACCTCCACCATGGCGCCCATGGGCCCCCTGAACTCGAGCATCAGCTCTCCTTCATGGAGCCCCGACGACGTTCGACCTAGCCTTCTCGGCGCTTTCGGGCGGCTATTTCCACATCTTCGTGTTGAACTACCCCGGCCCCGTGCCCGCGATGGAACCCGGCGAGAGACAATAGCCTGAAGAAGGACTGCGGCTGCAGTTCCCCGTCCGCCTCCCTTGTGGCGTCCGAGCGTCGACTTCCGCCAAGTCAGCAAGACGTTCCGCGGATCTTCATATGTTGCCTTGTGATGCCACAGCATCCGGCAGCAAGGTGGCATGAGAAAAGATGATAAGTTACTCGAAGCTGACCCCGAACCTTAAGGGTCCGCCTCTTCTATGTCCGTTATCAGTAACCCGCGACCACTGCCGATTCAGCCATGCCGGACAAGCTCGTGACCCAGATGTGGTATTGTCCGTTCATGTTGCAGCTGAAGGCTATCTGGGAACCGTCTGGGCTCCAAGAAGGCTCGAAGGTGTTGCATCCGGTGGCAGGGCCGACCGTCGAGATCGCCTGGTTGACGACGTTCCAGAGGTAGATGCGCTCTCCCATCACGCTGCAGTTGCACTGATAGACGAGCATGGTGGAGTTGTTGTTCCATCTGATCCCGTACCCGGTGTCCATTATGCCGGGCGCGAAGGGGACCGGCTCCATGTCGTCCGTTCCGCAGGAGGTTCCGCTGCTCATGAGGTACTGATACGTGGAGGTCGAATCGGTGACGGTCCTGAGCCAAATGTCGAAGCCATAGCCAGAGTTGATGGAGGGCGCCTTCGACATCGTGCTCGGCACCTGGTCCGAGAAGTACGCTACGGACGAACCCGGGCCGACGGCGGGTGAGACGTAGGCCACGCCACCGGAAGAAAGGAAGGGATAGGCGGTGCCCGTATTGACGTCGATAAGTTGGATGCTCGGATCGGTGCCCACGGCCGAGGTGTAGAGGGCATAGCTATCGTTGACCCAGGAACAACCATAGTAGGGACCTGTGACGTTGGCCAGCACCGACAAGGACCCGGCCGCGACGTCCGCCATGAAGAGCTGGGGGGTCCCCTCCACGCCGTAGAAGAGCACCCTGCTTCCGTCTGGGCTCCATGGAGGCAGGCGCCGGCAGGGCACCGACACCTGCAGCAGCGACCATCGTCGTGACTCCAGTGGCCAGGCTGAGGACTTCGATGCGCGCGCTGGTTCCGTCCATCACCCAGTACGAGATGGAGGAGGAATCCGGGCTCCATGCAGGATACATCGCGAGGAGGCCCTTGATAGACACCTGCTCCTGATTACCGCCCGACGCGGTCATCACCCAGACGCCCCACAAGCCCCCCTTGTCAGAAACGTATGCGACAAGGGACCCGTTGGGGCTCCAGACGGGGTACCTGTCGTCCCAGCCCCCGGACGTGATCTGCCTGTAGGGCAGGGCAGGGGCGAGGAAGACCTTCACCCCGGTCTGTGGAAGGGGAAATCCGCCAGGGGCCGTGATCGACCCGAAGAATGCTACACAGAGGACGGCGGCAATTACGACTGCTACGACGCCCATCACACGGGTCGGCGTGACTACCCTTCTGTTGGCGACCCCGGGCTTCATGTGCTTGAGCTCCCCTGCGACGACATGGTTAAGCGCCAGATAGCGGTTTAAGCGTTGTGGTGAGGCGACCGGTTTCGGGTGCGAGCCCGTGAGGAACACGAAGGAGCTGTCGTCAAGGTGATCCTTCGCCAAAGACCCAAACGTGATATATCCGGAGCCCTTCGAAGACATAGGAGGTCGATATAGTTGAGCGGAATGCGGCCCATCGATGGGCTGGGGGCGAAGGGGCCAGACCCTCAGTACGCAGAAAAGCTGGCGCTTTTCGGCCGGTTCGTGGGGGACTGGGACATCCTTGAGGACCGGTACCTCGAGCCGGACGGAACCTGGGTCAAGTCGAGGGGGGAGCTCCACTGGGGATGGATCCTCGGCGGCAGGGCGGTCCAGGACGTCTGGATGTCCATCGATGAGGAGACCGGCAGGCCTGTCCCCGAAGGGACGACCGTCAGGTTCTACGACCCCAAGATCGATGCCTGGCACAGCGTCTGGCTCTCCCCGGGACAGGGGGCCGTGAAGACCTTCACAGGTCGCCAGGTGGGCGAAGACATCGTCCTCGAGGGCAAGACGGTGGAAGGACGTCCCGTGAAGTGGATCTTCTCCGAGATAACTCCAAGCTCCTTCAGGTGGCACGCCGAGGAGCTCCAGGCCGATGGGACCTGGACCCTGCGCGAGGAGATGCGCATCCGCAGAAGAGAGACGCCTCCCAGCTCCATCTGACCTATATGGCGAGGTCGGCGCTCTTCCTTACCCTTACGAATACATAAGAAAGGATCAGCCCCGCCAGGAACGAGATGGCGGCGAGCCCCTCTGGCAGCAGGTCAGGGAGGGTGGGTGGGTTGTACAGGTACAGCGCCCCGACGATGAACACGACGACCCCGAAGACTAGGATGGAGAGCACCAGCCAGTCCAGCGGCGTCCTCTCGAGCGGAGGCAGCTCGCGGATGGGCAGGTTCTGGACCTGGGCACGCTCCATATCGCCCCTGACAAGCCTCCTCCTCCACACTTCACCAAGGCCATAGAAGATGGCTATGCCTGCAAGAGAGATGAACGCATAGCCTGTGAAGCCGGTGGTAGAGTACACAGAGGCCCCCCACACAAAGCAAGCAGTTGCGAGGTACAATATCGCCCCGAAGAAGACCCCCCAGTCGACGATCCTGCTGTTCCTGAAGGGCCCGTAGGACCTCCTCCATGGCTGGTCGGTCGGTTCTGAAAGGTCCCTGTCGGAAGTGCCCTGGAGGAGCCCCCATGGGTCTTCGACCCACCACTCCATCTTCCTGGGATGGTCCTTCTGGCTTCCGTCGATCAGATAATGGAAACTGCCAACGATCCTAGTAAGCGGGAAGAACAGCTCCGCCCCCCGGTCCGTGGCTGAGGTCAGGGTGTCGAAGAGGACGTGGGTAAGGGCGCCCAGCGAAAGGAACGGATTGAAGAGGTAGAGGAGGCCCACAACGAAAAAGTTGTGGAAAAGCGCCCTGTGAAGCTGATAGTCGCCGATGGCCTTTCTTGCGATGAACAGATACTCCCTGTCAAGGTCGGGAATCAGGGTCCCTGTGCCTGTGACCAGTGCGATGGGGACGCTGTGAAAGACGCCGATTCCTACTGCGAAGCCGAAGATCCAGTGCGTGGTCAGGTTCATGATAGGACCAACCATGGCATTATCGGGGGCTTGCAGATTTAAGGAAGACCGAAAGTGGGCCGTAGCACGCAATCACGCCGACGGCGTGAAGGTCGCTGCCATCCTCGGCGTATGGAGAGGGCCACTTGGCCAACTCGGACCACTGGATCGAAGGAGGTTACTGCCATTCGGCGAACGAAACGAACATAAGGGATGTGTGGGTATTCAGATTTGTGGCTATGGGGCGCGTCACGATTCCGAGGCGGCCTTCCGAGTCACAGCTGCTTTCCGCAGCTGGTGCAGAACTTGGTCCCGGTGACCTTCGCGCCGCAGTATGGGCAGAACGTCGGCGCCTGAATAGGCAACGGGGTCGGCTGGGAGAACTTCAGGGCTGACGCCGGCGACTTGCCCTGGGCCTCACCGCCTTCATGTAATAGGCCGCCAGTATGATCGCTACGAGGAGCACCACCCCGCCCACCGCGTACCAGGTGTAGTCTTCGGGGATGATCGGGGCCGCCTTCTTTGAGCTGACCGTGACCGTGGAAGAGTTCGCGGGGTATAGCTGGGCGTTGCCTACGAACCGCGCCTGGAACGTGTAGTTCCCTGCCGCTGAGAGGTTGTACTGGTAGGAGTAGGCGCCGTTCGTCAGGCTCACGTTGGCGACGAACTGGGGGGCGGACCCGTTGACCGACTGGGTGAGCGTGACCTCCCCGGATGCCGGCGGGTTGACCGTGCCCGTAAGTTGCACGCTCTGCCCGATGGTCCCGTTCCCGGCCGAGGACTTCAGAGTGAGCGTGGGAGTCGCCGGGGGAAGCCGGCTGCTCAGGTCGAAGCTGGTGTTCACCAGGGCTAGGTTGTCCGACCTCGTTATCGAGAGGCTGTTGTCGTTGTAATGAAGCTCCCGCCCGTCGTTACGCCAGAGCCTATGTGCACGGTGAAGTCCTCGGTCTCCGTCGTGACCGGGGTGAACCCGGGGCTCGAGCCGGTGGAATAGTGGCACATTACGGTCGTGGAGCTTGGTGTGAACTGCAGGTTAGCTATATGCGACCCGATGGTCTGCTCCATGGTCTTCCCCTGGACGTACATGGGGAAGATGAGGGGGTAGGGCGAGTCCGAGGCGGGGTCACCGACGGCGCTGGTCACGTTCGACCAGAAGTAGCTGTAGGCCGGAAGCGTGAGGTTGATTGTAGGCATGACGTCGAAGTCGGAGGGGGAGCTCTGGGGAGACCTCAGGAGGATGGCGAGGTTGTCGCTTGAGACCTCCATCACGGTCAGGGAGATGGTCCACGAGTAGTGGAAGATCCCCCCTCCCTCCTCCACGTTGCCAGCTACCGTCGTCCGGTTCAGGCTCCAGTTCAGGGTGTCTCCTGCCTGGACGCCCCAGACGACCTGTCCTGTGAAGTTCACGACTGGCTGGGGCGGCGGCTGGGTGGACTCAGGGATGACGGAGAACAGGTTGTTCACGAACTTCTGGGTGAAGTCGCTCAACGTGGACTTGGCTACCGTGTCGTTGGACGGGTTCAGGGTGAGCACCATGATGAACGCCATGAATTGCCCCCGATGGAGGAGCTCCTGCACCGCGCTTATCCTCTGGAAGATGAGCCCCTGCTTCCCTCCGGACGTCTGGTAATTGTATTCGTTGGATGCGCCGGTGGTGTTCGAATAGCCGTAGACCTCCACCACGATCTCGTTTCCGTTCTGGGTGCTGTTGTAGTAGAGGAGGAGGAAGTCCTGGGGTGGGCTGTAGTGGAGGTAGTTGTTGTAGTGCGGTATGCCGCTCTCGTTGAGGTAGGCGGTCCATGTGACGTAGGTGTAGTTGTCCGGCTCGACGCCTCCGACGTATCCCTGGAACTGGCCCACAAGGCTGGAGATGGCGACGGGATCGCTGCCAGGAGGGCTGCTGGCGGCGACGGGAGCATTGGGCTGGCACACGACCGAAAACAGGGTGGCCACCATCAGAAAGAGCACAAAGGAAGCCCTGACTAACTTCGAATCCCGCCGGTGGGTATACGCCAAACGCGGACCTCAGCTTAGTGTTTTAGCACGCTCGAGTTATAAATGATGCGAATCTGATGATATCGGTAAATTCTCCCTCACGATTGAAGCCGGGCGACGAGGTCTGAACCTGACACGCCCGCCCCGACCGCGGCCAGGCATCGATCGAAGGCGCATCATTACAAGTCAAAGCAAAACTTAACTGTCAGCCGGAGCAAATCAAACATGTTCGATTTGGCAGGGTGAAGGGGAATTGAAGGCATCTGCAGTCCTCCGTCCCTGGGTAGTCTGTCTCCTTGCAGCGTTCGCGCTGGCTGCGACCTCAGGTTCGGCCCTTTCGAATTCAACGCATGCGGCTACGACGTGGACGGTCCAGATCGAAGGTTCGGGAATGCCCGGCTTCAACTTCAACCCCGGCACGGTCAACATAACCGTCGGCGACACGGTGAACTGGACGAGCATAGCATCCGGGACGCACACCGTCACCGCTGTGCCAGGCCAGGCGGAGTCTTGGGATTCGGGGAGGATGACATATGGCGAGTCGTATGCTCATACTTTCACCGTCCCCGGTACCTATGTGTATACCAGCACGCTCGACACCAACCTGTCAGGGAGGGTCGAAGTTGCGCAGGCTACGCCCGAGTTTCCAGGGTCTCAGCTTACTACACCGTCTTGGCTGGCGCAGCGCTGGCCATGTTCCTGGAGCTCGGACTTGGACACCGGAGTACGTCGGGACCCAAGAGTCAGGTCGGTTGAGACAGGCGCCCTACTTGAGGTACGCCAGCAGCAGGAGAGAGGCGACCACCAGGGCCACCCCGAACCCTACTATGGCCTCCGGACCGACCCTGAAACCAGGTGTGTCTTCGTCAAAGAACCTCAGGAGGCCCGCGCTGGACGCCGGAAGGGGGGCCTTGTTCTTCTTATCCTTCTTCGCGGACAACTGCCGTCAACTGATATGATTTCGTGCCGCGAGATAAAAGGGTTGCTCGGGGGGTGTATCGCGACCCGAGACCAGGGGGTCGCGCCGGATTTCATGAAAGGGCAATCTGTCACCAGAGATCTTGTCACCGCGGTGACAGTGTCTGAGGGTGACAGCCAGCCTAAAGCTACCGCAGTGCCTATTGCATCCAGGGACAGTTCAGTATGTCAGACTTCAGTAGTAAGTGGGTCGCCTCGAACAACGCAGGGTTCGGCGACAGAGTCAAGGAATCAATGAGGCCCGCGGGCCCTCTGAAACCTCGCATCGACGCCGCAGTTCGCAACATCCAAGTCCAGGTCTCCAAGCTCGAGAGCACCAGCAACAAGATGAAAGAGAGGGACGGAGCGCTCTTCAACAAGGTCGTCTCCTCCATCCAGAAGCACGACATGCAGCACGCTTCTATCTACTCCAACGAGCTCGCCGAGGTCAGGAAGATGGCCAAGCTGGTCACCTCCGCCAAGATCGCGCTTGAGCAGATCATCCTCAGGCTCAGCACCGCCCAGGAGCTGGGTGACATAGTGGTCACCCTCGCCCCCGCCATGGCCGTGGTCAAGGCCGTAAAGTCCGGCCTGGTCGGCGTGATGCCCGAGGCAGAGCAGGAGATCGGCGAGATCAACAACGTGCTCAGCAGCATACTTGTCGACGCCGGACAGCTGGGAGGCTTGACCCTCAACTTCGAGGCAGCCAACGAGGACGCCGAACACATACTCGCGGAGGCGTCGGCCGTCGCGGAGCAGAACATGAAGGACAAGTTCCCCGAGCTCCCAGGCCTGGGCACCGAAGCCGACCAGAACTCTTCACAGTAGATTGCGGGGGCGGCACAAAGGGCCCCCCAACCCCTTTTTTCTGTTTGATGACCCAAGGATGGGCGGACAGCCTGGTCGTCACCCGGATCCGCGAACTAGGTGGCGGCCTTCAAGTGGGACGACAAGGTTGGACTTCGACATGCGGCTCATCCGAGTAGAAACAACTATCTAACACCGTTCCCTCATGAAGGGTAGAGTGAGGGAGGCTGTCTCCATGGCGCTGACCACCAACCCCGTGAGCCTGATGGTCGTAGATTCGGAAAGGGAAGCAGGGAGGGGGGTGATCTGGTTGGACAAGGGGACCATGGAGACCCTGGGAGCCGTACCGGGGGACGTCCTAGAGATAGTGGGGAGGAAGAGGACGGTCGCGAAATGCCTTCCGATGGGCGAGCATGGGATAGGGCGCAGCCGGGCCGGAAGTGGCGGCCTCCTCCAACCTGTGGCCAAAGCCATGGCAGAGATGGACCGCATAACGATGGAGAATGCGAGGGTGGCGGTGGGCGACTTGGTCACCCTGAGGAAGGTGAGCGCCCTGCCGGCGAACTACGTAGAGGTGATGCCTTTGGCCATTCTCTCCGAGACGGACAACAGGTTCATCGAGCTGGCCCTGAACGGCGTCCCTGTCACACAGGGGGACATCGTGATGGTACCTCAGGCGAAGGCTTCAGGGAAGGAGAGGTACTTTCGGGTCACCAGGCTCGAACCTTCTTCGGATCAGGCGGTCCTGAAGATGAGCACGATCTTCCGCATCGTGTGAAGCGTGCGGGGGACCGCGAACAGCTGGCCCTGTCTACCGCGTTTCTTGGCAACCTCTGAGGGGGTTGGGGTCATTACGTCAGTGTCTAGGGGGATGGGTTCCAGAAGAACGCATCCGGCGGAGACCGACGGGAACAGATGGCCTCCAGCTTCTGGAGAGCGGACACCATAGGTTCGATCCTGCGAAACCCGACGGGCTGACCTGGAGGGTCGAAGACGGGCGACATGCGCCTGTGGACGATGGGAGAGACGCAAAGGAGCCTTCGACCAGTAACTCGGTCTCGACAGGTCGAAGTGTACCATCCGATTCCACGAAACATATCTAAAGGAGTGAACGCGACGCTCGTTTCATCTGATTCGGAATGAGCGGAGACCTTGTTATCGAGACAAAGGGGCTTCGAAAGACCTTCGTCTCGAAGGAGAAGGGCGGGAAGAAGGAGGTCGAGGCCGTCAGGGGCATAGACCTAGCCGTCGGAAAGGGTCAGAATCTTCGGCTTCCTCGGCCCGAACGGCGCCGGCAAGTCCACCACTCAGAAGATGCTCTCCACTTTGCTGAGGCCGACCGGCGGAGAGGCCAGGGTCCTCGGCTATGACCTTCGGGAGTCGCAGGAGCAAATCAGGAGGAACGTGGGCTGCGTGAGCCAGTCGGGCGGGGCCGACCTGGGTTCCACGGGGATGGAAAACCTGATCCTTCAGGCGCAGCTCTACGGCCTGGACGCCGCCACCGCCAAGAAATACACGGCGGAGTTCGTCGAGCGTTTCCAGATGGGTTCGTTCATAGGGAGACCGGCCGCGTCTTACTCCGGCGGCCAAAAGCGGCGTCTGGACATCGCCCTCGGGATGATCCACCACCCTAGGCTTCTCCTCCTCGATGAGCCCACCACCGGCCTCGACCCGCAGAGCAGGGCCTACCTCTGGCAGGAGATAAGGAAGCTGAAGGACGAAGGGATCACGATCTTCCTCACAACTCAGTATATGGACGAAGCCGACAAGCTCTGCGACATCATCTCCATCATAGACGACGGAAGGATAATGGTGACGGGGACGCCAGGGGAGCTGAAGGGTCACGTCGGCGGGGACACCATCGTCCTCAGCTTCCTGTCTGATGAGACCGCCCGCAACGCCGAAACGCTGCTGGCGGGGAGCTTCAAGCTGGAGGGAATCCACACCAGGGAGAACCTGGTGCATCTGATCATCAGGGACGGGGAGAGGATGATGCCAGACCTCCTGCGCCTGCTCGATTCCAAGGGCGTGAGCGCCCAGAGCGTGACCTTGTCAAGGCCCAGCCTGGATGACGTCTTCCTGAAGTACACGGGGCGTTCGCTCAGGGAGGATGAGAGGACGAATTGAGTATTCTGCGTGACACGAGGTTGATGTTCGTCCGCAACCTGCAGCACACCCTCAGAAGCCCGGTCTTCGTCTTCGTAAGCATGTTCCAGCCACTCATGTACCTGCTGTTCTTCATGCCCCTCCTTAACGGCCTCGGCGGAGTCCCTGGACTGCCGTCAGGGAAGACCGTGGACGTCTTCATTCCTGGGCTCTTGGTCCTGCAGGCGCTCTTTGGAGCGGCGTTCGTGGGGTTCTCGCTCATAGACGACATCAGGTCGGGGGTCATAGAACGATTCCTGGTGACCCCGGTGAAGCGCGCGTCGATCCTCCTGGGAAGGGTCCTCAGGGACGCCCTCGTCCTGCTCATGCAGTGCGCCCTGATCACGCTGGTGGCCCTCCCATTCGGGCTGAGCGTGAACGCCGGCGGGTTCCTGCTCTCCCTGTTGCTGTACGCCCTGATCGGGGTCTCGATGGCGTCCATTTCATACGGGTTCGCCCTGGTCTACAAGATCGAGGACCCCCTGGCCCCCACCCTGAACACCATAACACTGCCGGTTTCGCTCCTGTCGGGGATCATCCTCCCCCTTGCGCTCGCCCCCCTCTGGCTCCAGGACCTCGCGAAGGCCAACCCGTTCTCCTACGCGGTCTATGCCAGTCGTGACCTGTTCGCGGGCAGCTTCCAGAGCGTCCAGGTCATCGAGGGGTTCGGGGTCATCGCCGTCCTTGCTGTCATCGTCTTCCTTTGGGGGCTGAGGATGCTCGAGAAGATGGCCGCGTGACCAAGAGCGACCAGGGCGAGCCTGGCCAGACCAATGAGGCGGCTTCAAGGACGGCGAGGCAGGACAGGCTCCTTCCACGCCGTGATGCCTTTGAGCGGAAGCCAAGATTCGGAAGCAACCACGAAGGGGCTGACCCACCTTTGTCCAGGGGTCGAGCCTGGGCTTCGTCTAAATCGTTCCACGGAACGAAATCGAGGAGGACCGCTTCCGCGCCCGACGATGGCGAGCTATCCGTCGGCGGCTCCCGAGCCGTATCCAACCTCCTTCTGAAGGAGGTCCTCCACCTTCTCCTCCTTCGCCCTTCTTCCAAGGTAATCCATGTCCAGGGAGTCCTTGAAGCCACGGTCAGAGGGCCGAAGCCTGCTCGGAGTCACGCTCGCTCTTCCAGAATTTCGCCGCACCCAACCTGTCGATTATCAGGTCCTCGACCCCGATGACCCTCACCTTGTAAGGGCCGACTTCGATTGTGCGGGTCTTCTCCGTCCTCGACGGGTAGGACCCCACTATGTGCACGGCCACCGCGAGCCTTTCGCTGAGCCAAACCATCCCCTCCCTCACGAAGCCCATCTGGGCAAAGACCTCCTCTGTCAGCTCGCGGTTGGTGGTGGTGATGTCGATGTCCCCCGTCGTGTACTGGCCCGCCGTGTAGGTCTCCACGGCCTGCCCTCCGACCAGGAAGACGGAGCCCCCGCGCCTTGAAAGCCGGCTTGAAATATAACCGATGAGCAGCAGCTTCCTCTTCAGCTCGCCCGGCTCCTTTCTCAGCTCTGACACAAATGCCTTTCGGCCCCTGGGATGGCCCCCTCTTGCCAGCGGTGGTCGGGCGTTCTGCGGACCTTGGGCTCGTGCGAGGGTCACCTCATGCGGTAGGTTGACTCTCCGACTTCCTCGAACATCTCCGCGAACCCGGCGCGCGCGACCCTGGCGAGGGCGGAGAGCTCTCCCTCGACGCGGGGGAGGTCTCCGATGGAGGCCGGGCGCCTTCCCTGCCTCGCCCTGACCGAGACGGCGAACTGCGTGCGCCGGGCATCAAGGACCTCCGCGAAGTTGAGGGGGATCCTCCCTATGTCGTCGTTCACCCTCCTCCAGTCCACCTTCAGGGTCCGTTCGGCCTTCCTCCTCACGTCTTCGGGGACGCCGGAGGCCAGCTTCTGGAGGGGCCCGAGGTAGCACAGGGTCCTCTGCCTCACCCGCCCGCCCTCCCTCGCCCCTTCCACAAGGTAGGCATACCTCCTCCCGGCGATCCTCTTGACCCTCACGAACATTGGACAGAACATGGGAGGTATCTCTATAATAGTGTTGTGCCTAAGAATGGTAGGGCAGGGGCCCCCGGGCCGGACTCGGACCCCTAGGGCGTCGGCGGACTTGGACCGGCCCATTTCTCGTAGGCCCGAGCCCACGCCTTGCGCCTAGCGTATCCGAGTTCTCCTTCAATCGAGAAAACACGAAGTATTTGAGGGTGAGCGTACGAGCTTGCCCGAGAGTAGGTCCCGATGGACGGATCGGCCGCTTCCATCAGTAGAGAGATTCCGATCCAGGAGGGCCTCTCGACTCAAGGGGTGCGCGGAATGGCCGACTTCGTCAAGGTACGCTACCTGGAGGCGGGCCGGGGAAGGGCCGGCCATCCGTATCAGGAGTGGCGGTCCCCCCCAGGGGACAGGGTGGAGCTGTCCTGGAAGGTGTTTACGTCCCCGAACAGGACGCGGTCCGGCGCGCCGGCCCCCGAGACCTATGCCCGCCTTTCAATAGGGCCGAGCTCCGTCTCCATTTCGTTCCCGGAGCTAGACGTCGGGGATGCGGATGAAGTCAGGGTCTGCAGGCGAGTGGCCGACGATATCGAGGTCCTGGCCACGTCCTTTCTGGTGAGCGCCAAGATGACCAGCCTCTACTTCATCTTCTCCAGCGGGGCTCCGGCAGGGCGTGCGCGACGTCCCGAACCCCTCCGACAGGATATGGAGGGCGGTCATGAAGAAGATCTTCACCGGGAACATGGTGAACCTCTATCTCCTGATCATGGCGGCAAGCTTCGTGCTCTTCTTCCTGCTGGGCGACGTGGCGATCTTCGCCGTCATCGGAATCCAGCTCCTGGCGCTCTTCGTCTCGGACCGGCTGGCCCTCGGGGTCGGGAAGGTGCGCCCCACCGCAGCGAGACCGAAGGTGACCGTCGTCAGCGTCTCCGTCTCCGCCGAGACCAAGAAGTGGATCACGAAATATGCGAAGAACTTCGTTCCTGACACAACTGAGAAGCTCGAAGATGCGCTCTCGCTCGACGCGCAGGACGCATCCCAGGCCACGGCCGCGGTCCAAGAGGCGCTCGCGAGTTCGGGTTTCAGGTCGCCGCCTGGGGAGGTCAGGATAGTCACGAGGGACGTCTACGGCCTCGTCAAGGGGGTGGCCGACCGCTTCCGGCTCCCAGTCCCGAAGATCGTCATCATGAACAACGTGGCCGCCAACGCGGCCGCCACGGGCGTCTCCCCAAGCCGGTCCGCCATCAGCATCACCGCCGGCTCTCTGGAGGACCTGGACGACCCCGAGTTCTCAGCGGTCGTTGGCCATGAGATGGGCCACATCAAGGGGAGGGACTCGCTAATACTCTTCTTCGTGACCTTCCTGCTCTACGTCGGGGGGCTCTACCTTTGGCTCCCACTGCTGCTCTACCTGGGGTTCTTCTACTACGTCCTGGTCTTCGCCATCATCTATGGCGTGGGGAAGGTGCTGGAGACCAGGGCAGACACCGAATCGGCCATGAACCTGGGCCAGCCCGGCGTCCTGGCCGAAGCCCTTACCGACATGGGGTTCCGGCAGCTCTACTACGAGCGCTACTCCCGGGGCGTGAAGCTCCTGGACTGGCTCAGGTTCGACCCGCACCCTCCCATCTATTTCAGGATACAGAGGCTCTCACGCATGGCTTCGACCGGGGCCGACATCAAGCACACCTTCCTCGTCTCGGCCAGGGATTGCACTTTGGGCCTCCTCCGGGCCATCCTCGGGCGCTAGACCTCCCGCCTTCCGCCCCAGTGGAGGCATCGACTTCCCATCCTGGCATTGGGCGAAGCGACGCATGGTCGAGATCTGGGACAGGGGAAGCTACAGACTGATCGAGCGGTCATCTCAATCCGGCTCTGTCCCCAGAAGCGATGCCAGCAGGGACCGTATCAGGTTCGTATCACCAAACTAGGGGGATGGTATCAGGACCGTAGCAGCGAACCGATTTACCCCCACCGCCGCTCAGGTGGTCCGTGGTTAGATAGAAATGACCCAAACGACGTCATACGGCTATCCGAACGCGGCCTCGACGCTCGCCCTCGTGGGCGGCGTCCTGATCATTCTGAGCGGAGTCCTGCTCACCGGCTTCTCGGCCTGGATCCTTCCCAACGTAGACTACTCGGGCATGCGCGCCCCGGCGAACGTCGCCAACCTGCCGGGCCTGGTGTCCGGCTTCATAGGCACCATGGGGGTCCTGGGACTGGTCTCGGGGATAATAGTGCTGGCTTCTGCGCTGATGCTGCAGAGGAACATGGAGAGCAAGAGCATGTGGAGCGCCCTCATCATAATCTTCTCGGTCGTCAGCTTCCTAGGCCTTGGAGGCTTCTTCGTGGGCGGGATCCTGGGAGTCATAGGCGGGATACTGGCCCTGACCTGGAAACCCCAGGTCCGGACCGGCCTGGCCTAGATGCGAGGAGGTATCTTCGATGACCCTTTCATCGGCGAAGACCCTCGGGGGAGTCGGCTCCATCCTCATCATACTCTCGGCCATCCCATCGGTCGGCTGGGTCCTGGCCCTCGCGGGCTTCATAATGGTGCTCTTCGCGGTCAAGAACGTCTCCGATTCTCTGGCGGACCAGAGCATCTTCAACAACATGCTCTACTCCGTGCTGGCGGCCATCGCCGGGGTCCTGGTGGGCGGGCTCTTCATAGCTGCCTCAGTGGTTCACTACTTCGGCTTCAACTTCTCCAGCATCGGCTCGATGCCCCCCGCGACCTTCGCCGGCGGGGACTTCGTCTCCATGGTCCTTTCAGTCATCCTCGGCCTGGTGGTGATGTGGATCGCCCTCGTGGTATCGGCGGTGTTCCTCAGGAGGAGCTACTGGACCATGGGCACCAAGCTGAACGTCAAGATGTTTGACACGACGGCCCTCCTCTACCTGATCGGGGCCGCCACCTCCATCATACTCGTGGGCTTCGTGGTCTTGCTGGTAGCCGAGATACTGCAGATAGTCTCCTTCTTCTCCCTGCCCGAATCCCCGCCTCCGGCCGTGACCACGCCCCAACCTCGGACCGCATAGATGACGACCGAGCTTCTTCTTTCTAAATCGAAGGACTACCGGAGGTTTCGAAAGGGGAATCGACATGGCCGTTCGCAGCAATGGATTCGAATAGGATAGGAGTCGAAATAGCGATTGCGAGAGCATGATTCGGCCCCGGAGGAGAGTCCTTGGAGCTCTCTGCCTCCTCTTCTGTGTGGTCATGGCCGCCGGCGCTCCCCATTCATCGGTCAAGGCAAGTGGGCCGACGTCCCTGTTCTCTATTCGGGGGTTGCGACGGTTCCCGCCGATCTTTCGTTAGTGTGCCGTCCCTCCCTCTGAAGCTGAGCCTACCATTGACGAATTCGTGGACCTGGGAGCGCGCATGCTCCAGCCCTTGGGCTGCCCAAGCTTCCCGGGCCATTTATCGCCCTTGACGAAGTAGATGGCGGCCTGCTCAACCCTCCTGAGCTTGATCCTCTTGTCGACGTCCACGGTCGACCGCACCTCCCGAATCGCCCTGCGGAAGACTTCGTCAGGGATGTCCCGGTCCCAGCTGTAGGGGCGCTTCTCCAGGAAGGAGAGCCTCTCGCCCACGGTCGTGTCCAACTCCACATCTTGCACGGTGACGAGCTCGTCGGGCGGGAAGTTCGAAAGGAAGTCAACCTCCTTCTTACGCCATAGCCCGCGCCTGTCGGAGATCGGCTGCCCCATCTCGGCGGCGATCCTCCGATAGACCTCCCTGATCTTGGGGAGGCCGTCTCCGCTGGTCGGCCCCGCGTCTCGTTTCCTCACCAGGACCACCACGTCCTTCCTTGCGACGCTCACCAGGCTCCTGAAGACGCCCGGCGGGCTTTCGAGGAGGTGGAGGACATGGGCCATGATCGCCGCGTCGAAGGCCTTCCCCCTTGAGGGGAGGTGGTTGACATCGGCCATCACGAGTCCCTGCACGCCCTTGCCCTTTGCCTTCTTTAGCATCCCGACGGACAGGTCCACCCCCATCATGTCGAAGTGGCGCTCCTGGAGGGGCTTGGCGATGCGACCCGTGCCCACGCCCACCTCTAGGATGGAGCCGCAGCCATCCCTCAGGAGCAAGTCCCTTACCTTGTCCATGGCATCGTCAGCCAGCGGCTCCCTTGTTTCGTCATAGATGTCGGAGATGACGTCGAATCGGGCGGCGACCTCGCCGGCATGGTTCAAATGTGCTTCTTGACGGAGTCCGCCTTTGCCGCTTATAGAGCTTGCCGGGCTTGACGTCGTCATGTCAGTTGGTCAGCTCCCTCACCAACGAAGGACCCCTCCCGGTGCCGCAGTGGCCGTTGACGTATTGCCGGTGGATTCTCGACCTGGTCACGCGAAAAGGAACCGTACTCCAGGCTCGATCTGGCCGCGGCGCTGATGGCCCGGCTGGCAAGATGAGGATGACGCGGCGACTTCACCATTCGGTCCCAAAGCTCTAATAGAATGGGTCAACCAGTCAAGTCGAAGAACCATGCCGTCAGAATTCGAAAAGCTGGTGCAGAGGCTGGAGAAGCTGGAGACCAGGATGCAGCTGGCGGAGGAGAGCCAGGCCGCGGCTGTGGACGAGACCCTGGGGGAGGAGAAGAGGAAGCTCAAGGCAGGGGAGAGGGAGCGGGTCGACCAGCTCGAGGCGAAGGTGAAGAAGCTGGAGGCGAAGCTGAAGGCCCTCGAAAAGAAAGGAGCGAAGAAGTAGCCCATAGCTCTCGTTCGCGCTCCGTTCGCAGGTCCAAGCCCACGAGTTAGGATCCTCTTCCGATTAGCCTAAATCCCCCGAATGCGTCATGTGAAATATGCGTTCTCAGGTCCCGCTGGACAAGGTGGAAGCACTTCGCCGAGAAGGGGGATTCGGCATGCAAACGATGGCCGCGGGCCTGGTGGTGCTCCTCCTGGTGTTTGGTGCATTCCTCCTTCTGACGGGAGACGTAACAGACGGCCTCATCTTCATCGGGCTGGGAATTTTCGTTGCGGCACTTGTTGTGTTCTTCGTAATCCGGGAGCAGAGGAGGAGGGCGTTCGTGGCATCTGCTGACACTCAGAACGCAACTTCAGATTGACGCCCAAGGGTTAGCAATCTCTTCTCCGGCAACAACAAAGCCATGATGGCAGGACCCATCTTTCGCAGGTCAAAGCCGTACCTCTTGGGTGAGTTGCTCTCATACGTCGTTCCAAGAGCTAAAAACTGGCAGGCGAGAAGTTCTGGATGATGCAGGTCGCCAGCGTCCAATCGACTTCGTCAAGCGCCGCGACAGAGCCCAAAGCTCATGCGTAGCTACCAGGTGAATACCGAAGTAGATGTCAAGAATACTTAGGCGACATGGACAAAGCAGAGCGCCAAAGGATGACTAACGGCAGCGTCACGCCTGCGTCTGGTCGGACTCCGAGCGAGTTTCTCCAGCAGTGTTAAAGGCGCAAAGAAACGACAGGCTGCGCGAATGCAGGAGACGGAAGGAAGGGAGGAGAAACCGAAGGAAGAGGATAAGACTCGGACATCCGACAGAAACGAACTCAATCTCATACGAGATTGGTACCATTACAATTCGTGGGTACGAAAGAGATACTTCGAAGTCATCTCTAAACTACCAGAGGCGGAGCTGACGAGAGACCGAGGCGCATCGTACCCTTCAATCCTCGATATATTCACCCACGTGCTGGATGCCTATCGGTGGTGGTTTCTCTACGTCTACACAGACAAGGTCGATGAAAGGAAGACGCTTCGAGGCACAGGTCTCGGACTCGACGGGATAGAGCAAGAAGAGCACAAGATCGACTCCTTCGTCAAGGATTTCCTGGAGAAACTCTCAACAAAGGACCTTGCAAAGGCCGTCGTCTGGCACGAAGTCGACCCCAAAGGCAAGAGATGGACGATCGAGATAACCTTGCGAGACATGCTATGGCAGCTGGTGGGAGAGGAACTCCAGCACAGAGGGGAGCTCAACGCATTGCTCTGGCAGATCGACATAGACCCCCCAATTACGGAGTGGGTGGACTTCTGGAACTTCGGGAAAGAGAAGGAGTCCAAACCACGGTCGTGAGCATTCCAAATCATGTGGAATCGTACCCTGTCTGGTCGGGCTCTAAGGGTGGGCTTCATCAGTACTACATCGCACTCATGGTTGAATGCGCTAGGCTAACGGACCGTCCTCACAAGCAGTTCAAGGTGGCAAGGCTCAAAGCTCGACCCAGATTTGTTTCATTAGACCGCATTGAACAGGATCTGAAACCCCACGCGTAACTTCGGCATCCATTTCTTGGCAGGCAAGTCCTCGTCCTGGCCTTATGCAGCCTGAATGACGAGTCGCTCTCTCAGACTTTTCCCCACCCCTTTAAGAGGGAGGAGGACACAAGAAGGATAATGACATTTGCGCGCGCCAGAAAGTGGGAAATAATCAAGAAGCGGCGGAAGATTTCGCACCAGCGGTCGTTGGACAGGTCCGGGAAGAAGTAGACGCAGCCCTTTTCGCAGGTCCAAGCCAATGCCCACGCAAGAGCCGCCCAGGAATCTCTTTCGCACATCGCATTGGGGTAATGAGGACGAGAGGGGTGCCGCTCGTAACACGAGTTGCGGTCGTCACCTACAGCCCAACGCTTGCATTCTGCGGGTTGTGGCGTTCCTATATGCATCACTTTCGTTCTAGATTGGGGCGGCCTGAGCACGCCGCAACCCTACGAGACGGGTCGCTGAGCCTTGGCTCATCGAAGGTTCGCCAGTTCAGTTTTTATGAATGATGCGGCGCAGACCGGGGACGTTACAGGAAGGATCGGTAATGAGAATCAAAGTGACCAGCGTATACGTGGACGACCAGGAGAAGGCTCTGCGCTTTTACACCGGAGTCCTGGGCTTTGCCAAGAAGACCGATGTCAGCAACGGGCCGTATCGCTGGCTGACGGTGGCCTCACCCGAAGACCCGGACGGGATCGAGCTGCAGCTGGCGCTGAACGACAACCCGGCGGCCAAGGCCTATCAGCAGGCAATGTTTCAGCAGGGCCTGCCCGCGGTCATGTTCTTCACCGGTGACGTCAAGGGCGACTACGAGCGGATCAAGTCCCACGGCGCCGAGTTCACAATGCCGCCTACCGAGGTGACCGGCTCGACTATCGCCATGCTCAAGGACACCTGCGGCAACTTAATCCAGATCTCGCAGCTGGCACGCTATTAGAGGCGCCCTCTTTCAATTGACCAGTTGTTCCCAATAGCACAGAGACGAAAGTTGGAATCGTGAATTCGGGCACGTCCAAACGCTCAGAAGTGGGCAGGCTCACGGAAGCAGATGTCCCCACGTCCATGCCTTGGTGGCATTCACGCACGTACGAGTAAGGACGTTCCTGTCTGGCCTCAAGGTCGCCGAAAGGAAGAAAGAGGAGGTCGGAAGCAGCCAACAGCAGGAGAAAGAAGATGTCGGCAGCCAACAAACGGTCGATTCCAGGCTCGAAGTGGATGAGCAGAAAAAAGAAGAAGAAAGCGGCCAGAAGGAGACAAACGAAGTAGAAGGCAGCCAGTAAGTGGCCTTGGGCCTATTCGCGGGCCCAAGCCCATGCCCTAAGATTGGTCACGCGATTGAATCGATTCTGTGTTCAACGGCAACAGAAATCCAGAAATATCCTTGAGGATACATTAGATGGAGCGACAAGATTGTCGGATAAGCGCAGTACGTCTTTCCTGCAGGTCGGAAACGGGCTCGCATATCTCGCCATGTTGATCGTCAATTCCATAGCAGGAAGCAGTAGACTCCTCGGTGGCGTGAACACGGCGGAAGTCTCGGCGGCATTCCCGACACTGGTCACTCCAGCGGGCTTCACATTCGCGATCTGGGGAGTAATCTACGCGCTCTTGGGCGCCTTCATCGTGTTCCAGCTCTTGCCAAGCCACAGAAGCGACGCCTTCGTCGAGAGGGTGGGCTACCTCTTCATCCTAAGCTGTCTCTTCAACATCGGCTGGCTCCTCCTTTGGCAGTACGAATACATCTCGGTTTCAGTAATCCTGATATTCGCGCTCCTCTTGTCGCTCCTTGCCATCTATCTCAGGCTGGGCATAGGCAAGTCCACTGCCTCTAACACTGAGAAGCTGGCTGTCCACGTCCCCTTCAGCGTCTACCTCGGCTGGATAACAATAGCCTCCATCGCTGACGTATCCTCTGCCCTCGTATCGATCAACTGGAGCGGGCTAGGCATCGCCGCTACGACGTGGGCCCAGCTCGTCACCGTTGTGGCCATGGCAATCACCCTTTTGCTGCTGGTGACGAGGAGGGACCCTGCCTATGGCCTAGTCATCGTCTGGGCGCTCTTCGGGATTGTGTCCAACCAGTGGGCCGGAGGTGTGGCATCCGGAGTGACTGATGTCACATTGAGCGCCGATGCCATCGTGGCCCTGGTGACGATGGGGATCCTCTTGACGGTCCTGATGCGGCCGAGGAAATAGGTTAGCCCGGAGCCCCCCCCCCGGCGATAAAGCAATTTTCATCCCCGAGCCTACCACCCTAAACTTCTCAAGAAACCCCGCGCGCACATCAGCCCATCTTCGCAGGCCCAAGCCCATGTTTTGAAACTTGGTTCGGATGCTCGCCTTACGTCTGTCGCTATCTCGGCCTTCGACATCGTAATCCATTGGATGCTACTTCTCTCTTGGACTCGGATGAGCCGGAAGGTGGGAGGCGAACCCCCTAGACATTTGATATGAGAGAACCGATAAATACCTTAGCGCTTCTGCGCCTGAGCGATGATAATCATCTGGAAGGGCGACTACGATGGCGACAATTTGAAGGGTGACCTTGCGAAGCTAGATGACATCCAGGCGCGGATTCAAAAGAAGGTTGGAGGAAAGATAGACGGTCCGTACTTCCCGCAGGACGCATCGGTCCTTTACATATTCCATGTCGACAAATACGAATGGCTGAACGAAGCGGGCAGGGTGTGGTTCTCGGAAGTGGCCAAGGCCAAACTGCCTTTCACGCCGCTGAAGTATGAAATCTGCGTCACCCCGAAGGAGTTCTTCGGATAGCTTCCCCGAGCACTCGGCGTTTTCGATTCATTTCTCGGCAGCCGGTTGAGTTTGGCAGGCTCCTTTTCCGCAGGCCCACGCCTTGATTGAGATCGACGGCTTATGATGTCCTCCTCTTCAAGTCGTAACAGACGTCCAATGTCAAGCTGGCGGCGCCGTCGAAGGTCAAATCAGGCCGCTCAATAATCCCACAAGTGTTTATCTTTCACTCCAATTCAATTTGACTGGCAACTTGTCCCCAGGGGAGCGAAGGCTCGCGGCGGTAATGTTCACGGACATAGTAGGGTATACAGCATTGGGCCAAAAGGACGAGTCTCTTGCCCTAGAACTACTTCAAGAGCACAGAGAGCTTCTCCGACCCATCTTCGCAAAGCACAGAGGGCGCGAGGTGAAGACTATCGGCGATGCCTTCCTAGTCGAATTCGAAAGCGCTCTCGAGGCCACGCTTTGTGCCATAGATGTACAAAGCAGTGTCCACAGCCTAGGCCTTGAGCGGGGCGAGAAACTACAAATCAGAATAGGAATCCACGTCGGGGATGTCGTGCATCAGGGAGGCGACATACTAGGCGATACGGTGAACGTTGCCTCGAGGATCGAACCTCTTGCTTCGCCCGGCGGAATCTGCATCTCGGAGCAGGTGAAGTCCCACATTCAGAACAGGATTCCCTACCCTCTCGTCAGGCTCGAATCGAGGCAATTGAAGAACGTTACTGAACCGATGGACGTTTACGATGTAGTTCTGCCTTGGGGGATGAAGAAGGTCGAATCTGGTGCGGCTCGACAACTCGACAGGCGCAGGGTCGCGGTCCTCCCCCTTGCCGACATGAGCCCCGACCCGAACGAAGGTTATTTCGCGGACGGCCTGACCGAGGAGTTGATCACGACGCTATCAAAGATCAGGGAAATCAGCGTGATATCCAGGACATCGGTGATGCGCTACGCAACTGACCCAAAGCCAGTGACCGAGATCGCCAAGGAACTCCGGACCGGGACGATCCTCGAAGGAAGCGTCAGGAAGGCTGGCGACAAGGTTCGCATCACGATTCAGATGATCGACGCCCTGGAGGACAGGAACTTCTGGGCGGAGACCTACGACGAAGCCTGGAGGACATCTTCACGATTCAGAGCGACATATCCAGGAACGTCGCGCAAGCTCTTCGGCTACAGGTCCTTGGCGACGAAAGAGAAAGGCTGCAGAGCGCGCCCACCAAGGACACAGGAGCCTACTTGCTATTCCTGAAGGGCCGCAACTATTTGAACGAGCGTGGACAGGAGGCGTTCCAGAAGGCCATAGCCTACTTTGAGGAGGCTATCAAACGGGATCCGGACTATGCAGCGGCCTATGCCGGCCTGTCGGATTGCTATGCCCTCCTGGAGAACTGGGGCTTCCTATCGCCGGCGGCGGCATGGCCGAAGGTCAGGGAGTATGCGTCCAAGGCCATTGAAATCGACGACGCACTCGCCGAAGCTCACGCTTCGATGGCCACCGTCCTCATCCTTCGAGACTGGGACTGGAAGGGGAGCGAAAGGGAGTTCAGGCGCGCCATTGACCTGAACCCAAGTTACGCCACAGCCCATCACTGGTATGCGAACCTGATCCTGCAAGGGCAGAAGCGATGGGCTGAAAGCCTGCGGCACATGGAGGAAGCGGCGAAGCTGGACCCCTTCTCCGCGGTAATAGGGACCAACGTAGGATGGGCGCTCTTCCTTGCAGGAAGGCGCGAAGAAGGATTGAAGCAAGTAGAGTCCGTGTTGGAGGACAACCCTGAGTTCTATTATGCTCTCCTCTCGAGGGGAGAGATCCTCGTTTCTATGGGTTCCATCATCGAAGGGACATCGGAGATCGAGCACGCCTTCCGCCTAGGGAGGTTGGCGGAACACAGGGCGATCCTCGTCTGGGCCTACATGGCAGCGGATAGGAGGACTGACGCGGAAAAGATGCTCAAAGAGCTGAAGAAGGCGTCGGCATGAGGAGTACGTTCCTGGAACTTGGCTCGCGGTCGCATACGGAGCCCTCGGCGACAAGGAGAAAGCCCTAAAGATGCTCGACAAGGCCTGCAGGGATAATAGCAGCTCCTTGCCCGAAAGCGTCAACAAGCCTTTCTTCGAGAGTCTCAGGGAGGAGCCACACTTCCAGGAGTCACTCCGAGGAATCGGTCTGGAGTAGCTGCTGCGGCAACCCAAACCCATGGACCATGTCGTCAGCCCATTCTTCTCAGGTCCGGGCCCGCGCCCGGGGTCAGTCGTCGCTTGACGGGCGGTTGTAGCTCTTCCCGCGACAGTAAGGGCAGCGGGTAAGGTACCAGCGGAGCCCCGGCACCTTTCCGAACAGAAACCATGGAATGACGAGCTTTCTTTGTAATGTGCTGACTTCAAACTCGCGGTGGCAATTCTTGCAGGTGAGAGTGAACTCGTTCAACCCAATCGGCACCTGTTCCCTGATGGAAGGAGCCTTTAGAAGTTTGGCTCGGACGCCAACCTATACTGAAACGAAGAGGATTTGCTTCTGCCGGCTGCACCTATCCTGTCAGCTCCACCGTACCCTCTTCGAATGTCGGCCCATCTCCTCCGCAGGTCCATGCTCAGTGCCCTGATTCCAACAGTTGTAGGACCTATTGGGCATTCGCCGGCCGTCGGCTCGCTTCGATGACGGTTCCTTATGGAGCGATAAATAGCGGCGAGCGGGGGCGGTGGTGTCATGCCTACATTCGAGACAAATGGGATCAACCTCTATTACGAGAAGAAGGGCGGAGGGGATCCTGTTGTCTTCTCCCATGGGATACCTACGGATTACCGTGCCTGGGCCTCGCAGGTGGAGGCCTTTTCGCGGAGGTTCACCACTATTTCGTACAGCAGGCGTTACGCCGCACCCAACAAGAGGGAGGGAGACGTCAGCGACAGCACCGTCGAGAACAACGCCGAGGACCTTCGGGGCCTTCTCGAGGGGCTCGGCCTGGGCCCGGTGCATCTCATAGGGCACTCCTACGGAGGCTTCATCGCCGCGTACCTCGCCGCCGACCACCCGGACCTGGTGCGCTCCCTCGTCCTGGTCGAGCCCGCCATCTCAACGCTCCTCCTGGAAGACGCCGGCAGCACGTCTCAGATGCTCTCGCTCCTACTTCGCAGCCCCTCGGTCGCCCTCGCCGCGAGGAGGTTCCAGTCCGGCTCGCTGAACCCCTCCCTGAAGGCATTGGACGCTGGGCAGGTTGATACGGCGGTGGAGCTGAACGTTGACGGAATCCAGGGCAGAAGGGGCGCGTTCTCCGCCATGCCAGACGCTGCGAAGGCCATGTTCAGGGACAACGCCAAGACGATAGCAGAGCTGCGGACGAAGTTTCCACCGTTCAGGGCCCACATCGGAAGAATCTCGAGCAGGACCCTTGTGGTGAACGGGGAAGGCAGTCCGCTATGGCTGGGCCGCATCGGAGAGCTGGCGGCCTCCCTCATCCCCAATGCGAGTGCCGTCAAGATCCCGAAGTCCGCACACTTCCCGCACATGGAGAACGAATCGGCATTCAACGAATCGGTCCTTGCCTTTCTTTCGAAGTAAGGACTGGGCATCGCATGATCCGAGATTGCAACTACCAGACCGGGGTCCCGACCGGGGACGTCGTTTGCTCTGGCCCAGAGACCGCGGCGTCCGATGAACGGGTGCGGCCGGCAGGACCAATCGCGAGAAGGTAGGGACCACCAACTCTAGCTCGCAACCGAGGGGGAGGAAAAATGTGCCGAACATCGTGTGCCCAAACGCCTGGACGAGCCCACTCAGGCTGCGTAAATCGGCGAAAAGGCGGAAAGCGTGGGAGAGCGGGTCCACCTCCAGAGATTGGCAATGGATTCAGCTGGGAGGGTCCAGGAGGATGGGCTCCGATCCGACCAGCTTCAGGATCGGGATGACGCCGGATAGCGAGAAGGCCTCCCTATGGGCGACCCAGGCGTAGGCGCTCCAGGACGCGGCGTGGAAGATGACGTACTTGGTGACCTTCCTGCACCTGGCCGCCAGGTACTCCAGCGCCTCTAGGAGGAGGACGTCCTGGCTGTCATGCTCCCCATGAAGACGACGAGGATGGGCCGGCAGGGGCCCTTCCTTCCCGGGATGGTGGCCACCCCCTGGGGTAACTTCCATTTGGGCTCCTTCTCTTGGTGGAGGTCGCTGAAGTCTTCCCGGCCGATCATGTAGGCGGTCACCATGTCGCTGCTGCCGAAGGACCTGTACCTCAAACCCTCCCGCAGCATGTCCCCCTCCATGGCCGAGAGGATGGCAATTATGGGCCTGACCTCCTTCGGGATGGCGGCTCTGGCTCTTGGCATGTTCGCCCCAGATGGCGAGCCCCCAGAGGCTCTTAACAAAGCATGCAGGGGAAGGGTTGACCGATGGCTAAGGAATCATGACAAACACTTCATTGGCGCTCCTCGCTGCCCTCGGCCCGGCCGCTTGCAGAAGCGCGGAGGATCACGCGATGAAGGGGATGACCCTCTTCGTTCGCTTCATGTAGCTGCCGTAGCTATCTCCCAGCTCCGAAAGCAGGACCTTCTCTTCGGCGAGCATCCTGTGGCCGTAGACCAGCGCGAACACCGCCGCCGCTAGGGTGGCCGCGAAGGACCCCAGCGCCGTCGCGATACCAACAAGCAGCAGGAGGGCGCCTGTGTAGGACGGGTGCCGCACCAGGCGGTAGGGCCCCCAATCAACGACCTTCTGGCCCTCCTGGATGCCTATGACACCCGAGAAGTAGCGGCCCAGGACGGCTATGGCCCACTGCCTGACCGCGATCCCCGCGAGGATGAGCGCTGTGCCCACGTAGAACGCCCATCCCGGCATCATGAGGATGCCCGCGCCGGCGAAGGCCCCAGAGAGCCCGAACGTGACCACCCACCCTATCCATATGAGGGCGTTCGATCCGCGGTTCCTCCTCTCGACCTTGCTCCCCTGCCGCCTCAGCGCCGGCACGATGGAGGCGCCCACCACTTCGCTCAGAACCCAGAGAAGGACGGCGACCATGAAGATGGTGGATTCCATCGGAGAGAGCGGGAGGCCAACGATCAAGATACTTCGCAGGTGAAGGGAAGCCCGATAAGAACTCATCGAGTCGGGGGCGTCTGGAGCCGGGGCTCCATCCGTCGAGGGGTGGCCGCTTGGTCATCAAACCGGAATCTGTAAATCCGACACGTGCCTATTTCGGACTATGGGGCTTTGGCTGTGAAGCTTCTGCGTAGGGGCCTGCTGGTCTTCCTGGCGGCGACCATCTGCCTGGGTACGCTCAGCGCATTCGCCGCCCCCACAGACTGGCCCATGTTCCGCTCGAACCTTGGGCACACCGGGACGACGACCGAAGCGGTCCTTCCCCCTTTGACGCTGACCTGGAACTACACGGCTGGCGGCGAGTTCTTCTCTTCTCCGGCGGTGGTCGGCGGCGTGGTCTACGCGGGCTCGGAGGACGGCAGCGTCTATGCCCTCAATGCCTCGACGGGGGCCAAGCTCTGGAGCTACAAGACGGGCTCGTATGTCACTTCATCGCCGGCGGTGAGCGGCGGGCTCGTGTACATCGGCTCGGACGACTACAGCTTCTATGCCCTGAACGCTTCGACGGGGGCGAAGGTTTGGAACTACACCATGGGCAACAGCGTGGAGTCATCCCCGGCGGTCAGCGGCGGGGTGGTCTACGTCGGCTCGTACACTGGCCTGGTCTATGGCCTCAACGCCACGACCGGAGCCGAAATCTGGCAGTACCCGACGGGTGGGTTCGTCCAGTCTTCCCCTGCCGTAGTCGGGGGGATGGTCTACGTGGGTTCGAATGACGGCTACACCTATGCCCTGAACTCCTCCACGGGAGCGAAGGTCTGGAGCTATGCGACGGGAGATATCGAACTCTCCTCCCCGGCGGTGGTCGGCGGGGTCGCCTTCATCGGCTCGACGGACAACGTCACCTATGCCCTGAACGCCTCCACGGGAGCCCGGATCTGGAGCTACACGACGGGCGGGCTCGTAAATTCCTCCCCAGCCATCAGCGGCGGGGTCCTCTTCATCGGTTCCAACGACTACAACGTGTATGCCTTGAACGACTCCACGGGCACCAAGATATGGAGCTATGTCACGTCGAGCGA
Organism: uncultured Nitrososphaerota archaeon; assembly: GCA_963772005.1. Taxonomy (GTDB): domain Archaea; phylum Thermoproteota; class Nitrososphaeria; order Conexivisphaerales; family DTJL01; genus DATKKG01. Next base: position 2,315 of record CAVYVS010000020.1, on the reverse strand, counting down.
CATCGTCTCTTCCCCGACCGTCAGTGGCGGCGCCGTCTACGTCGGCTCATTTGACGGGAGCTTCTATGCCCTCAATGCCTCGACGGGGCCAAGCTCTGGAGCTATTCCTCAGGGTCATATGTCCGTTCATCGGCAGCCGTGAGCGGCAAGATCCAGGGCGGCGAAAGCCACCAGCAGATAGATCGGCACGACGATCAGCAGCGAGAGCAGGATCGCCCGCGGCACGTTCCGCTCCGGCGCGCGGACCTCCTCGCTGCATTGCGCGATGATCTCGTAGCCCTCGAAGGCGATGAACGTCAGCCCCATGGCGATGAAGACGTGGCCGAAGCCGTGCGGGAGAAAATCCTGGGTGAAGGTCGCCTGCCAGTTGCGCCGGGCCAGCGTGAGCGTGACCCCAAATCCGATGAACACCGCCAGCACCGCGATCTTGGCGATGGTCACCACGTTGCCCGCTCCACCGGTCTCCGACGCCCCGCGATAGTTGATGTAGGCGAACAGCGCCACCACGCCCACGGCCAGCCATTTGTCCAGGCCCATCAACGGCGGATCCACGTGGTGGATCCCCAGCAGGGGCAGCACGAGCTTGAAATAGGCGCCGAAGCCCAGCGCGTACAGCGAGCAGGCCACCGCGTGCGCAAACCACGACATCCAGCCGCTCAGGAATCCGTGCGGATCCTTCAGGCCGGTCTTCACCCACAGGTAGCCGCCGCCGGCGTCGTGGAACGACGACCCGAGCTCCGCGTAGGCCGCCGCCGCGAACAGGGTGACAAAGCCGTTCAGCAGGAACACCAGCAGCAGCGCCGGCCCCGCCACCCCCGCCGCGATGCCGGTCAGCACGAAAATCCCGGCGCCGATCATCGCGCCCACGCCGATCATCGTGATGTCCAACAGCCGCATCTCGCGGCTCAGCCGAACCTCCGACGATGCGCCCATGGCTGCAGGGTATCCCGGATTCCACCGCCGCGTGCAATCCCGGTCCTTGGACCGGGATGTCAGACGCGGAAAAGGGCTTCGTCGGGCGCCCCGCCGCCCGGCGGGCGCTTCAAGTCCCCGGTTCCATCTCCCGCTGAAAGAATCCACGGGCCGCATCGGCGATCACGCGGGCGGCCTCGGGGACCGGTAGGTGGTCGGTGTTGAGAATCAGGTGGTACAGGTGGTCGTCGCCCGGGCGGGTGTGAAAGTGGACCCGGGCGTAGCGGATGTGTCCCCGGTCCTCATTGCGGACCGCCTTGGCGGCCGCCTGGGGCGTGAGCTTCTGCAGCCTTTGCACCCGTTCGATGCGTTTCGGCAACGATCCGATCAACCGGACGTGAAAGATATTGGGCATGCGCTCCGTGATGATGCTCGCCCCGCGGCCCACCAGGATGACATGGCCCGCATCCGCCAGGTGCAGGACGGTCTCGGCGATCTTCGGCTCGAGCACCCACGACGGCGGGCGCAGCCCCATCAGGTCGTCCAGGATGTCCTGGATATAGAAACGCCGGTCCTCCGGCATGAGCAGGCCCAGCTCCTTCGGCAGGTGATGTTCCGCGAGCACCTCGTCCACCAGCTCGCGGTCAAAAACCGTCCAGCGGGCGGCCCTGGCCGGCTGGGTCATTTGCAGGACTCCGGCGAGCCGGTGCGCCACCTCGTGCCCGCCGGCTCCTGCTTCGTAAGAAATGGTGACCGCGGGTCCCGCGGGACGGTGGCCGCGGGTCTTCAACGGCCGCTTCCGGCCCCGCAGCTGGCAAACGATGTAGGCGCGGCAGCGTTCCAGCGCCGTTTCCTTGGAAGGATGATAATCAAACTCGCGGGTTGGCACGGTCGCATTCCTCACGCGCGGGCGGCCGCCAGCGGCTGGGTCCGGTCGAGAAAACGGTAGGCGACCAGCTTCACGCGGTCATTGACGAAGAACCAGGCCAGCGCGTAACCCCACACCACTGCCGCCCAGCCCCAGCCGATCGCCGGCATCAGGCCCATGCCGAACACGGCGATGATCGTCGCCACCATCTGCGTGCCGATCACGGCGAGTAGCAACACTGGCGCCGGACGGGTGGACCAGAACGGGCCGCGGGTCCGGGTGACAAAAATCGTCAGATGCCCGGCCACGGAGAGTTTCAGGTACATCAGCGTCTGAATGGTCTCGCGGTTCAGGTGAAAGACCCGTTCGCCCAGATAAAAAAGCCGAACGACGCGATGACGCCGGCTATGCCCAACACGCTGGCTATGCCCAACACGAGCCACATATTCCAGGCTTCCGGTTTGTCCGAGTAGCGCACGCGGTCATAGGCGATCGAGAGAATCGCGCCGTCGTTGAGCAGCGCCAGCAGGACGAT
>CAVYVS010000019.1:0-24613 GCA_963772005.1 uncultured Nitrososphaerota archaeon | reverse complement strand
GAAGGTGATGGGCTACGACATAGTGAAGGAGCCACTGAAGGTCAGGGAGGTGGTGGGGATCTCCTTCCAGGAGCCCAGGGGTTTCTGGCGGCACAAGCCGAGGGGCATCCTGTCCTTCCATGCCTCAATCTACGGCTTTGAGGGGGCGAGGAGGAAGGAGGTGGTGGACAAGGCCCTCCACGAGTTCGACCTCTGGGACTCGAGGGACAAGCGATTCATGGAGCTCTCTGGGGGCCAGGGGAAGCGGCTTGAGGTGGCCAAGCAGTTCATCCAGAAGCCGAAGGTCGCCATATTTGACGAGCCCACCAGCATGGTGGACCTGGCCGGCAAGCGGATGATCTGGGACAAGATCCGGGAGCTGAGGAAGGAGGGTTCGACGGTGGTGGTGGCCACCAACGAGGTGCGGGAAGCTGAGTATCTAGCCGACCGGATAACCATAATGAGCAAAGGCAAGGAAGTGGTCACCGACACCCTGAGGAGCCTCAAGGACAGTGTCAGGGGCGCCGACATCGTGGACATCGAGTTCGCCGCGGCGGCGGGGGGCACGATGGTGGAGGGCTTGAAGAAGATCGAGGGCACGGCCAGGGTCCTCCAGGAGGCGGACAACAGGCTGAGGGCCTACGTGACCCGCTCGGAGGACTGGCTTCCGCTCATGATGGGCGAAGCGTCGGCCCAGTCGCTGAAGGTGACCTCCGTGCGCGTGACCGAGCCTTCGCTCGACGACATCTTCATCCACTATACTGGAGGTAGCCTTTCGAATGGCGATGATGCCTAGGACCCTGTCGCTGCTCAGCTTCGACCTGAGGGAGGCCTTCGACTCCATCCCATGGGTGGTGTACTACTGGGTGTTCTTCGCCTTCGAGTTTTTCGTCTACGGGAGGCTCCTGTCGGCCCTTGTGGTGGCCCCCACGAACTACATCTTCTACTACGGGACGGGGCTCCTGGTCCTGATCCTGTTCAACACGGCCTCGTGGGCCGGGAGGAGCTTCGTCGAGGGCGCCCACGAAGGGCGGTTGAAGTACCTCCTCTCCCTGCCCATAGGGCGCAACCAGCTCTTCTTCGAGCAGATCATGCTCGGAGCGGTTGTGAACACGGTGAGGCTGATCCCACCGCTGGCCGTGATCATGTGGCTGAGCGGGGACATGTCCATCCTGACCCTCCTGTCCACCCTCGTGGTGCTGACGCTGCTGGGCATCGCCATCATCGGCTTGATGGTCTCCCTCTCCTTTGTGGCCTTCCGGTCGTTCGACATCTACAGCGCCGTAGTGGCAGGGCTCAGCGCCCTGCTGATCAGTTTCTGGACCATGTACTACCCGCTGGCCTACATGCCCCAGGCCTACGCCGCGGTGGCCCGAGGGGAACCCCCTCACCTATGGGACGGACCTGCTGAGGAGCGTGCTGGGCTTCCCGTCGTCTCTCCTCCTGGACCCCTACTTGGCGACGGCGGTGGTGATGGCTCTGGTCGTGGGGACCCTCTTTGCGGGCATGTTCACCATCTCGCACGCGGTCGAAGGAGTGAAGTCGTCGTGAGTCAGCTCGGCAGGGTGCTGCGGATCGTCATGGTGGACGTCTCCTACTTCTTCAGGACGAAGTGGCTCATCGCCACCCTGATCGCCCTCAACCTCTCGGATATGCTGGTGCTCGGCCTGGTGTACAGCGGCATGATGGATTTCAACTACTTCGCCTTCTTCGTGCCGGGAGTGGTGATGGCGGGCATGTTCGCGGCCGCCCTCGACGTCGGCAGGAGGGTCTACCTCGGCCTCACCGAAGGGGTGACCCAGTACTACCTAAGCCTCCCCATAAGCACCGAGGGCCTCGTTTGGGCGCACATCGTCTCTGGAGGCTTGGGCGGGACCATCTATTCGGGGATACTCCTCGCCGTGGCGCTGGCCATCCTCCCCCATCCGAACCTTTGGGCGGCGCTGGCGATGGTCCCGATCCTCTTTCTCCTGTCCATGGGACTGTCGGGGATTGCTGCCGTGCTGAACCTCTTCTCTAAGAGGGGGGAGAGGTATTGGGTGTTCGCCGACGGGCTCCAGGTGACCTTCCTGGGCCTCAGCACCATCTCCTACCCGCTGTCTGTGATCCAGAGCACCTACCCGGCGCTCCTCGCACAAGCGATCCAGTACAACCCGCTCAGCCAGGGGGTGGGCGCCCTGAGATCATGGGTGTTCGGAGGGCAGCCCATCCAGGCGGGGGCGGTGGCTTCGCTGCTGCTCACCTCCCTCATCCTCCTGGCCATGGGGCCGTTTCGTACAGGCATGTGTTCTACGAAGTAAGAGAGGTCGGCAAAGTCTAGTGGGGAGGGGAGCTCACTGCTTCCCCTCGCCGGAGCCCTCGGAACTCGCGTCTTCTTCGGGCGGCCAGGTCACCGGGTCACTCACGAAGTTGTTCATCATGCTGCGCTTTCCGCAGGCGGGGCACTTGATGTAGCGGTAGGGGCCGACGTGGATAAGGGTGAAGCCGGGCTCCACCTCAAAGACCGCGTTGCACTTTGGACACTTTGCACGCATGGCCAGCGCAAGAGTCGACCCTCTATTATTCCGTTGCGGGGGTGCCCATGAGACCCTGGGCTGCCAAGCCTCCTTCAAGCGGCATGAGACGAAAGCACGGCGTGGCCATGGCCGTAGAAACACATTTAAAAGATGAGCCTCTACGCTATAAGGACTCAAAATGTCTGCACCGAACACCGTACTAATCGGAAAGAAGCCTGCGATGAACTACGTCCTTGCCTGCCTCACTCTATTCCAGAACGGAGTGAATGAGGTTCACATTAAGGCGAGAGGCAAGGCAATAAGCACGGCCGTGGACGTGGCCGAAATCACAAGGAAGCGGTTCGCTACCGATGCGAAGGTCAAGGAAATCAAGATCGACACGGAACAGCTCAAGAACGCCGAGACCAATACGATGAGCAATGTCTCCAGCGTCGAAATAATCTTGGCGATGTAAAGGAGAACGGGGAAGGCTACCTTCCCGTATTAGCGCTAGCTATTAAGACGTGCCGGGCCGTTGCCCATGAGTGGAATTGAAGACGACCTTCAAGGAAGTCCTCCTCGACACCCAAGAAAGCAGGGAGCTTCTCGACATCACCGGAGAGGTCACCGAGGCGATAAGGGAGAGCGGGGTGGCCCAGGGGGTCTGCCTCATCTGGTCCACTCACACTACGGCCTCCGTCATCGTCAACGAGAGCGAAGAGGGCCTCATCAGGGACATCACTTCGAAGATCGGTGAGGACTTCCCGAGGAGGTCCACCTGGCTCCACAACCTGATCGACGACAACGCCCAATCGCACCTGGCCGGGGCATACCTGGGCCAATCCATCACCGTCCCGGTGAGGGAAGGCGCCCCGCTCCTGGGCCAATGGCAGTCTGTCTTCTTCGTCGAGCTGGATGGGCCGAGGAAGGGCAGGAAGGTCATAGTCGAAGTCATGGGCGATTGATTCGGCTGACCCGCGCGAAAAGGCCTTTAAGGCGGCCGGGTCGGCCCCTCTGCTGACACTTGATAGTTGAAGTGGAGGGGCTGCGCAAGGAGTTCGGCGGGTTTGTCGCCGTCGACGGCATCAGCTTCTCCATCGCCGAGGGGGAGGTCTTCGGCCTCCTTGGCCCCAATGGGGCTGGGAAGACGACCACGCTCCACATGATGGCGACCCTCCTCAAGCCCACTTCGGGCACGGCGAGGATAAACAGCTTCGACGTGAGGAAGGAGCCGGCGAAGGTGAGGAGGTCCATCGGCATGGTCTTCCAGGAGCCCAGCTCGGACGACCTCCTGACCGGCTACGAGAACCTCAAGCTTCACGCGCTGCTCTACGGCGTTCCCTCCGGCATCAGAAAGGAGAGGATAAGGGAAGTGCTAGACCTGGTGGCGCTATGGGACAGGAAGGACGAGCTGGTCAAGCATTACTCCGGAGGCATGCGGAGGAGGCTGGAGATAGCCAGGGGGCTCCTCCACAGCCCGAAGGTCCTCTTCCTCGACGAGCCCACCCTGGGACTGGACCCCCAGTCGAGGGAGCACATCTGGAAGTACATCGAGAAGCTGGTCGAGGAGAAGAGGCTCTCCATCATCATCACCACCCACTACATGGACGAAGCCGACCGCCTCTGCGACAGGATCGCCATAGTCGACCACGGCAAGATAGTGGTGCTCGACACCCCTGCTAACCTGAAGAGGACCCTGGGAGGGGACGTCGTCAAGCTCGAAGCCGTCAGCCCGAACATCGAGGCGACCAAAGCGTTGCCCTTCGTCAAGGCGGTGGAGGTGCAGGGATCGTCTGTGTTCCTGACGGTCGAGGACGCCCGGTCCCACATCCAGGAGATCCTGTCGGTGGTGGGCAAGGTCGAAGGGGTCGAGCTTCACCCGCCCTCCCTCGACGACGTGTTCATGCACTACACCGGGAGGGAATACAAGGAGGAGGGAGAAGAGGGAGGGTTCTGGGAGAGGGCCATGACGGCAAGTGAGAGGCGATGAGCGAGCTCTCGGGCCTCTACGCACTCTGGGAGAGGGAGATCAAGATCTACCTCAGGGAGAGATCCAGGATAGTCTCCTCGGCCATCAACCCCATCCTGTGGCTCTTCGTCTTCGGTGGGGGCCTGGGTTCCGAGTTCAGCGTGGGGACCGTCAACTACCAGACCTACATCTACCCCGGCATCATAGTAATGACGGTCATCTTCTCCTCGGTCTTCTACGGGGCCTACGTCGTTTGGGACAAGCGCCTGGACTTCTTGAAGGAGGTCCTCGTCGCGCCGATTGGGAGGAGCACCGCCTTCGTAGGCAAGGTGCTGGGGGGAGTCACCGACGGCCTCATCCAGGCCACGATAATGCTGATACTGGCCCCCATCTTTCGGATCCCAGCCGGCCTGGGGTTCGCGCTGGTCTACCTCGTCCTGTTCGTCCTGGTGGTGGGGCTGGTCAGCATTGGCCTCATCATCGGCTCCATGATGGAGTCGCCCGAAGGGTTCGGGCTTCTCAGCAGCTTCGTCACGTTCCCTCTATTCTTCCTGTCGGGCTCCCTCTTTCCGGTGGCAAACCTGCCGGCTTGGCTGAAGGTCGTCACGTTCGCCAATCCGGTGACCTATGGCGTGGACGCCATCAGGGGGCTCATGCTGGGGAGTTATACATTCGGTCTCATGGTCGACGTGCCTGTGCTCCTGGCATTCGCCGCGGCCTTGATCGCCATAGGGACCCTGGCATTCAGGCGCATGAAGCTCTGAGCGAGCCTAGGTTCAGCGTCCGTTCGGGGCACCTTGGCCGAGTGACGATGACTCTGCGACAGCTTGGTGGCGAGCACCAGCAGGAGTATCGCGGCGACGGAGATGGAGACGAGCCAGAAGGGCCCGAGCCCGGGCCCGACGCTGGAGGAGGAGAGGGAACTGCCCAACCAGCTCCAGAGGAGGCCTGTGGCGAGCGCAACGATGGCGAGCCCGATGGCCACCGACACCCAGTCTCTTCCCCTCTCCGCGGCCAAGCCATAGAGCATCTCCCAGGTTTCGGATATACGCGTTGCCGGCAAGCTTACCCTCCAATGTTTTTAAGCGAAGGACGTCGATCGAACGATTGTTGGAGCGGGTTTCTCGCAAGGACATCTCCATAGACCGGACGCTCTCGAAGTCCTACTGGACGTGGAGGTCCAACCCCGCGCTTTCGGTGCCCACGATGCTGTCGTCCTCGCTCACGGTCCTGGCGCAGGCGATCTTCGGCATCGCGATCGTAGGCCTGTTGGCCGTGCTGGAGAGGACGGAGTGGATGCAGGAGGTCGTGGCGGCGACGGCCTCCCTGGATTTAACCAGGCTTGGGAGCCTGTTGACCTCCCCTGGCTTCATATGGACCACGGCGGCCTTCTTGGTCCCGGCCCTCGTGTTGACCCTGGTCGTGACCATCCTCGCCCTCGGCCACGTCTATTCGGCGGAGTTCGGCTCCTACTGGATGGCCTTGCAGGGCCCTCATGTGGGGGTCTCCGAGGTGATGGTTAAGTTCGACGAAAGGTGGAGGGAGATGGCCTGGACCTCCCTGCTTTCGTACGTGCTCACGATCCTGCCCTTCGCCGGCGGCCTTGCCCTGGCCCTCGTGGCGACCTACGCAGGGAGCGGACTCATTGTGGGCGTGGCGGTCATAATTGGGCTGGCTGTGGGCGTGGCGGGGACTCTGGTCCTTTCCGCGCTGCTGATCTACACCCCGGTGGTGGTCATGGCGGAAGGGCTCTCGGGCCCCCGTGCCTTGAGCAGGAGCGTGTTCGTGAGCAGGCGCATCTTCGGCTCGTCGGTGACCTACGGGGTCGTCTACTTCTTCTTCACGACAGCCGTCACCTACGCCACCTCCTTGATCCCCGGCGGAAGCCTTCCGGTCGGGTCCTTGGCATCGGTGGGGGTCCTGATCATCATCACCCCGGTGCTGCACCTAGCGAAGACCGACATCTTCAGGCAGTACTCGTCCGCGGAGCCTTCCCCAGTGGAGTTCCGACCCTCCTTCTCCTCCGACCTGGGATCTCTCCTCCGGGCGCTGTGGGCCAGTTTCATCAGAGGGTTGCAAGAGCTCAAGTCGTTCGCCTTCGAGGCCAGGAACGTGCCCTATCACCTCCTGTCAGCCATCGCGATGGTGGTCGGATATTTCGCCGGCGACTTCCTGGCCCAGAACGGGCTGACGAAGCTGATCGAGAACCTTGGGTACTCCTCCGGAAATCCGATAAATACGGAATCGGGCGAATTCCGGTTCGGACGAACGGATTGAACGGGTCGCATTCAAGGGGCTGGCCTCTCCCTGGGGAAGCTGAAGTGCGCGGTTGGGCGACCGCGTCCTCCTCGGTCTCCCCGTGGGAGAGGGACGGGTTTCCCAGCCTGGAGGACGGAGCGGCGACGGAGGGAGGCTCCTCTTGAGCAGCGCCCACGGAGGAGCTCTAATTGACGAAGGGGGAGCGCTGGGACGGTTTGTCCGTGGGGCTGACCATGCATCGAAGGGACTCTTGGGCAGCCTGCTCTTCTTCGTCTTCCGCGTCGCACTTGTCGCTATTGGCCAGTCGCTGGTCCATTCGGCAGCTCCCGTCGTCGCCTACGTCGTCCTCGCAGAGCTCCTCTTCGCAGGGTACATCCAAGAGGGAGACACCATCATCCGCCATGGCTTCGTGTTCTCTTCGGGGGTGGCGCTGGGCCTGTTCATCTCCGGCGACTGGTATGGTCTGGCCATCTCCCTGGCTGCATACATCCTCGTCACGGCATTGAGGTTCCGCCGAAGGCAGTGAAGACGTAGCGAACTCCTGTCAACGCCTGCCAAGGGGCCGTCTTCCGACGGTCATCATCACGAACCCGGCCATCGTGCGCCGCTGGTCTACGACTTCGATTCCACCCCGCGAACACATCTCCCTCACCCTGGAGGGTCTGCTGGGCCAGAAGTGCCTGGTGAGGGTCCAAAGGCCGAGAGGGGGCCACAGGTCTGCGATGACGAGCCGGCCCCGGGGCGAAGCACTCTCGATATCTCCTCGGCCCCCTTCCGGGGGTCCCTCCAATGGTGGAAGGAGAAGGTGCTGACGACCACGTCCACCGAATCGCCCGGCAGGGGAAGGGACTCCACAGGGCTGCGGTAGAAAGCACAGTCAGGAAGCAGGAGGCGCGCCTGGGCGAGGGATTTCGCCTCGGGATCCACTCCTAGGCAAGGATGAAACTGGGAAGAGCGACCTTGCCTGATGGAGGAGCTTCCCCGTCCCACACCCTACGTCAAGCAGCCTGCTAGGAATCCCCTCCTGTGCTGCTATTCGGAGCACCTCAAGGCGAGCTCGTCCCGCGATTCGCTCTCCGAACGAGGAGTCGCGGGGCGGCCGCATCTGAGAAGTCAGGTCGAGCTCCCTTCCTCTCGAATCAGACGTGAGAGAGCACCATCATTTTCGCCGGCCCTTGCCTTGGCCGAGAAGGGGCCTTCAGGGTTCTTTTCCGTTGCTGAGCATGCTCGTTAGGTTAGGCCGATAAGGTTGCGAGGTCTGGACCAATTCCATGCAGGTCCTCAGGATCCAGGCAAAGCCCATCGACCTGCCACCCTGACATATCAGACAACGCTTTTCTCTAACGGTGGGACGGCGCCATCCGAGAGGGCAATTCCTTCGTCTTTTCCCCCGGAAAGGCCTATAAGCCACTCTCCGCCTCAGGAGTTAAGGTGCAAGCGATGTTCGTTCCAATGCTACTGGAGGGCTCCGAATGGCTCATAGTCATCGTCATAGTCGTCGTGCTCATATTCGGTGCGAGCAGGATCCCGACGCTGGCCAAGTCTCTCGGTAGGGCCTCCGGCGAATTCCAGAAGGGAAAGGTTGAAGCTGAGATGGAGGTCGAGAAGCTCAGACAGGGCCAAGCAACCCCTCAGTCGGCGGACCATGACAAGCTGTTCAAGGCAGCTTCCGAGCTCGGCATCATGACGGAAGGGAAGACCGACGACCAGATCCGATCTGAAATAAAGACCCACCTTTCGTAAGTCCAGCGAGCTCCATTGCGGCAAGATGCTTAGTCGTAATTGTCCTCCACCGTCGAATTCCCACTGATACCTCTGTGGATTTGGGTCCTCTACCACGTAGCCATAGCTTCTTTCATCGCCGTCGACCTCTTCTTTCATAGGAGGAGGCAGGAGCCCACCTTCAAGAGCGCCATTTCCTGGGTGCTACTTTGGGTCTCCGTGGGGATCGTCACCGGGGTCCTCATAGGGCTCTACCTCGGCGGGACCTCTTGGCTCCTCTACTTCACAGCCTACGTGGTGGAGTACTCGCTTTCGTTCGACAACCTCTTCGTCTTTGCCGTCATCTTCGCCTACTTCGCGGTCCCCCTGGCCTACCAGAACAAGGTCCTTTACCTCGGCATCATTTCGGCCGTCATCCTCCGAGGGGCATTCATCGCGGCGGGCCTGACGCTCATCGCCAACTTCGAATGGATGATCTTCGTCTTCGGCGCCGTGCTGATATATTCCGGCATCAAGCTCGCCAGGAGCGGCCTTGGGGACGTCGACCCGAGCCGCAACTTCGTAGTCAGGAGCGCGAAGAAGCTCGCGCCGGTGATGGACCACTACGACGGCTCGAAGTTCATAGCGAAGGTCGGCGACAAGAGGTACCTCACCCCCCTGGTTTTGGCCCTCCTCGCCATCGAAACCACCGACATATTGTTCGCCCTCGACTCCCTCCCGGCAGTCATCGCCATAACCCTGAATTTCTTCATCGCATATACTTCCAACATCTCCGCCATCCTGGGCCTCAGGAGCCTCTACACGGTCCTCGCCATGGTGCTCTACAAGCTGGACTACCTCAACAAGGGCCTCTCGGTGGTGCTGGTCTACTTCGGCTCTGAGATGATCGTCGGCGAGCTCGGATATAGAGTCCCTACCGTGATTTCGATCGGGATAGTCCTGTCGGTAATCGGCGTCGCCGTCCTGATCTCCCTCGTGCGGAAGAGGCCGCCTGCCGGGAACGAGGCCCCGGTCAGCTTCCCCCCGGGAAGAAGGGCAGCTGACCGGGAGAGGCCGCAGGTCGAGTCGCATTCTCCATCCCAAAACATAACTATCCGACCAGAGTGACATGAGGTGTTCATGTCCTCGAACGTGCTCCGCTTCCCGAAGTCCGGCGTCAGGGACCAGGTGGGGGCGGTGGTCGATGCATCACTGAGCGAAGCCGTTGGGGACAAGGCCTGGAGGGAGCTTAGGAGGGAGCTCCTCGACCTCTACGGGTTGGAGCCGGCGGACATGATCGACGATCAGGCGCGCTTCGTCGAATGCGTTGGGGAGCTGCTCGGGAAGCATCCCTCCGTTGTCCTCTACCCCTTCGTCCTCGCCCATCTCAAGGGGGTCTTTCCTGAGGCCCTGAAGGAGGCCGAATCGATCCAGGACGTCCCGGCGAAGATGGAGACCGTGGACCTTTCGTTGCGGGTGCAGAGGGCGGTGATGGAGAACGTCCGCCCGGGGGATCACGTCCTTGCCCTGTGTGACAACCTGAACATGAAAGAGCAGGTCGTCAGGTGGTTTTGCAAGGCCGCCGGGGAGAAGGGAGAGATGTTCGTCCTGATCACCGGCAACCCTTATGGGGCCAGCACCTCAGGCAGCCTGGACATCAGGGAGCTGGTGGACCAGGACCACCGCGCCTCTTCATATCAGCTGAGCGTCCGGGAGGTCTTCTTCGAAGGCTACGAATTCAGCGAATCCGCCGCCTCGGGATCCCTCCAGGGTCTTGCGGAGGAGTCCGTCAAGAAGGGCTACGGTGGCATCAGGCTGGTCCTGGACATGGCCGGACCTTTTGAAGTTCGGCGAGGAGGAAGGTGCCTTGAGGCTTGAGAAGGCTTTGGGGGTGAGGCTGCCCTTCAACGCCATCTTCCTGTGCACCTACGACGACAAGCAGTTCCAGGGGAAGGAGGCCGTTAGGGAAGCCCTCGTCGCCGCCCACTCCCTGCTGATACTTCCCGAAGAGCCCTCTCAGAGGGAGCCCGACCAGCAGTCTGGGTCATAACTTTAATAGTCTGGGACGTGTAACATACATCAATGTCGAGCCAGGAGGCTCCATCGACGGAGGCGCGCGACCTCGCTGACCCCGTGGACCTGACCCTACAGTCCGTCCGCTGCAGCCATTCGAAGACTCGAAGCGAGAAGTCATACAGCGGCAACTTCCAAGTGCAGAGGACCGTCTGCGAATCCTGCGGCCGGGTCATCAAGGAGGACAACGTCCTCCTCGGCCTCGAGCGGTACCGCTGCCCTGTAGATGCGAAGCTTGACCGATGCTACCTTTCCTGCCCCGTGGAGGATGGCTCCGTGGGGGTCTTCGAGCAGCCTTGCGAGCCGGTGAGGAGGCTAATGGAGGAGTCCGGCTTGGTGCCGGCCCCGGTCAAGGCCGAGCCCTAGGACGCCACGCTGAACTAGGGGTTCGGAGACGAAGGAAAGGGATAACAATCCCCCGGCTGAAGAGGATGCGCGATGTCGGCATACAGCCTGATCCCGAGCATCGACGCGGTCTACAAGGTCATCGAAAACAAGGCCTCCATCATGCCGCGGAGCGAGGCCCCGGTCAAGGTCGAGAATGCGTTTGTCGGCGCTGCCGAACTCGACCTATCTTGGTTCCCGCCCAAGTCGGCCAAGAGGCGCTGGCGAACCGAGCCCACGATGGCTTCGGAGGACTCGATCTCCGTATCGGTGTCGGACATCGACGATGGATCTCACCTGATCGAGCTGCTCATCGACGACGTCTTCCCGGCCTTCGGATTCGTCAAGGAGGACTGCACCGGGTTCATCACGGCCCCGGCGATCAGATTCGAATGTTCGGTGGGTCCGAGCTTTTGGGCCATATTGCTACACTCTGGGTGGGTCCCTCCAAAGCCCGCGCTGGAAGTGCCGGCGCTTTCGGTGGCCGCAGGGCGAACGAGGCAACAGCACTGATCGGTGCGGGCCAGAGCGGTGCCGTGGTCATGGACAGTGAAGGCCCCGGAGAAGGGGTTCGACAGGGTGGCGGTGGTGGTGGAGCGCAACTTCGGCTCACACACCTCGGTCCAGCTCATCGGCGAGGTGGAGAAGGGCAAGACGAAGACCTTCCCATGGCTCCCCGTGCTGAGGGACTTCTGGACCATCTTCATCACCGAACCGACCTGCAAGCTTGGTCAGTTCGCCGGCCTTCTCCAGCAACTCGGCGCCGAGACCTCAGTCACATCGCTCGAAAAGGCGACGCTCAGCCGGGACTTCGTGGTCTGCGACGGCCCCGGCTTGAACTATGCCCTGACCCTCATCGGGAAGAGGAAGGGGAAGCCGGACGTAGTGGACCGGACCTTCATGTCCCTGGCCGGCTCCAAGCTGCCGGAGGCCTGACTGTCCGTGGCCGCACGGCTGCTCCCTCCACCTTAATTAGCCAAGGCTTCGGTGGAATGCCGTTGACACAGGTCGCCCCCTCAAGGAGATTCGACTACCCCTTTCTAGCGACGGCCTTCGGTGGCCTCCTGATCTGCGTGGACTACTCCTCCATCTTCGTCTTCTATCGCGACCTCTCGATAGACAGCCTCTCTTTCGTCTTCGTCGCCATAGCGCTCGGCGTCGCCATGATGGTGGGGGCCTACCTTTACAAGCTCACCCAGGCCAGGTGGTGCGTCTACCTTGTGCTGGCCACCTCCCTCCTCAGCCTTTTCCTGGCAGCCAGCGTCCTTTCATCCTTCGGGGCCGTCCTCGGATCGATCTCAGCCGCCTACCTCCTCACGAAGAGGAGGATGCAGACCTTCAGGACCTAGGGGAACGTCTGCTTCGAGAGTGGAACGCTTAAAGCAACCCAGGGCCACGGTCTTTCATTGTCGGACATCCTGCAGGGGCTCAAGAAGGACGCCGAGCTGAGGGCCATCACCGACACCCAGGTCTCTCCGCTTTGGATCCTGCTCCCGGTGGTCGCCGCGGGGCTCGGGCTGGCCTATACGTTCATCGTAACGGCAGCCATCCTCAACGCCTTCGCTGGTGGCGCGAACTTCACCGCCGGCCAGCTTACGCCCACCTTGGACTACGTCGCTGGCGGAGCCATATACGTGCTCGCGGGGCTTCTGGTGCTCGACGTCCTCTTCCTCTACGTCATCTACCTCCTCATCAGGAGGCGCAACCAGCACTTCGCCAGGCAGCAGAGGTTCTTCGCCGACCTCGCCTCGGCCCTGAGAGAGGCGGCGACCAGGAAGGGTGCGAACGTCGATATCCACCTCGGTGCCATGGAGGCGACGGTTCGGCAGGCGCAGATCGAAGAGACCGAAAAGAGCGCCGTGCTTTGGGTCGTGCTCCTGCTCATACCGGTGGTCGACCTCATCGCCGGCCTCTACATCCTGTACTTCCTGACCACCGACTACTACAAGCATGAACGTCGCGAGGACGGCCTTCTGGCGGACTCGTCCCGTGCCTTCTCCGTCCTAGGCTCCTCCTTCTCCTTCAGCAGGTACGATCCCGTCCCTCACAGGAGCTTCGCCCTCTACCTCATCCTCGCCATAGTCACCTTCGGCATCTGGAGCTTCTACTGGGAGTACGTGCTCATCCAGGACCCCAACGGTCACTTCAGGAACCACATACAGTTCGAGAACGCCATGGTCGACTCGGTCTCCCTCCTCCTAGCCTGACCATCAACGAAGGAGGCCCCACGAAAATGAGGCGCCCCTCACCGGGGGACCAGCTCCGGGTCACGTCCAGCCGGCCATCCTCATCACTATGGGTGTCACGTTCCCCTCGATCAGGCCGGCTACGAAGAAGAGGAGAGCCAGGCCGACCACGATGTAGACCGTCTGCCTCGCCGCGCGATGGAACTCGTCCTGAGCCTCCTGACCGCCCCCTCTAGCGGAGCGGAAGTACGCGACCCCCAGCTTTATCCCGGCCGAGCCCGCGAGAACGAAGGACGGTATCTCGATGACCCCATGAGGCAGGATGGCTGCCGCCAGCATGGTCGGGGTTGGGCGCCAGGCCAGAGACGGCCCCGATGAGCACGCCGTTGAGGAAGAGCGTCACGAAGGGCGCCATCGAAAACCACACGCCCGACATGGCGGTGGCGAGGCTCACCTCCCAGTTGTGAAAGAATATGTAGAGGCCCAGCGAGAAGGGGAGGCTTTCGCTGACGAGCGGGTTGATCCTTCCGGAAAGGCTCCATAATCGCTAGAGATAAAACACAAAGAGGGCCGCGAGTGCTCTGGCCGCAATCGAAGGGGACGTCATATTGCGGGAGAGGAAGTGGAGGAGGGTTGGCGGGAGAAGGTCCCTTCAGTAGATGCCATCGAGGGCCCGGTTGTACTTGTCGGACAGCATGGCGCCCTCCAGCTCCTTTGAGTCGAGCTCATGGGTCACCTTTCCGTCCCTGAGCGCGTAGGCCCGGTCGCACTGACCGATGACGATGGGGTCGTGGGTCACGACGACGAACGTCACCTTTTCCTCCTTTCGAAGGGACCTGATAAGGTCCATGAGCCGCTTTGCGGCCTTCGAGTCCAAATCTCCTGTGGGTTCGTCGGCGAGCACGATCGCGGGGCCGTTGGCCAGCGCTCTTGCCACCGCGACGCGCTGCTGTTCCCCGCCGCTTAGCTCGTCAGGCATGTGGTGGAGGCGATCCTGCAGCCCCACCGTGGAGAGCAGCTTCCTGGCCTTCGCGTCCTGCTCCTCTTTCTTCATCCCGGCGAAGCCCATGGGGACCATCACGTTCTGAAGCGCGGAGAGCGTCGAGATCAAGTTGTAGAACTGGAAGATGAAGCCCACCTTCCTGCAGCCTGTATTCGGCCAGCTGGGACTCGCCCATCTGGCTGAGGTCGTCGCCGTCCACGATGACTTTCCCGCCGGAGGGCCTGTCGAGGCCGCCGGATCAGGTTCAGCAAGGTGGACTTGCCCGATCCCGAGGGCCCGATTACCCCGACGATCTCCGCCTTCCTGATCCTGAGATCTATGCCGTTAACGGCCGAAACAGGGATCTTGCCTCGCTTGTACTGCTTTGTCACTCGGAAGGTCTCCACCACGTTCTCGGACATGCCTGGAGGGCCTCCACAGGATTCATCTTTGAAGCACGCCATGCCGGCAATATCCCGGGGATCACGCCCACCAGGGTTCCGGCGACGAAGCTAATCCCCAGGTTGTACGGCGTCAACGCGACCGAAAGCCGTCCGGGGAGAAAGGATGCGGCCAACCTTCCGCCCGATCCGGCGGCGCCGGCCGCGCTCCCTGAAAAGGCGGGGAGGGCGATTCCCACGGCGATGCCGACTCCAACCCCCACGGCGGCGCCGATGAGCCCTATCAAGAGGGCTTCCCCCATGAATAGCTTCATGATCTGGCTCCCCTTGGCGCCGATAGCCTTCAGGGTGCCTATCTCGCGGGTCCGCTCCGAAACCGACATCATCATCGTGTTGACCACCCCGAAGCCCCCGGCGAGGAGGGCTACGAGGCCTATGATCTCGAAGAACGAAGTAAGGGTGTTGGACAGGGTTGAGGCGGTGCCCGTGAAGCTGGTGGCAGTCTCGGCGGAGACCCCGGAAATGGTGGAGGTGATTTCTGATGCGACGGTGGACACCTGGGTGGGGTCGTCCGCCTTCACGTAGACCTGAGACACCATCCCCTCCTGCTGCGTTATGTTCTGCGCGTTCGCCAGGCTTATGTAGGCCGACCTGGATGCCGGGCCGAAGGTATCCCCTCCTGAGTACAACCCAACCACGGTGAAGTTCCCGACTTCGGTGGAGTTGTATGAGAGATCTACCTGGGAGCCGACGGTGACGTTGAGCTCGGACGCCAAGGTGCTTTCGAGGACGATTTCACTGGAAGTGCTTGAAGAGTCGATGGTGGTGCCGTTGACGATGTTCAAGCCCGACGTGGCCGAAGAGTAAGAACCCTGGATGCCGTAGACGATGGAGGTCGCGTTGTCGATGCTTGCGACGAAAGAGAGAGCAGAAGACACAGAGTAGACGTCGGTCATGTTGCCTACCTGATCCGCGATCGACTGGTTGATGAGGCTGGAGGAGATTGAGGACCCGAAGAAGCCTCCCCTGTCGCCGCCAAAGCCCGAGCCCGTCCCTGCTCCAGGACCGGCTCCCGAGGTTCCGAAGTTGGGTACTGTACCGTTTACGACGGTGATCTCGGCGCTGAGGAGGTTCCTCAGGAGGCCGCCGGTGGAGGTCGAAGCGCCGGCCGCGAGCGAAAAGAGGACGAGGTATCATGGCCACCCCAACGGCGATACCCGCCACCGTAAGCGCCGTCCTGGTCCTCCGCTTCCTCAGGCTCCTGACGGCCATCTCCACCGAAGACAACCTGAGGCCCCCTGCGATGCAGGCAAGGGAGTAATTCGCTGGGGCTTCCCAGACCGGGGCCCGGCGACCAAAGGACAAACCGTGGAGTAACGCCCGCATGTCTCTGTTCGGACTTCGAGGGGAGCGCATATGATATAACGAATTTCCAGAAAGGCCCCATAATCCCTAGCTAACTGTTGTGGAATGAGCGCAGCATTCCGGGCCACGCCTCTGACCGGGGTATTAGGCTGCCTTTGCTATGGATTAGGGAACCTTTGTGGAAATCCGTTATATATCGTCCTCAGGCCATTCAGTTCCGACCGGCATGTCGCAGATGCTGAAGAAGGCCGGGTGTCGCCTTCTCGATGCCAGCATGGAGGCAATGAATTTCGCCTTCAGCGTAGGCTCGGGCTTCGGCATAGTGGGGGCTGTATTGGTGGTGTTCGCCCTCTCCTACGTAGTCGCCGGGGCGGTCTGATGGGTCGAGCTTGGCCAGGCGCGTTCTGGCCCGGGGGAGGGCCGCAATGCGCGCTCCCGCTCGGGATGGTGTGCCGTGAAACGTCGGCGGCCGGCGATAGCGTTATTGCTGTGCTTCGGCTGACCCCTGATGGTCTTGGACGCATTCGAGCGCCTCATGTGGTGGCTCTTCGTGGGGAGCGCAGGCGCGAAAACCAGGGTCCTGGTTCTCCTTGCGATCAGGGAGGAGCCGAGGAACGCCCTTCAGCTCGCCCAGGAGCTGAAACTGGACTACACCACAGTAAGGCACCACCTCAAGGTCCTCGAGAAGAACGGGGTGGTCGTGACCGAAGGTGACAAGTATGGAAGGCTTTACTTCGTCTCGGACTCAATGGAGTACCATTGGAAGGCCCTCGAAGCTATCCTTGAAAAGACAGGCCGCGCCAGGCGAGGAGGTGAAACCGGAAACGGTAGCAGCTGAGAAGAAACGCCACGGAGGAGGCCTCTGGCTAGTGATCGTGCTGGCCCTAGGGATCTCCTTCGGAGCCGTCCTCTCCCTCTTCGCCCAAGTTCGCTTCATCGGTCCAGGCCGGCCGCCGCCCTTCGCCGTCATCGAGCCCGTGCTGACCGCCCGCGTCATCCTGTCCACCACCAGCGTGGCCCTGTTGCTGGCGCTGGTCGTGGTCTACCTAAGGATCTACGCTGAAACGAAGGCCAACTTTGCGGCCGGCATCGTGGTCTTGCTGTCGGCACTCCTCCTCCATTCCCTGATCTCGTACCCCCTTCTCGTCGTGAGGATGGGCGACATAGCGACGGGCGCCGGGGAGTTCCTTTCGACGGCGGACATCTTCATGGTCGTGGCCTACGCCATCTTCCTGTACCTGAGCCTGGAGTAGCGGCGCGCGGGGGCCGCAGGACGGACGGTAGGCCAGTGTAACGGCCACATCGCCCCGCGCATCCTGCTCTACGTTTTAGAAGGGGAAGCCGGGACGAAGCGCAGGGCATGATCTCCCAGAAGATGGTCGACTCGCTGAACGGGCAGGTTGCGGCCGAGCTCTTTTCCTCCAACCTTTACCTCTCGATGGCGGCATACTTCGACGCCGCCAACCTGAAGGGCTTCTCCCATTGGATGAAGGTCCAGGCAGGAGAGGAGCTCAAGCACGCCATGAAGATCTTCGAACACGTGATGGACCGGTCAGGAAAGGCCAGGATCGAAGCCTTGGAGGAGCCGCCATTCTCATGGGACTCGCCAATGGCCGCGGTGGAGGCCGCCTATGCACACGAAGTGAGCGTGACCGGCATGGTCAATTCGCTGGTGGCCCAGGCCATGGCGGAGAGCGACAACGCGACCTTCAACATGCTCCAGTGGTTCGTTGGGGAGCAAGTTGAGGAGGAGAAGCAGGCCGACGAGCTTACAAAGAGGCTGAGGATGGCGGGCGACAAGCCAGTCGGACTCCTCGTCATAGACGCGGAGCTGGCCCAGCGCAAGGCGGACTAGGGTCTACTCTCGTGCCCGAAATCAGCCTCCAAGAGAGGTATGCTCCTCACAGCGTCTGTTTTGGATGCGGCCCGGCGAACGAAGGGGGCTTACACATCAAGAGCAGGGTCCAAGGAGGAAGGGTCGTCTCCGACTGGCGGCCTGATGACAGGTACCTCGCATTCGAGGGGTACCTGAACGGGGGAGTCATCGGAATCCTCTTCGACTGTCACTCGAACTGGGCGGCGGCCTACTTTCTGATGAAGCACCTCGACCTGCGCAGCCCGCCGGCCACGGTGACGGCACGATATTCCGTCCTCCTCCACAGGCCGACGCCGATGCGGAAGGTACTCCACCTCGAGTCGGTCCCGACACGTCATTGGAAGAACAGAGTGGCCGTCAGGACGACACTTCAGGCGGACGGCGTTGACACCGCGACGTTCCACGGCACCTTCGTCATGGTCAATGAGGGCCATCCGGCCTTCCACAGGTGGGAGTGAAGGGGCGGCCTTCCGCTTACTTCGCGAGCCACCTTGAAACGGCGGCGAAGACGATGCCAAGCCAGTAGTACCCATGCTCCATGACGGAGGAGAAGCCCTGGGTAAAGGCGGTGTAGCCCACCCCGAAGATCAAGCCCAGGAACCCGGCGCCGCCGCCGAGGGCTATGAGAAGCCTCCCGATCGTAGAGTGACGGTAGAGGAGGGCGATGCCGCCGGCGATGACTGTGATCCCTCCCAGCGAAATCAGGACGGCGACTCCGAGGAGGGCCAGCTCGGCCATCGTAGCCGGCGAGCCGGAGAGATGAGACGGAACCTGGCCCTTCACGATGTCGACTATGTCCAGGAGGAAGCTGTGGGACGCAAACCCCCCCGTGGCTATCAGGAATCCGGCAAAGAGAGCGAGGACCCCGCCTAGGCGGACCAACCCCAGCACCCCCCGACGGTTGCAGGCCATAGGGGCACTTCGAGCGGTTCGCCCATTAAGCGTTCATCACGATACAGTGCTGTCCACCATGACAATCTGAGCACTCGAACTACAAAAAACGGAGGCGTCAGGGCTACATTGGCTGGGGCTGTGGCATCCCTGGTGGCGGGGGAACCGCTTCTGGAAGCGAGAAGAACGAGACGACCTGAAGGATCTCTGCGATGAAGAGTATCACGAACCCGATGAGGATGATGCTGGTGGCCGCACCGATGAGATAGAGTAGGGACGTGGTCTTGAACATGTTCACGTTGAGCTTTGTTCCTATCGAGGAGTAGCTCCTCCTGAGGAAGATGGCCGAGACGATAAGGGCGATCCAGACGACCGCGAGGCCAGCGAGGACCGTCACCACCAGGGAGACGATCTGGCCGTTTGTGAAGGTGGGCACGTTCTGGCCTATGTTGCCTATGGTCGAGAAGTTCATCCCGAAGAAGGAAAGTACGGATGCGAGTATGTAGAGGACGGCCACCACGACGCCGGCGATGGCCGCGACCACGGAGAAGATCATGTTGTTGAATATGGAGCGGTCCGCCAGGGCGTCCGAGACGTACTTGACCGCCAGTAGCACTAGGATGAAGCCCACGAGGGAGAGCACCCACCCGATGGTCGGAACGATTGAAAGGATGATCAGGATTGAGCCGATGCCTCCCATAGTCTTTGCCTGTGAAAGAAGGGTCATGCTTTGGCCTTCATCCATGTCGTCACATCCCGTTTCGATTTAAGGGTTCCCAGTGGGGCCAATTGCAGACTGCAGGTGTCGGAGCCCCCCTCCGGCTTTTTGACGGGGATTGAGACGGTCGAAGTCCTCGAATGGTATAAATACGAATGGAGGGAGCAACCGAATTCGTTGAAAGGAGTCGGGCTCGGCACTGTCCTACTCGTGGGCCTGCTCGTCGCCTTCCCCTGGGCCATAGCATCGATGGTGGCAGGGATGGGCAGCGTCAGCCCCGGCGTCTCCACGGCCCCGGGAAGCTCGAACTCGACGATCGCGGCAACCAGCGACCTCGCGGGCGCGGCTGGCCAGATCGGGGAGAACGAAGTGGCCCTCTTTCTCATCCTGGGCGTCTTCCTAATCGAAGCCACCTTCTACATACGCTCCAAGAGCAGGCTGTTCTGGGAGCTGGTCACCATCGGAGCCAGCGTGGTGGCCGCCTTCATAGCGATACTCCTCGCCTACGGCCTCAGCAATCTGTCGGCCCCGGGCATCGTCCTTGACCTCGGAGGCAATAGCCTGGTCGTGTACGCGGCGACCCTGGGCCTGGCGGCCGCAGGGGCCCTCCTGGCGGTGTCTCTGCTCCTTCGGAGCGCCAGGAGGATGCCCGTCGTGGGCAACCCCAGGCCGGTGACGAGGGACAGGAGAGGGACGACCACTTTGGGGGCCCAGGGCCTGGACTATGGAGGGCTGACGGCCTCCGGGAGCAAAGGCATCGTCTTCGCCTGCTACTCGGCCTTCTGCCTGATCCTCTCGAAGCTGGGCGTCGGGAACCCTCCCAGCAGGACGCCACGAGAGCTGGCCTCTGAGGCGGGGACGAGGACATCTCTGGACAGGGACCTCGTGCGACGGCTGACCTCCCTCTTCGAGAGGCCCGTTATGGCCGCGAAGAGGTGGCCGAGGGGGAGGCCGACGAATCGAAGAAGATTCTGGGCCAGATAAGGAAGGAGGCAGGGGTGGAGTGAGCGTATCGAGCTCGCGGCTGCGCCGCAGGCTGATCCCCATCGCCGTGCTGTTCGGGCTTCTTTTCGGTGCCGACTTCGTGCTAGGCTCGACGCCCTATTCCGGGGCGGCGGAGCTGGTGGTGCTCCTGGGCTTCGCAGTCCTCCTAGCCTGGGGATTGCTCTCCGGCAGCCTGGGCCTGAAGCGCATCATCGGCCAGGAGTCGGCGACCGCGCCGGGCTCCACCGGACCCATAGCCCGGGGGGCCACGGTCGTGGCGTTGGCGATGGGCGGAGACTATGGAGCCAGGGCCGAGGTGGCCAGGACCTTGAAAGAGGCGATGGCGGAATATGGAGTGAAGGGGACGATGGACCCGAGAGCAGCGGCGGTTCTCGACCCCCAGCGACCCGACCCGGGAACGAGGCAGAAGGCCACCAAGGCATCTAGGGAGGAGTACCTGCGTTCGCTTGAGGAGGCGCTTGTCGTCGCGTCCAGCGGGGGGGTCGGCATTGGCGAATGAAGGGAGCCGGGCCGTCCTGGACGAAGTCTCCAAGGTCATCGTGGGGAAGGGCGACGTGTTGGAGGAAGTGCTCCTGGCCATACTCTGCGACGGCCATGTGCTCATAGAGGACTATCCCGGACTTGCGAAGACGCTGATGGCAAAGACCTTCGCCGCTGCCTTGGGCCTGCGCTTCAAGAGGGTCCAGTTCACCTCGGACCTCCTGCCGGCAGACGTGACCGGAAGCTACGTGCTCGACCGGGGGCTTTCGAAGTTCGAGCTGAGGCAGGGGCCCATATTCACCAACGTGCTTCTGGCCGACGAGATAAACAGGGCGCCACCTCGAACCCAGTCGGCCCTCCTGGAGGCGATGCAGGAGAGGCAGGTCACGATAGAGAACGAAACCCTGAAGCTCGAGCGGCCTTTCATCGTGTTGGCCACGCAGAACCCGATCGAGCACGAGGGGACCTACCCGCTCCCCGAAGCCCAGCTGGACCGGTTCCTGATGAAGATAGGCGTCGGATATCCCTCGGCGGCGGAGGAGGTGGAGGTGCTGGAGAGGCGGATCAAGAGGGCCGCCGATGACGCCGTCGTCAACGCTGTCGCCACTCCGGCGTCTGTCCTCGGGATGCAGGCGGAGGTGGAGAAGGTGCACGTGGACCCGGCCATCGAACGCTACATCGTGGAAGTGAGCGCCAAGACGAGGGAGCACCGCTCGGTGGAGGTGGGCGTCTCCCCCAGGGGCTCCCTGGCCGTCATGAAGCTTTCGCGGGCCAGGGCCTGGATGGAGGGGAGGAACTTCGTGATCCCGGACGACGTGAAGTTCGTGGCCATCCCCGCCCTGTGCCACAGGATCATCCTGAAGCCGGAGCAGTGGCTTAGGGGGACCCAGGCCGCCACCGTGATCTCGGACGTCCTTGCTGAGGTCCCGGTGCCAAAGGTGAGCTAGACGCTCACCACGAAAGGGGCTTCGATCCTCGGGTGCGCCATGGTGGCCGTGCTCGCCGCGGCCGCCACAAGGGAGCCCTACCTGGCCATCGTCTCAGTCCCCCTGGTCGTCTTCTTCGTCCTGGCGAGGCTGACCTCTCATGCCCCTCACGTCGACCTCGAGGTGGAGAGGTGGTCGAATGAGGAGCGCCTCTACGAAGACGACCCGAGGAGCTACTCCCTGATGGTCAGGAACCGGGGGAGCAAACTGGACATGGTGGAGGCGGTTGACCTGCTCCCCGGCGGAGTGAAGGTGACGGCTGGCGCGAATCGGGCCTACGCCTCCCTCGCGAAGGGGGAGGAGGTCGAGATCAGGTATGACGCCGCCTGTCCGTCCTTCGGAACCTTCTCAGTTGGGCCTGTCAGGGTGCGCTCGACGGACTCGTTCGGGCTCTTCGCCGAGGAGAAGACGCTGGAGGAGAGGGCTGCGCTGGTGGTCTTCCCGAAGCTGCAGCTCATGGAACACCTCGAGCTGGGCCTGAGGCTCGCCAAGCACTGGCCCGGAGAGATAATGTCGAGGAGGACGGGCACGGGCATGGAGTTCTACAGCATACGGCCCTACGCGCCCGAGGACATGCCCAGGAACGTCAACTGGCGGGCCACGGCCCGGAGCGAAGGGCTGCAGACGAACCAGTACATGAAGGAGCTGGGAGGGGAGGTCATGGTGGTGGTGGACGCCAGGGCTTCGACCGAAGTGGGGCGCCCCGGCAGGACCGTCCTCAAGTATTCGATAGAGGCCGCGGCGGCGGTCTCCTACGGCCTTCTGAGGGACAGGGTGGGCCTGCTGGCGGTGGGCGAGACGCTGGTCAAGGTCCAACCGGGCTTCGGCAGGCGCCACTTCGACCGGATCCTCTACTCCCTGATGGAGGTGCGGGCAGGCTCCATGTGGGAGATGAAGCACCTCCCGCAGTATCTGAGGCTACTCTATCCGAAGGTCAACCAGCTCGTTGTGGTCTCGCCGCTCACGGACAGGGGGGTCTTCTCCTCCCTCGTCGAGCTGGCTTCAGACGGATATGCCATGACCCTCCTCTCCCCATCGCCCTTCGAGCTGGAGAAGGAGACGCTCAAGGGTGGAAGGGTGGAGGAGGCCGCCGAAAGGCTGGCCCGGGCAAGAGGGGGAGCAAGCTGGAGGGCCCTGAGCAGGCACGTCACGGTGGTGGACTGGGACGTCCGCGTGCCTCTCTCTCAAGCGTTGTCCGAAGGTGTGCTGGCATGGAGAAGGAGACAGGGAAGGTAGGCCGCCTGGTGGTCGCGAGGGCGGGGCTGGTGGCCATCTATTTCGCGGTGACGGCGGGGGGACTGCTCCTTTCATGGGGCGGACCCTTCACGCAGGTCCTGGCCCTGCTGGCCGTTTGCTCGGCCTTCCTGCTCCTTTACTCTCTCGCGTCTGGAGACGACGGCTACTTCCTATGGGCGTGGGTTACGCAGGGGGTCATATGGGCTGGCCTCTACCCCGTCCTCGACCCGAACGCCAACCTCTTGACGGTGGTGGCCTTTGCGTCGGCGTCACTAGGGCTCATAGATGCTGCCCACACGCTCGGCCTGGTCTACCCGATGTCCCTGTGGGGGTCGCCCATGGCCGCGAGCGAGTCCTCCCAGGTCTGGAGCCTGTTGTCGTCACACTTCGTAAAGGACGCCGTGATCGGGACGGCGACCTTCCTGATTTCGATAGGCTCCCTCGTGCTGGTCTTCCCCGTCTCTCTGGTCACCGGCCTTCTCTTCAGGACTTCCGTATTCGCGGCCGTGGCCCTGGTGCTGGTGTCATTGGTGGTCGCAGGACGCCAGAACGGCTGACCAGGGGCAAGAAGGAACGGTTCGTCGCGCCCACGGTGCGGTCAGTAGTTCAGCCATTCCTTCGCGAAATTCCTGAAGCCACGGTAGTAGGCGAACCCGAAGATCGGAGTCTTTCTGCAGAAGAACGCCTTCCCGTCGGCCTCCGATACCAGGACGGGGAATTCGACCGCCGCGAAGTGCTTCTTCGGCTTAGCTCCGCTGATCCACCTTTTCGTTTCGTCGGTGGCCGAGGGTGCGTATACGACGGGGTAGCAGATGGCGCCGGAGCCAAACCCCCGGACTCCGGAGTTCGGATCGTGGTCGAGGGTGTGGTTCGCCGCCGCGTGAGAGAAGTCGCCGATCGAGCGGGGGTCCGGCAGGGCCATCGAGGTGCCAATGACCGCCACGGTGAACGTCCCGAGCTTCGTCGCCTCGAAGGAATTCCTGACGGCCACGAACTCAAGGTTGTACTGGCCTAGGGAGGCCCCTCGGGTCACCGAGAAGCCCTGGGCGCCCAGCCTCGAAGCCAGCCTGTCGTAGTATTGGGCGGAGCCGGTCGACGTGGGGGGTGCTCCGACGTAGGGGGCACCTAGCTCCATCGGAGGGACGCCTTGGGGGGCCCGTGCCTTCCTGCCCAGGAACTCCTTGGCTTTGGCCTGCCTGAGCCAGCCCCAGTACAGCACTATCCAGATCCAACCGATGTAGGCGACTGGATTGTAGACGTTCAGGTTTAGGTATGCGGGAGCGGAGAAGTAAGGGGCCAAGAGAGAGAGCCCGAGGCCCCAGGCGACTATCGGGATGACCAGGGCCGGATAGTAGGCCCAACTCCTCCCAACCCAGAGGCCGTAAATCGTGACCAGCTGGAGGAGGGCCAGCACCAGGATGGCCGACGCCAGGGCCAGCTCCGCAGGGACGCCGAACCTGAACCAGGGATCGATCCCCGGCAGGGAGAGGTACTGAAGCGAGGATACGTCGCCGGAGGCAATGACGTAGCCGTCGTAGAGGTTCAGCAGGCTGCCGGCGAACCAGAAGACGCAGATGGCGGTAAGGGTTCCCGGCCGCTTCATCTTCGTCGAAGCGACGGCTGATAG
>CAVYVS010000018.1:0-5296 GCA_963772005.1 uncultured Nitrososphaerota archaeon | reverse complement strand
ACTCAGTGATTTGGCTAGTCGCCAGTGCTTCGTTCGGGGAAAAGCGATGATGAGGAATAGTTCGACTCGTTAGAGTAGCCTATTTGTTCTAGAATATCCTTGTCCTGCTCTATAATCTTTGACAGGAGGTTCTGGAACTGTCCTTTCCCGCCTCTTGCTCTGGCTCGAGTCTCTTTCTGTGCTTTTCAACACCGTCAGGTAGAATCACAACGTAGTCTCCCGTGACCCCGGAGTTCACCATCTGGAGGACGGCGTACAGGGCGAGTGCGCTACTCTCGCCGATGTCGTGACCTCTCACCGCCAGATCGACCTCATGAGAAGTCTCGCTCTTTGAAAGTCCACTTCTTGTTGGCTGGCGTAGAGACTTGGCTCATAGAACCTCAGCCCCTTCGCTGCTCTCTTTGTCCTTATTCCGGCCACGTCTTGATTGTCCAGTGGGAACACCACGTGGACAGACTTGTGGTGGTAATGCCGCTCCACATACCTGCAGAGTCCTCCAGCGGTGCCGCCGGTCCCAAAAGTGCAAACAATCTCGACATCAGCGAGCGTCCGGTCAAACCCTCTCAGTTGTTGATCTATCTCCGGGGCAGTCGTCTTCTCGTGCGCCGTGACGTTAACTGGTTGTCATATTGTTCAGGGCAGACCCACCGTATGCCTTCGCCAGAAGTTCCGCGAGGCTTATGACGTCTTGTCGGGCGAGCAGGCTTTCGATTTCTCGCAAAGAAGAGTCGAAGATAGCGATATCGAGGCCCAGCGCTCTCGCCGCCGCGAGCGCACACTGGACGCGAGCACCTTCGCGACAAGAACGTTCGGATTCACTACGATGTCGGACGCTGGGTGGATACCGAAGTCGAGGACTATCGTCTTCACGCGGCTCGCCTCAAGTCGTTCATGGACGCCTTTCTTCAGGCTGCTGGAGACGAGCGCGACCACATTGAGTCCCATGCCTGCCAACACCCCCAAGGCTATCCCAAAGTTGCCTGAAGTAACCTCGAATACCGTCTGCCCTCTTCTTAACCTCCCTGATTCGATCGCGTCGTAGAGTATCTGGACTGCCGGTCTTACCTTGACCGAACCCCCGAGTATTTGTCCCTCGAACTTCCCGAATACCCGGAACTCCCTGTTGGATATGTCGAGCCCGTAGATTGACCCAGCGCTCTCTTTGAGAGTGCTGGTGATTTCAAGGAGGGGGGTAGGGTTGATGGCCTCACCTCTCTCAAAGTGAGGGACCCTGCTCCAGACTTCCGTCTTGAACCTGCTGAGAAGAACTTCATCTACCTGTCCGGATTCGGCGGAACCCCGCAACTTCCAAAGCCGTTCGACGGTCCACTCGAATATAAGCCATAATCATTGCCGATTTTTTCGAGCTCACTACGATCCTCAGGTAGAGTGAAGGCTTGCCGAGCCGAAGACCTGACTGTGACCCATCGCCTGGAATTTGGGTTTCATCCTCGATAGTCTTTTATTTTGTGTGACCGCTCACTCGGTTCAATGAGCAGCGACCCCAGTCCTGATGATTTGCAGAAGATTGAGGAAGCCCTGAAGACCATGGAGAAGCAGGGTATTTTCCCACGGGCGCGAGTGTAAACAGCCTTTCTGACGTATTGAAGGGGATTCCGCTCCCAGATTCGGTCTCTGCCGCCATGATTACATCACAGTCCAAGGTGTACTTCCTGCCCGCCAGCACGACGGCGGTCCTTCTCGTCGGCTTCCATCCAGTGGACCAGCTGAAAGAAATCGCCAAAATGCTGGGTAATAGGGGATACGTGGTCAAAACACATGCATTGGACCTTGTCACCCTAAGGAACCTCCCGAGTAAGCCCATAGGGCTGTTGTACATTCACAGTCATGGCAGGCTAGACCTGAAGTTACCTCCCAATCAACCCTCGAGTGACACCGATGCAGGAGCTGAACTCGTCTTCGGGATAACTCACTGTAGATTCGGCAGACGTCGATCCCAACAGCGTTGGGGGCCCCGCCGGGGTGGCGCTTCGCCGCGGACCTCGCTGCGAAGCGAGTTGTGGATAACTACGCAGAGGTTCACTACCCAGATCCGCTGACAGGAACCTACGCGGTGGGAGGGGGAACGAAACGTGTCTACTTCGCGACGGACGAGTTCTTCAGATTTTATTGGAAAGACAAAGTCTTCGCCGACCACGCTCTCGTCTACGCCGACGCATGCTCGTCGGCGTCGGGCCAGTTCGCGACGATTTGCTCCTCAGCCGGAGCAGGTATGACCCTCGGCTGGACGTCTCCTGTAGGGTGTCAAGACGCTTTACTCACGTCAAATTATATCTTTGACAGGTTGCTGGGTACGAATCACAAGGATCCCGGCTTCTTCAAAGAGACGCGGCCTCAGCGACCATTCAACTGGGATATGATCACCCAGGACATGAAGAACCACACCTACCCAACCTCCGGAGTTCCCCCCAACGACAAGGTGGGCACCTCATCGACGGAAGACGGGCCGACCACCCTGGTGGCGGAGGGTGCAGGCGTCTTCCTGGTTCCTAGGTATAATGTGTCTTCAGGTGGACGAAACAAACAAGCTCCTCCAGATTCAGAGGGATTTTGGCGACAAGTACACCCCGCCCGGTCCGGGGACAGTGAAACTGTACAGTTCGGTGGATAGAAAGGGCGGGAGCACGTCTCTAAACTTCGTCATGTGGAGTCGGGTCATGGTGACCTGCAAATTGCCTCCAGGCAGCCCCGGAACTTCCACGACGGGCACGTCCGGCTATGTGGTGGTCGAAGTCAGCGGGAGGGAGAGCAACGCCGTGCCTCTCACAGAATGGACCGGGCAGATACTCGCTACGGCGAGCGGGGACCAGTCGATTCAGGAGAAGGGTACGATGAACTTCAGTCTCAGAGGAGATGCGCATCTTTACCGGAAGGACTTCAGCCTGTCCGGCCGGTGTCAGCGACGCCTACTCGCCTGTCGGGACGGTCGTCGTCGGCCACGCAACGGCTAACTCGACGTGCGATTATGTTGCGAATGGATCCGCCTCATACAATCCAGCCAAGAACAATGCCCTGGAGCAATCAGTCACGGGAAGTGGCCGAATTCGCTCCGCGAGTTCGGATGCGACAGGGGCCGACGCGATCTATGGGGATGCGGCCCCGGCCATCGGGACTGATGACGACTCCTTCGACATGTACATGGAAATCGACAGGTTGCTCGACAACAGTCTCCAGGAGACCGATACCGTAAGTCTGGGCTTGGAAGGTCTGCAGTGCGGGCCGACCCACGTCGACGTGTGGACCAAGAAGACAGACACTTCGGTCATTGGAGGCTGCGGATTCCCCTTCCCGAGCACCGATACGACGGAGACCATCAACAAAGACATCCCAGCGCTTGGCTGGTGGACCATCCATGACCTCATCGAGAAGCAGCCTTTCACATCCTATAACCTTCCGCCCCTGAATATCCCTCCGCAGGACCTGGGCGACGGAGTCAGTTCTTCGCCGTGGGTCAAGGCCGTGTTCAGCATGACCTCACAGACGTCGTTCCCTCCCGACCCGTCGAAAGGAGAGGATTGCATGCCCGTCCTTGATTGACCAATCCACAGCTCCGTCGTGCGCCAAAGTCGGGGTCCCTTTCGTTCAGTCATTCGCCTCTACAGATTCGGCGAGTTTGATATGAAAGCGAAACCGAGAGACGACCGGACGCTATCTCGTTCTGTAGACCCTGTCGTGATGTTCGTAGTCCTCCAGGACCACCGTTCTTCTCGCTTCGTCGATTGAGAATAGCAGGACGTGATTGCCGACGTGGACTCTCCTCATCCCCGCCAACGGGAAGCGAAGGGGCTTGTAGACGTGAGGGTCCTCGACTATCTCCTTGATTTTCTTCGTGATCGCCTCCATCTAGTCGGCATCCCTCTTTGCTAACTTCTTGAATGCCCTGTCGAGGTGGTCCCTGATCTCCAGCTCGTACATTTAGCGTGAACCGTACCTCTTCCGAAATTCCTCGACGCCACCGATTCTCGTTATCCTCTCCTTCTGTATCTTCTTGAGTTTCCGGACGTACTCGGGTCGGATGTCGGAGTCGAGCACGATCTCCTTGTACTGCCTCGCCATCTCGTTGATGGCCTGAGACTTGTCCTTCAGGCCGTAGTGCGCCTTCAGGACGTTGATGACCCTGTTGGCCTCTTCGTCGATCTCCACGATCGCCTTGACCATGTTAACATGGCATTAATACGGCGATATAAGCACTATCGGAGCAACCCATCGGCAGGTTCGTGCGATGCAAGACTGTCGTGGTCGTAGTCTCAAGCGGTCTGATGAAAGCGATGAGTGAGGCCGCTGAGATCAGCACCCGGCATCGAGTATCGCCGAGGCGACGGCGAGATACGCTTCTCGAGCGACGCACGCTCAACCAAAGACGCCCGTGTGAAACGCGGCCGGTTTTCTTCATTAATAGTTTTGTCCGAACCTAATATGGCATCCTAAAATAGGGGGTTCAGAACTGAGGGTTCATGCCGATAACGCTGACCCGGGCGTGTCCCGGGTGCGCCAAGCGGTTCGGCGTCAGGCTCAAGGAGCGAACACTACTCAAATCTGAGACCGAATCAATAACCACCACCGCAAGCGTAGCGGTACAGCCAGCGAGCAGGTCAGCCGCCCCCAGATCGGTCCAGGTTCCGGAGACCCGTACCGTGACTCGGCAGGAGTTCAAGGAGGACTACCGGTGTACGAGATGCGGGCATGAATGGTCGGTCGTCAAGACGAAGGCAAGACTGAACGTTCCGCCAATCGAGAGCGTCACGATTGCAGTTCTTTCCTTAGTTGAATGATGCTGGAAAGCAGGACTATCTCCAAGCCGAGCGCCTCGGGCCTCCTTTCGGAAGCACGCGATACCGCCCTCTTCAGGCTCGGGATCATCCGGTCAGAGAGCTCGCGCAGCTTCTTGTCTTCAGGCGCCGACGAGCTCATTTCCCGATTCTAAATCCCGCGTCGATTACCCTGTCAAGCCACCTTTCGAAATCTTGGTCTGAAAGCGACAGGACCTTCTGAATGGGTTGGAGCTGTCCCCAGCGACCGCTCTCGGTTTCGCGTGGCTCATGTCACACCGAAATACGATTTTACCTGATAAGGGTTGCTGACTGTCGATTGCTAGGCTCTGGTGAGGTAGACGTCAAACAGGATTACGTTCTGAAGGGATGCGCAGAACCGGAGCTCGCCAGAATATCAGCCGGGGCGCCGTATGTTTTTGATTAGCAGTTTCGTCTCAACTCGATCGGCGATCAGACTGTGGAGGTCTTGGGCAGGGATTACCTGCTATGGTCAGTTTCCCTGT
>CAVYVS010000017.1:0-10926 GCA_963772005.1 uncultured Nitrososphaerota archaeon | reverse complement strand
TGGAACCGGAGTCTCTATGGTCGTGCCTGTCATGGCGTTCGGACATAACTATTAATCAGCAGTTGGTCTCTTTCACTCAGGGTCTTCCGCGATTGAGTATTCAGCCGTCCCGGAGCGATCTCGCCATCGCTTCGGCGATTGTCATAGCGGGCGTGCTGGTCTCCGCGAGCCTGTTCTTCGCCGTTGGGCAAGCGACGAAGACGATTACCACGACTACGGGACAGGGAACAAGCAGCAACGGGGCGACTGAGACGGTAACCCAGACGACGACAGTCTACTCAGTCGTCGGCTACCTCGCTCTCACCGCCAAGGCAGCCTGCGCATTCGGGAGCGCCACTCCACCTTCGCCGGGGGGCGACGGACCGTGCTGGGGCGGCGACGCGTACGTCTTCAACTGCACGAGCGAAGCCGCAACCCAGCAAGGATGCACTCAACAAGTAGTCTACGTAGGAATCAGCGGCGTGTCACCGCCCCCAAGTTACGTGATAAACATCCGGTACCCGTTCACCAACCAGACAGAGCCGTCGTGGGGCAACTGCGTCTGGACGGTGCAGGGGATAGTACCTGGGCAGGGCTACGCACATTGCAGCGCTGTCAACTCGACCGCGTTCATCATGGGCGTTCCCACGACCCCTCCGACCGGGGCGCTCTATGCGGTAACATTCAAGCAGCTCCGCTACTGCGGAGAGTATAACATCCTGCCTTGGGCGGTCAAGATCAACGGCCTGACCCAAGTGCAGCCGTCCAACCAGACCCTTCCCCTGCCGACTGACCACTTCTCAACAATTGTCCCTGATCAGAGCCTCGCGGAAATGACGTTCTACCTTCCATCCGGAATCTACAACTATACCGTGAGCGGTGGCGGCGGCTTTAACGAAATCTATCCGGGCAGCGGGACTTTTCAGGTAGGCGGGTCGGACATCGTCGTAAACCTGGAGGTATTTCTTAGCTTCACGTGCACGGCAACAACCAGCACTCCATGAGGGGTAAACAACTATCCTTCCGCTTCTGGAACTGACGACTGCTTGCGACGTTCGGACATAACTATTAATCGCAAGAAGCGACAGGAAATCAGGAATGAAGCCGCTTACGGCTGCAGGAGCACTCTTGCTCGCAGCGGGGGTCCTGTTCGCATCCTTCGTAGCCTTCGACTTTGGCTTCAACGCGCTCGTCGCTCCTGTGGCATGGTTCTTCCTCGGGCTCTTTGTGCTCGCCGGCCTGGCCTTTGGATTGTCACGACTCAATTCGAGACACGGTTACGCGATCGCTGTCGCGCTGGTCATAGTCGGAGTTGGAATCATCACTTCTTCAGTAGTGCTCGCCGAGACGACGGGCCAGGTCGGATGCCTCGGCCCCTGTGGTAATGGCGGTGGTGCCACTTACATCAGCGGGAGTATCACGGTCCCGGCTGGTTCAAACAACGGCACACTGGCACTCGAAGTACGCACGTATGGCACAGACCCGCTTTCCATCACGAGCATTACCTTGACCAACACCACGATACCCTCCAACGTAAGTGGGTTTGAGTTCATCTACTTGGGTAAGACAGTGAGCGTATCGAACCTGCTTCCCTGGAATTATACAGCATCCGGATCAATGACGGTAGCCAACGTGGCAGCAGGTAAATCTTACGATGTCAGTTATGTTGTCGTGTTCGACAACGGCTCGCATGAGGGCGGAGGAATCGAGCTGACAGCACAGAGTTAGAGCCTACCATAGATGCAAAGTTAACCCGAACGCTGAATACATTCGCTGGCCGCCCTGCCAAGCGCGAAAAGATAGCCAAACAACCCGCATCCGGAGGCATACGCAACCTGCGAACACAGCAGTTCGAGCAATACACCGCTAGAAATAGTCCGGCCCATCGCAGCCGAAGGACAGCTTGTTGTCAAAGTAATAGACGCCTATGAAGACCACTTGGCAACTCAGCGAGCGTGCGTAGTGCTGAGAGCAGTTAACACATCCCCCGTAGCTTACCTCACCTTGCACGGGGACGAGAAAGAAAATCAGCACGCACGACATGATGACCAATGCGAGAGCCAACTTCGAGGTCCGCTTCATGCCAGTCGCGGTTCATCGGCAGCCTCCATTACTATACGTCTTTGTCCGAACGGTCCCGGGCCCTAGGCGGAGTTGGCCACGTAACGCCACCCGGCTCCAGTCACTTCTGCTCAGGGATGTCGTCGATCACATCGACCCAGGCCACCTTCTTGAACGCCCCATCGTGCGTCGCTATCCTGTGGATGCCCTCGAGCTTCATCGTCGCCAGGATGACGCAGTCCCGGCTGCCTAGGCCCATCGGCGCGAACTCCGGGACCATCCTGAGTGCAGCGTCCCCGATGCGGTCGTCCAGCTCGGAGAGCTTGAGCGTGGCCAGGCCGCGAATCGTCCCCATCAGGTCGGAGAACTCCCGCCTCGGGAGCTTCCTCACGTAGTGAGCGACTTTCAACAGCGTGACGTAGTTCGCGGCGACGCCCTCCCTGATGGCCTTCCTCATGGGCGCGGTCACATGCTCGTGCTCGGGCAGCCTCGAGTCCAGCCAGTAGATCCAGTAGTTGGAATCTACGTAAATCAAGTACCGGCCCAGACCTCCTTGAGCCGGAGCGGGTCGGCGACCTTCGCCCTGCTCCCCCTCTTCAGGAGGCCCTCGGTCCGCCTGATGAACTCCTCGGGGCCCACGGCCGACTCTACGATTATGGAACCGGCGCCCTCGGAGACGCTAACCCGGACCCTACTCCCTCCGCTCAGCCCCAGCTCCTTGCGCACCTCCTCGGGAATCACGACCCTGCCCTTCGAGTCCATCCTCGACTCTGTCACAACAATCCCACTTTGATTCCCACCGTCGCTATTTAAGAGTTAATCTGGCCCTGGGCGGACCGCCACCACCAAACCTGCGAACTGCCTTCAATCACGCCTTCGCTGAGGTCGCCCCGATCAAGCAGAGTTGGCCGTGTACCGCCGGCCCGCCTCAGTCACCTCGTAGATGCAGGGCTGCTAGACCAGCCTTGAGAAATCGTCATAGACGTTCTTCCTGTGGCCTATGTACAGGACCGTCACCCTGTTCGTCCTTCGGTCTATCTCGTAGATGACCCTGTAGTCACCGACTCTTAGCCTCCAGAACTGCGAAGGCTTGAGCTGGTCTCCTCTATCCGGGGACCGCTGAAGCTCCCGCATCGACCGCACGACCCGCGCCCTGACCGACTCCTCGAGCCTCTTCAGCGATCTCGCTGCCTTTGGGTGCAGCAAGACCGCGAAGCTCAAGCGATTTCCTCTAGCGGAACCAAGGAACCGGGGTCCTTCTTCGCTTCGTCGCTCCTCTCCACCAGCTTCTGGTAGAACCTCCGGGTGCGCTCGCGCTCGTTGTAGAGGCTCACGATAGTCTTTATCGCCTCGCTCCGGCTCGTGAACCTGCCCTCAGAGATCCATTCGTCGAGCTCCTCGACCAGCTCCTCGGGAAGCCTTACCTGCACCTGCGTCGTGGCCATGTGTAAACATCAACGTCTACAGCATATAAACGCTTTCTAATTCATGTGATCAGACCGACCAGAGGCCATACTCATTCGCACAATCTCATTCGGACAAAACTATTAATCACAAGATCGCCATTCTCAAACGAATTGCTATGACCCGTCGACACCGAGGGACAGGGACTCCCTTGGTGGTCGTTGTGGTCGTTGTGATTGTAATAGGAGTGATAGGCTACGTCGTTCTTACTGCCCAGACAGGTACGTCTATCGGAGGCACATCCTCGTCTTCGAATGCAACGTCATCGACCTCTTCCTTTCCGCCCACATCGACAAGCTCTGCCACCCTGACCTCCAGCACGACGGTCACTTCTTCCAGCCTCTACATCCCTCCCCCCACGACGACGATAGTCCACTACGGCTGCGGCATCTCGGCGGCATCCTTGACGAAGGCTTCCGCGCTGATTCTCGTGAACACGAGCAAAGCGAGCGACGTTGGAGTGAACGTGAGCGTCACCCCGGCCCTCACGATTAGCGCCATCGGCTGCTCGCACACCTTCACCAACACGACAACGCCGACCGCATGCGGCGTGATGTGTGGCGGCGGGATAGGTTACACTTACTCCATCTTCGATGTCTGGAAGCTGAACTTCTCCCTGAGCTCCCCGGTCGCCAGCGGAGGGTACAACATCACGATAGCCGCGGGGAGCGGCATGGCCGACCTCTTCCCGGGGCTGTCCACCCAAGTCTACCTGAACTCGCAGCAGATCACAACGTGGTACTCGAATCCGCCCTGCTACGGCGGACAGGGAATAGAGAGCAACTGCATGACATCTGGCGCCACATCGATAGCCATTCAGCTGCCGACCCCGGTCGAGGGCGGCGCGTATCAACTTATGGTCAGTTCTGGGGAGTACTTGGTCCCATAGGAATGGTTAGTCTAGTTGAACAATCCAAACAGGTGCAGTTACTTGGCAGTCACTTCGGCTATCGTGATAGCGGGGGTGCTAATCTCCGCAAGCATCTTCGTCGCTGTCGGAGGAGCGAAGACTACTACCGTCACAAAGACAATCACCTCCACCTCGACAGCGACCTGCGCTGAAGAGGGTTCGAACGCGACAGGCGCCTTCGTGACCGACTGCACGCTGGGAATCACGCTTGGTCTTGCGGGCACCCAAACCGTTGCTTTTGGACAGAACAACAGTGTTCACGTTTCTCTTACGAACGACCAAGCCGCCCTCAGGAACGTCAACTACACAGGACTCCCAGCCCTGCCGCACGGCTTCAAGCCGGCTTCATCCGAGGCCTTCGACTACGTGCTCCCCTTGCAACCTTCCTGCGGCTATCCCTCTACAGCCGGCTTTGAGCCCGCCTTCATCGTGGTCTACAACGCTTCCGGTTCGCCCCTGCAGATGAGCGACTCTCCGCTCAGCGTCGTGAACTGCATATCAAGCGCCAAGAACTACCACACTTTCAACGCGTCCCAGACTCTCTCCGAGGCGATTAGCGTCGGAGGCTATTGGACTAGCCCCAACCCAAGCGAGCCTTGGATTAATGCCACATACCATCAGTTCTCCTCTGGCAACTACACCATTATCGCCTTCGACCTATGGGGCCAGCTCGCCGAGCTGAACTTCTCCGTCTCACCCGCCGCCAATCCAATCACAAATGCACCCAAAATGCTCGTGAACGGCTCGCTGTACTATGCCGACGACATTACCAGCGACATCACCATAGGATTCCCGGGCTACAGCTTCTTCCACAACACATCCGTGACCTTCCTCGGGGTGAGGTTCGAGACCTACTGTCCTCCCTCCTACGGCGGCTGCCCGATCCCGCCCGGCGTCACCGAGACCACAGTGACAACCATGATGATAGGCGCAATCAGGTTGAACGCCACATTCGCGGACAAGAGCACCGAGTCCATCAACGCGCTGATAGGGGACGACGACTACATCTTCGCCTTCACGCACCACGCCGGCCCCCAGGCGGGCGTCCTGATTGTGTACAGCGGGGGATTCAAGGCCTACCTGCTGGTGTCGTAGGAATCTCGTTTGACAAAGGAGCAGCCAACAGTCGTGTTCGGGGTTCTGGGAAGTCCTCGGTTGCTCGGTCAAAATCATCTCCATGTGTAATGTCGGTTGCTAAAAAACACCTAAACGTTTGTTCCATTGTTGCAGTGCTGGAGACGAGGGCTGATTGAGAAAGCGTTGGAAAGTCGTCGCCGTGGTTTTCGTCGCCCTCTTCGTGCTTGGCTCTTATGTCGCCCTCTTGGGTCAAGGTGAACTGCCTTCCCAAAGTAGCGTGAGAACGTACGCTGACGAAGTCATCACCTGTTATACCGACCTCGTCACCGTCCACTATTCCCTCAACCCAGATTTCAGCAGCCTCAAGCCCTACTTTAGGCTGTATAACGACTCGACCCATTCCTTTGAGGTTCTGGTCATGCAAGCCTATCCGTCGAACATCTCTAACACCGTGGCGTTGATTTTCGAGCCGATAAACGCCAGCAAGACGAGTGTGCTCTTCGACTACAGCGACACCTTTGAGCAACTCTACCTTAACAACCAACTCTACGCTTACAGGTTTGTCATTGAGGGTGGCACCTTGGACTTCAATGGCAATCCCGCTCTGTTCAACCTTGCTTTCAACGTGCCCCCCACAGACATCACGAGCAACGCCATTTCGAATGCCAATAGTGAGGCGGCTCATCTGTTCGAGAATGACGCATCGAAGTTGCCTTCCAACATAGGAGAAGTAGCAACGACTGCTCAGACTGGAGTTTGCCCAAGTTCTCCTCCTTGGTATCAGCCCGTCGTCAACGTCATCAACTACATCATCAGATTCTGGGTATACACCATTCTTGTTCTGGGCGTAGCGGCCGTCACTTACATAGGATTCTACTTGCAAATCAAAGAGCATCGCAATCAGCGACCTCCCGATGCTAAAGTGATTAGCGTGAGCATGAGTAAGACCGACAGGACAATCACTAACCAGTAGAGCCTATCGACCCTGCGCTCTAACCGTTCTATTCGCTCGCTTTCGCTTTGAAGTATTCGCTCACGATTATCCTCACCACTTCGGGAATCGTGGCTATCTTCCTCACCTTCCGCTCCTCCTCCAGACCGTCTATCATCTCCTGAGTCATTGCTACCGTTATCTTCGGTGGTGTCTTTTGCTTCGGCATTATTATCGACGGCATTAGATGGCATAAGAAGGTTTATAATGGTATTGGTGGTATAGGATGGTATTAGGTGGCATAAGCAGGCATGAACACAGAACAACTGAGATACGAGATGGACGCCGACGACTTCGCCGAGTTTCTTGCGAACCGTGAGGCGCGAAGGGAGTTGATGGAGGACTCCTACGAATGAACGACCCACGCGATAGGAACGGGATAAGCGAAGCGAGACGAGACAGAGGGCTCGCGATAGCCAAGGGCGAAGGACAGGTTCGGAGAGTGTGGGACGGCCTTTACTACGTCCGCTCTCAGTCTGGGAACGGAGAGTATCAGGTCTCGCAGGAGAGCCGAGGATGGGCCTGCTCATGCCCCGACTACTCCAACCGACACACGAGGTGTAAGCACATCTGGGCCGTAGAGATTAGCATCCGATTCAGGCACACGGTGGATGGCAACCGAGTGATAGCCGAGGTCTCGGTATCCGATTGCTTCTTCTGCCACTCTCAGAGCATCAAGAAGTCGGGCATTCGGAGAAACAAGAGCGGAAGCATCCAGAGGTTCGCCTGTCTCGTCTGCCATCGGACGTTCTCTGTGAACGTGGGGTTTGAGCGGATGAAGCACAACCCGAAGGCGATAACGATGGCCCTCCAACTCTACTTCTCTGGGGAGTCGCTCCGCAACACCCAGAAGGCTCTCAGGCTGATGGGCGTGGAGATAACCCACAAGACTGTCCTGAATTGGATTCGGAAGTATGTGGGGCTCATGGAGCGATATGTCGAGCAGATTACGCCCGAAGTCGGGGAGGCGTGGAGAGCGGACGAACTCTACTTCAAGGTGAAGGGGAATATGAAGTATCTGTTCGCCCTCATGGACGAGGACACACGCTTCTGGGTAGCCCAGCAGGTCGCCGACACCAAATACACAGCAGACGTAAGGCCCCTGTTCGTGGACGCGAAGCAAAAGACGGGGAAGATTCCCCTGACCCTGACGACCGATGGAGGGAGCCACTTCATCCCCGCATTCAGAAAGGAGTTTCAAACGACAAACCGATACTCCCAGCACATCCGAGACATCAGGCTCGACGGAAAGGAGGGCGTCCACAACAACATAATGGAGCGAATGAACGGGGAGATTCGGGACAGAGAAAAGACGATGCGCGGGCTCAAGACGATGGACACGCCTATCTTGAAGGGGATGCAGATTTACCACAATTTCGTCAGACCCCACGAAGGCTTGAACGGTGAGACTCCCGCAGACCGAGCAGGAATCAAAGTCGAGGGTTCCGACAAGTGGCTGACCCTGATTCAGAACGCAAGCAGGGCAAAGCGTTAATTGAGAACATGCCGAGGTCAGACGGTCGAATTGACCTAAGTTGGTAAGTCTACAGACGAAGAAAAGAGGCCTCACGGTGCTGGCGATTGGCGTTCTCGTCGTCTTTCTCCTCCGAATATGGCAGGTCGGCAATTTGAAGGTCGTGATTCTCACTGACGCGATTGTCATCACATATGCGGTCGGTGAACTCCTGCAAGGATGGTTCACGAATAGAGTCCAATTGACTAACGAGGCATCGACGAAGGAGTATGGGACGAAGTTGCTCAGCGATTGGTGGCTGTTCGTTGGGTTCCTCATGGGCATTCTCGTGGCAGGATTCGTCAGCACTCTCTTCTCGGATTTGATTGGGTCTTCCGCCTTCGCGACAACCCAGAATGCTTTCGTCTTCACAATTGAAGCAACGTTCATCGTCGTCCTTTCTTTTCTGGGGAAGTATGGGCCTCGGCCCAAGAAGAGGCTCAGGGAATACTTCAAGCGGGGACGGTCGGGGTAGGCATCACTCTCCCAACAACCGACATTACACAGGGAGATGATTTTGACCGAGCAACCGAAGACTTCCCAGAACCGTGTTCGGACAAAACTATTAATCGCAAATTGCAATTCTTCAGAAGCATGAGAAGAACTCGGCGACTCTTTGGCATCCTCGCGGTCGTCGTAATTGCCGGTTTCTTCTTCCTCCCTTTCCTCCAGGTCACCATTCCGGTCAGCCCATCGACAGGCAGCCTCGAGCTCTCGAGCATACAGGTTCAGCAGGGCTCTACGAACGTCTTCTTTTGCACGACCACCACCCACGCGAGCTGAGAAGGGTGCGTCGGCAGACTATTAACGGGGGACGGCCCCTCACCGCCCATGCCCCGAACCTACGTAAAACAGGTCATCGTGGAGCTCAAGAACTACAAGAACACAGAGTCCGTCATCGACGCAGCAATCAAGAAGGAAGTCGACACGGGCGCCGTCTTCAAGACCATAACCTCTTTCACAGATGTGGGCGCGGCGACCTACGTCATCGTCTTCGAGCGTCCTTGACAGCCGCCGAAACATCCGCCCGCCGACCAGTGCGCCGCTCATGAACGCAAACCCGCCGTCCAAGGTTAGCCACGCCGCCTACGCCGTGGTCGTCCTCGTCTTGGTAGCCGGAGCGGCGTTCCTCCTGAACAGCAGGATTGGAGGCATCCAGGTCTACGACGTGTATCCGACTGCTAGCATGAGACCCACGTTGGAAGTCGGCGACCTCGTACTCGTCCGTACGGTACCCTACACCAGCATCCACGTCGGCGACGTGATTGTCTTCCAGCCGCCGATTCCCGGGGGAGGGTGCAGCTCCGAGGTGATAGTCCACCGAGTAGTGAACGTCACCAGCGCTGGTCTGATAACGCAGGGCGACAACAGGTTCACGAACCCGCACCCCGATGAGGGGCCGCCGCAGGACAGCTGGCCTCCGGTCACGCCCGAGTGCGTGAAGGGTCTGGTTGTGGTCTCGCTCCCGTTCCTCGGGAGAATCTCGGAGGCGTTCCCGCCGCCGCTAAACTACATCCTGGTCGCAGCAATCGTTCTGCTAATCTTCATGGCAGAGTTGTTCAGCGCAAGGAAGGATGAAGAAGAGAAAAGCGGTGGAAGCCAGACTACGACAACGGTCATTGACCTGCCCAATCGGACCTAAAACGGCTGGACAATGACTGAGGGATTATATCCAGACCGAATCATCTTCTCTCCAGCGTGGCATGCGATGACCGAGAACAGCGACGATTCGTTTTCCTCTTCGAAGGCTGAGGTCTTCGAGGCTCTGGGACATCCCACTAGAATCAGAATCCTGCAGGAACTCGCCAGCAGGCCTCTGGCCTATTCGGAGCTCAAGCGGGCTGCCGGGATGGAGAGCAACGGCCTGCTCACCTTCCATCTCGGGAAGATGAGGGACCTCGTCAGGCTGAACACCGAAGGGAACTACGCTCTGACAGACGAAGGCAGGGAGGCCCTCCGGATAGTCGAGGCGAGCAGGAAGCAACCTGAAGGTGGCGCAGGTCAGAGGCCCGCCCTCCACCTTCCACGCCAGAAGGTCATCCTTGCCGGGCTGCTGGTGGCCCTGATTGTGCTCGGCTCGGTGGCGGTCTACCAGCAGGAGCAGATTGGGACTCTAAACCACGAAATCTCGTCTGATACGGTTGCCATCAACGGCGTAGAATACAGCCACCTGAGCGTGCCTCTCCAAAGCGTGTTCGACGCCAAATCCATCGTATTCGAAGGAGTCAATTTCACGGCGATATCCCCAAACCTGGGACAGAATTTTTCAGGAGAGATAACGGAATACAACGTAACCAACGTGACCCATTACCCACTGCCAAACTCGAATGCCACGAACCAGATCTTAATTGGACTCCCCGAGATCGTTGTCACGTCTGGGACGCGGGCTGTCGAATACTGGAACCCCTTCACTGTGACAGTGGACACCAATTTCACCGGGTTTGCCTACATCACCTATACCCAACCGCCGAAGGGCGTATGGTTCACGGAGCAGACTAATCCTTCCGCCGGCATCGAATGGAATGCTGGCTCGGATACGATGACATTTTACGTTAGCGTCAATTGAGGGACCTAACCAGATGAACCACGAACGCGCCAAGCCCGATTCCGTTCGGACATAACTATTAATCAGATTTAGTGTGCGTTCCGCAAAGGGGATGGGACCACGAACTGGAAGTCCTGGAAGTTCAGACTCACCTCTGTGACCGGCATCATACTCGGGCTGGCGGGCATCTTCCTCTGGAGTTCGGGGGTTTTCACTCCAATCTGCGCGAGTTCCGGGCCTATCGCGCCAGGCGTATGCCCTGCTCCCCTGAGTCCCGTCGAAGATTGGGCGATCTCTCTGAGCCTCATCTCTTTGACCGTACTCTCCTGTGCCGCGCTAGCCTATTCCTTTCTTGGCAAGCGAGCCACCTAGGCGACAGGTACGCC
>CAVYVS010000016.1:0-31153 GCA_963772005.1 uncultured Nitrososphaerota archaeon | reverse complement strand
CTTCATAGTCCAGAAGAAGAAGGATGCGACCTCCCTGCGTCGCCAGAAGGGCCTCCAATCTGCCAACGCCCAACACACGGATGAAACGCCCCGGCGGGGGCCCATGAACCCTTCCAGGAGTCGCAATGATAGACCCGGTCGACCTCAACCTCGTACTCTTCGCACCAGCCCCGCCTGTATTGCGCCTCCACCAGGAGTGAACCTCCCCGGCGCTCCACTGTCTTCATCATCTTCATTCCGTATTCTTTGTCCTTCTTGGCTCCGCTTGAAGTCTCTTGCTACACTTGGCTTCCTTTTTTCGCTGCCGTCGCCACTCACCTCCCCTTGCATTCTTGTCTGGGCTGGAAGCACTGAAGCTTTGCTTCCTGTGACATCCTAACGGGCGAAGCAGGCCTTCCGCCTCGGCCAAAAGTGACCCGATGAAACGATCATGTGATGCTTCAGTATGTGTAGGTGGGGACGGAGGTGATCTTGGGGCAGTTGTTACAGGCTGAGCGTTGAGGCAGATGGTGCATCGGATTCATTGCGCCTTAGCCAAGT
Source organism: uncultured Nitrososphaerota archaeon (assembly GCA_963772005.1). Taxonomy (GTDB): domain Archaea; phylum Thermoproteota; class Nitrososphaeria; order Conexivisphaerales; family DTJL01; genus DATKKG01. The sequence goes on along the minus strand of CAVYVS010000016.1, from coordinate 30,613 downwards.
GACGGGGCGCCAGTAGACACAGTCTTGCCCTGACTTGGGAGCGGAAACTGGGATATCACTGGTTTTAAATAAATCCCTTCCGGCCCATACCCTTGACCTCATGACTTGCAGTGAGTTCTGAGTTTCGTGTGGAGATCCATCTCCTTCACGCTGAGAGAAATGAGGATAAGTCCTGGAGCATGACTGTCATTTGGCCTGCAAGGATCAATTCGAAGAACAGCCGTCGACCTCCTCCGTAAGCTCTGCTCGACAAAAGAAGCGCATTCTGAACTAATCCTGAAGTGTGACATTGGGGTTGCATTCTCCAAGGTCCTGCTGCGGGATTGGAGCCTGTTGGGGATTCGAATCCCACTGGGCATAATGCTCACGCTCTCGAATTGCAATCGTTGAGACTTCCGAGAGCATGTAGGGTCCGAAATTCGCCCAATTTGCTGGGGTATCTTCCGGGTTGCATGCAATTCGACACTATGCGTATGGAGTCGAATGGAATCGCGGCATCGCAGGTGCGATTCCCAAGAGTGAGAATCACCATCTAGGTGATAAGTCGAGCCAACCTTCACTCGGTAGGAGAGGGAAGTGCGTAACCCGAGTGGGGGGTCGAAGTCCCTCTGGGCGGCAGTGGGTAGTTTTGCTTCTGAGCCTGGGTGCGTTTCCCTTGCTGGGAGCGGTCCCGTCGCGGACGCTTCGCCGACGGGCATATCGATTACCACCTCGAACGGGTCGGCGGTGTGCCCCACTCTCGGAGGGGACCTGGGACGCTGGGACTGACACCTGCTCGTTCTCGTCGGGGCTCACCATCAACTCGACGACGACCCTGGACATCGGCGCAGACGTCACCGTCGACGGCTACGCCATCGTCAACGCTGGCACCATCAACAACGATGGGACGATCACGGCTAGCGGTGGCGAGGGCGGCAGTTATCATGGATCCTGCCTCACAGGTGGCGGCGGCGGCGGCACGGGCGGCGACGCCATCACCAACTCTGGTACCATCAACAACCAGGGGACGATCACAGTGAGCGGCGGCATCGGCGGCGCAAGTGGCGACGACGGCGGCTTAGGCGGCACGGGCGGCTCCGGCATCGTCAACTCCCGCACCATCAACAACGACGGGACGGTCACCGCTAGAGGCGGCTCGGGAGGCACCGGCGAGTACGGCGGTGGAAACGGCGGTGACGCCATCGCCAACTCTGATACCATCAACAACGATGGGTCGATCACAGGCAACGGGGGAAGCGGCGGCACAAGCGTCCCCAGCACCGATGGCACGGGCGGCAGCGGCGTCGTCAACTCCGCCACCCTAAACGACTACTGCGGCGCCACTCTGTCATATTCCTCTTACCAAGGCAACTCCCCGAACCCCATTTCTTGCTACACCGTCACATTCGACCAGAGCGGCATATCCACGTCCTGGGTCATCTGGGCCGTCACCGTGGCCTGGGGCCCCTTCGTTCTTCCCATGGATCACACCGGGACCGGGGCGGGTATCTCCGTGCAAGCCGTCGGGTCCCTCAACTACTCCTTCGACAGCCCGGTGAAATTCACGGGCACGACCTACGACTGCAGCGCAGGGTGCTCCGGGACATCCTCCGTGTCTGGTGCTTTAACGTTCTCGGCGACCTATATTATCTCTGGGAGCTGTGTACCAGTCACCACCGACACCGCCGTCTCCTGCTCCCCTTGGGAGGTACCCGTTAACTACTCCTCCACTTGCGTCGCCACAGTCACGGGCTCCTCCCCCACCGGGACGGTGGTCTTCACGACATCCGTGGGCGCCACGTCTCAGTTCCAGCTCCCCACCTGCGCCCTCTCGTCCGGGACCTGCCACGTCGCCTACACTCCAACAGCCTTGGCTTCGCCGGTCACGATAACGGCCACTTATGAAGGGGACTCGAATAATGGGGGGAGTTCCGGAACTTTCTCCCTCACGGTAATAACACTCTCCATCACCACTTCGTACGGCTCGACGGTGTGCCCCATCCTCGGCGGCACCTGGGACGCCGGGACTGACACCTGCTCGATCTCGTCGGGGGGTTTCCAAGGCTTACCGGGGCTTACCATCTCCTCGACGGCGACCCTGAACATTGGCGTGGGCGTGACCGTCGCCGTCAGCGGCCAGACAGGCACCTCGTGCTACGATGGCTGGAATGGCGCCAACGGCGGCGACGGCATCTATAACGCCGGCACCATCAACAACGATGGGACGATCACGGCTAGCGGTGGCGAGGGCGGCGCGGGCTGCTATAAAGAGGCAGAAGGGCCGGGGCACCCCGGTCATGCCGGCACCGGCGGCACTGGTGGCGACGGCATCTATAACGCTGGCACCATCAACAACAACGGGACGATCACGGCTAGCGGTGCCCAGGGTGGCGACTCCGCTTATGGCGCGGCGCCCGCCGGCTACGGCGCCGTCAACGCTGGCACCATCAACGACTACTGCGGCGCCACGCTGACGTACACTTCATACGAGGGCACCACCGCCAGCGCCGCCTCCTGCTACACGGTCACCTTCGACCAGAGCGGCATCCCATCCGGCGCCACCTGGGGGGTCACGGTGTCATGGCCGTTCGGTACGACCGACCACACCGGGACGGGGGGAGCATCGCCGTGGCCAATCTCGGAGGGTCGATTACCTATTCCTTCGACACCCCTGTGACAAGCTCGGGCACGACCTACGACTGCAGCGCAGGGTGCTCTGGCACCGCCTCGGTCACAGGCGCCACGACTTTCTCGGCGACTTTCTTTGGCTTCTCGGTCTCAGTCACCCCCTCGGACTCGACGGTGTTGAGAGGGGGAATGGTCACCTACACTGTGACGGTAACACAGACCGGAGGGACTACCGAGCCCGTCACTTTGAGTGTTGCCTCGAGCCTTCAGTCAGGGGCCACGGCAACCTTCACAACCAACCCTGTCACTACGACCGGGACCTCGACCCTTTCTGTCTCCACTTCTTCGAGTGGAGGTCTCGGTGACTACACGCTGACCGTTCAAGGCCAGTTTAACGGCCTAATCGAGACAGGAACCGCGAAACTCCACGTCTACGACTTCTCGGTGGGACTATCGCCTTCCGATCAGACGGTCTCCAGTGGGACCCCGGCCATCTTCGCCTTGACCTTGACGCTCGTGCCAGGGTCCTCGACGACAGGCGTTCCAGCGGTGGGGTTGACCGTCTCCGGGTTACCTTCGGATGCGACTTCAAGCCTCAGTCCGAGCAGCGTTACGCCCACACTCGCTGGTGCAGCAGCTTCGGTTACAGTGACGGTCAGTAGCCCCGTGACCCAAGTCTTCACTTTCAAGGTGACGAGCACTGCCCCCGGCGCAAGCGGTGGCTCGCGTTCTTCGAGTTCCGCCAACCTGTATATCTTCGGCTCTCTCCCTCCGAGCACCGCCGGAGGGGTCTACATGCCTCTCGGCGCTACCTTCACGGATGCCTACGGCAACACCTGGGTGGCTCCCAGCGGCAACCTGGGCGGAGCAACGTGGAGCAGTCTACTTCTTCGCCGGTCCAGAGTCCAACATCCCGCCGCCCATGTTGCAGGGCTGGGGCGGGGTATATGGGACCTACGACGGGCAGCAGGGCTGGATAGTCACGTTCTTCTACTGGCTGTAATCGGCCCACCTCGTTCTTCCCGACCGTGAAACCTATGGATTCGCTTAGAATACAAAGCGCATCCCGTTTGATGCGTATCTAACAACCTTGGCTTCTGCCATTCATCATGATCCGACCTCTATGACCAGCCAGACGGCCTGCTCGATGTGGAACTGGCACCCGTGGGAGGCGAGGAGGGCAGGGATGTTCTGGCCACCCGGGAACTCGGTGATTGAGCACGGCTGGGACACCACTATTGAGGGGCCGTACCCGATGTAGTAGCCGAAGTGCGTGTAGCTCGGATCAGTCAGGACGGACCAATGCCCGGGAGCAGATTCTTGCAGGAAAGTCGCATACTCGAACGGAAGGTCGGTGTCGGGCCACAGCGTCGTCTCGCCGATCTGAAGCGTAGAACCCGGGAACGACTTGGTGAAGTCCTGCTGGAACCCGTAGTTCGATGTGTTGTAGTTCACGACCTGCGTCTGGAACCTGGCCTTGGCGAACGCGTCCAGCGTCGTGTTCTCGACCAATGCGGGGCCCGTCCTGTTCGCGTTCACCTCCTGGATGAAGGCGGTAACCCAGTCGGAAGTGACGCCCTTCGTCGGCCACACCCCCTGGAACCATTTCTGGACGACGACGCCCTGGAGGCCCAGAGCGGCGGTGACCTGAACCGTGTACCCGAACGTCCCGCCGGGAGCGACGGTCTCATTGAGCGCCAGGAACGAAGCCCGGCACACCGCGGCTGGAGCAAGGCTTGTACCGCACAGAACATCGGCGTCTGCGTAGTTGATCCAGGTCGGACCCTCCTTGGTCGAGTTCTCCCCGCTCACGAAGCCGAAGGGCGTGCTCGAGTTCTGCCCGTTCCCCGGCATGTCGAATCCCACGCGCACGCCCGCCAGGGGGCTGGAGCCCACGTTCTCGACCGTCGCGGTGAAGTTCACGAAGCCCAGTGCCCCGCGCGCGATGGACACGTCCTGGACCTCGAGCACACCTCGGGGGATTCAGTGCGACAGAAGGATAGCCCAGAATCTCGGCCGCCACGACCGACGTGCCCTTGACGAAGAACGAGCTCCGTGCTGTTCGCCACCCTGATGGTGTAGTAGGTGTTGAAGGGGCTTGCGCCTACGCCGAGGAGACCGTAGGAGATGGGGGCGCGACCTGCGATGAGTGTGGGAGTAGGGAGATACGGGATCGCAATGTTGCACATCTGCCCCTGAGGGAAGAATGACCGAATTGCACTGTATCACCTCTGTCCGGTATGCGAAAGGTCTGGAGCGAGAGGGTGTACGGAACGAAGGGGACCACGAAGAGGAACAACACAACAAGCACGACAACGACTCCGAGGGTACCGAAGGTCCTTCGACGGAGCTTCATCTCGCTCTTGGCCCGCTATGGCGCTTCGACAGTTTGCTTTGATCTGTCGGTGCCATGTTTCGCGACGAGCCCGGTAGTTATTTACGAGTTTACTTGCGATCATGGCCGCAGCTTCCTGCATGCTTGTTAGGATTCACTGCGTCTCCGCTGATGGTAGCCGTCGTCTCAGGGAGGCCTTCGTAACTCCATCCTCATTCCAGGTGGGGCAGCTCGAATGGACGGGTGCCAAAATCCGGCAACAGAACTTGTGAATTCACCTGTGTTCGAAGGGCAGAAGTCTTGAGCGAATGGCGCGACCTTTATGTGAAGAATGCCAGCGTCTATCAACCAGTACTTGAGGCCGGCCTCGCTTCGGCTCCGTCGGAAGCACGGGGACTGGTAAGGATATTCGAATCCAACGGGATTCGGTCAAAGAGCAGGAACCCGGTCAGGATACTGGACGTGTCATGTGGGATCGGACGTCACTCAGTAAGCCTTGCAAGGCTCGGCTACGAGGTCATCGGATTCGACTTCTCCCCTTACTTCCTCAAGACCGCCCGCAGGCTCGCAAAGGCCGAGGGCCTGGCCAAGAAGAGCATCAGGTTCATCGAGGGAGATACGACCGAGATTTACAAGATACTGGAGAAGGGCAGAGAACGTGATTTCGATGTGATAATCTGCATGGACACCTCGATTGTGCGAGGGACCATCGGAGAGGAAATCGACTTGTTGCAGTCGTTGTACAGGCTCGCACGCCCGGGAGGGCTGCTTGTGATTGAGACCGCAAACAGGGACAACTTCCTGAAGAATCAACGATACTTCTCCCTCCCCGCGGTCCAATCGTTCCCCGAGAGCAGGCTTCAGAGGCACCTTCTGGCAAGTTATGACGCGAAGAGAGGACTGATAGTGGGTGAGTGGCGCTTCTATCGGGAACTTCGGAATCGGGATTTGAAGCACCTGCTTTCAATCAATCTCGAGTCGTTCATTCACTCCAAGAAGGACCTGAGAGAGGCTCTGGAAGGCGTCGGCTGGAGGTACGTCCGGAGGCTACGGGAGCGTCCAGAGGCTTGACAAACTGACATCGGACTCGTACCACATCGTGATGGTTGCGAGGAGAGTCTGATTAGACACCGTTCGACCGCAGCCGGGAAGAGCTTCAGGCTCCCCACGTGGTCCACGATCCATCGGACGATCCCGTCGTACGCCTCCGAGCCTACCGAGGTGAGCCGCACTTGGCCGTCCTCGTCGAGCCTGACGAAACCCTTCTCCGTCATCCAGTCCAGATACCTGATCAGGCGGTCGTAGGAGAGCCCCGTCGCCGAAGCGAGTGCGGTCCTGTTCATCGCCCCCTTCTCCTTCAGGGTCTTGACGACGCGGGCGAAGACGTACAGGTCAGGCCTTGTTGAACTCGGCCCTCTTGAACTCAGTGTAGAATCCCCTCAGGTCCCAGAACAGAAGGTCGAGCGATCGCAGTCGTTTGAAGCCCGCCTCGAGACTCTTCTTGCTGAAGATCAGGACTATTATGATGGATACCGGGACGAGAAACTCCGGAACTGACTGGAACCCAGTACATCAAAGGCCCGCGAATCTCGGCGATTATGGAGAGGAAGAAGTAGATCACCAGCGAATATCCGGCGACCTTCAGCACGGCGTAGAACAAGTACGCGATCCTCGATGCGCTGACCATGCCCAGCTCCGACTCCCAGTCCAGTTCGGAGAGGAGCTTGACTGCTCCGGGGACGCCCTCCTCAATTGTCTTCTCCCATTCGCCCGTCTTGGTCCGCTTGACCCTCCGGTCTACCCAGAGTACCCCCCCGAGGATGCCCCCAAGACGATTATCAGGACCGCGAGCGTCACGAATCCGGTCGTCGGTATCGCTGTTCCGCCGACGGGGAAGCCCGGACCATATGCCGGGAACCCAGAAGTGACGTCGTACAGACCCTGGAAGAACACGATGAGAATCGAGGCGATGACCGTGACCACCATTATGGCCAGAAAATCGACCATGGCGTGGGCAAGCTCCCTGTACTTTCGGACCTCATCCAGGGCCCGCATGAGGTCGCTGACCTTCTCGACCACCTCCTTTTCGCTCATAGGGACACGCCCAGGACGCGGATGCTGACCATGGCCGCGCCGTCGATCACGAGGTAGAACACGTGGATCCCCTTGGCGGGGACCAGGGCGTCGTTGTAGGTCAGGAACTGAGTGGCATTCTGTCCCCCCAAGAACGAGACGTCGAGCGGATGGTTCCCGGAGACAGAGTACCCCTCGCCACCCGTCCCGACGTCCATGAACGTGTAGTAGATGGTGTTGGGCAGGGCGATGGTCTCGGTGTGGGAGCCGCCGATGGTCGTGCTCGTCCCGTTCGGGAATCTCACGGTCGCCGTCTGATTCAACCCGTTGGGCTGGATCGTTATCTGGACTCTCGCATAGACGTAGTCCTCCTTCGCGATCACGATGACGGAACTCCCCGAGCCCCCGGTCTGATAGAAGGAAGGGGCAGGGGCCTGGAACAAGGAGAGCGTGGGGGCTATCAAGACAAGGATCAGAATCAGAACCAGGAGCCACCTGATTCTCATGGATTCTTGCGCATCCCCAGTCTATTTAAGGCGGACTCACTCGGAGAGAGGTTTGTCCGAATGACTCGTTCCGTCTACATAGGCGGTGGCGCTGGTTCGGCCAGTATGAACGAAGTCGCGCTGATTGAAATGCAGTACGCATAGCCCCGAACGGGGGGCACGTCTCCCTGCACCGTCCACAGGCAGTTCAGAGGTGACGGCAGTGTTTGATTGAAATAGGGATACCTGATGTTGATGACGTAGCTCGGGGATGGCGCGGGCGTCAGCGTGCTGTTCACCTGCTGCGTGCACCCCTGCGGGGTTGCGGCCGCGACTGCACAGGCTGAAGACGTATGGTTGGATGAGGGCGACGTCGGTGCCGCTGTCGAAGCAGGGCTCATCTCCTCCCGGCCCCCAGCAGATGCCCGAGGCACTCAGGTACTGCCAGGTGCCATTGACAGGCAGAATCTCCGTGCTCGTGATGGTGGCAGTCGTCACCGGCGTGATTGTCTCGGTCGTTGTGCTCGTTGTGGTGGATGTCTTCGTCGCTTGCCCAACGGCGAAGAAGAGGCTCGCGGAGATCAGCACGCTGGCTATGACGATCGCGAAAGCGATGACGAGATTACTCCGAACAGGTTGGCCGCTCAATCTGAGAAAACTGAAAGAAAGTGAACGAGTTGTGATTAATAGTTTTGTCCGAACGCCGCTGAACAAGTCCGACAGGCACCGGTCTGGAGGCTTGACGACGAGTTACGTTCGGACGACGAAGACTGTCAGGGGGCCGAAATCCACCCGTGGATACGTGGAGAGCTGCTGCAGGAGCGAGGGATCCACCCCTGAAAGGTTGTCCACGACCACGTAGTTGAGACTCGCGCTGGAAGACGGCGTCTTGTTGTAGAGGCTCAGCAGGTAATCGTACTCTACTCCGATCTGTCCCGGCGTCAGGTTGGACGATATCGTGAAACTGCTTCCGTTGGAGTTCTGCGCGATGTATCCGGCGACATCCATCTTGTACTGGACGCCCACGCCGTAGTCCCCAGCGGTGCCCCCTTGGGAGTTCAGAAACCCAAGGAAACCGATGCCGAAGGCAATCTGGGCGAGTATTATCGAAGCGAGGACGAGGACAGCGAGGATTCTCGCAATCTTCGGCCAACTCGGGAGCCTCCTACCAGGATAGCTTCCGCTCGCCCTTCTGGTCATGGCATAGTCGAAGAGCGCTGCAACCATCAGGAAGTTGGCGGGGAAGAACATCACCAGATGATGGGTGTACAGACCGTAAGTCGGATCGAAAAACAGGAGGATGACCGTCGGGATTGCGATCCACGCCAGCAGGATGGAGTACTTCACGTTCTCGCCGAACGGGTTCCTTGAGGCGCGGACCAGGACGAGCGCAAAACCGAGATAGAGGCAGAGGTTCTCCACCACGAAGAAGTTGTTGATGTTGAAGATCGAGGCGTAGAACGAGGGCGCGCTCGATCCGAGGATGTAGTCGAAGCCCGTTCCGCTGGTGACCGCGGAAAGGAGGCTGATGACGCTCGGGTTCACGTTGTCAAGAGAGAAGTCCTTGAGCGTCGACGCGAAGCTGCCGCCATCGCTGAAGCCGCTGGTGCACTCGCCGTAGACGAATGGGGCGAAGAGAACCAGGAATAGGGCAGCGCCGATGAGGAGGTGCCTGAGTCGGATTTGAGAGCGGAACTTCCAGAGAAAGAGGAGGATCACGGGAGCGAGGAAGAGCGTCACGGGGTGGATCTGGAGGATGACCGCGTAGGCGACGAAGACCGGGATGAGGTACCTCGACTTCGCCTTGATGACGAACGAATAGAGACAGTAGAAGAGTATGACCGTGAACGGGAAGATCAGGTCGGGGTTCCAGATCTTCCTGGAGAAGAGGATGGCGAACGGCGATACCGCGGTGAGGGCGGTCGCGATGAGCGCGATCCTTTCGTTGAAGAACTCCCTCGCGAACTTGAAGGTAAGCGCTATGCCCACGATGTTGAGCCCTGCGATGAACGCCGAAGCCACTATCGGGTTGGTCGAAATAAGGAACGGGATCGCGAGTATGTAGTAGTAGATTGGGCCGGAGAAGCCCCCGGTGCTCAGAGGAGGTCCCACGAGAGGAATCTTTCCCTGCTGGACCAGCGCCTTGAGGACGATGGACGTCCCGGCTTCGTCGCCCTTGAACTCAGTCAGGTTCAGCGAGGCGAGCCTGAAGTAGGCTGCGAAGATAACGATGAGCAGGAAGGATATCCAGACTGCATCAGACTGCCGATTCCTGAGCATCGTCAACGGTCAGCCAACTCACCCGGTCGAGTTGATCACGCCTACGATCCGGAAGTAGACTTCGCCGGTTATCAGAGGATAGGGTATCCCTGGGATGGAGGGGGAGCTCGAGCTCGCCGTCGTCTCCGACGCGCACGGGCAGGCGGCCGGTGCCGTCGGGCAGAGACAGGTAGTAGTGGTGTATGTGTAGGTTATGCAGCCGGTCGGCTGGGCGTAGTTCGGCTGCCCGCTCCCGGCAACAAGCTGGCCGTAGTATCCGCACTGCTCCGGCTCCTGTGGGCCCAGCATCCACGAGTTCAAACTACTCGATAGAAAGTAGCCGAGCTGGTAGGTGCCGCTGGCGCCTGCCTTGGCCGTCAGGTTGTATGCCACGACCGTCCCTTCGTTCTCATTCGTTGGTCCTCCGATGACGAGTTGGGACTGGCTCACGCTCACCGTGAAGTTCGGTCCGCCGCTGAACGACCTTGGAGTGCCGACGCTGCCGTTGTAGACGTACTGCAGCGCCTGGATTGACAGCAAGCCAGTGAGGTTGAGAGTCAGCGGCGTCGCTGAGTAGTAGTACAGCTGGACGCAGAGCACGGCGGGCGAGCCCGTCCCGGCATCGACTCCACCGAATCCAGAGGCAGGAGCATTCGTGCTGAGGTCGCAGGCGCCTCTTGAGGCCTGGGAGGCACCGGGCGTCTGAGTGGTCCGTGACCGTCTGTGTCGTCGTGAAGGTCTGGATGAGGGTCATCGTCCGAGTGGAGAGAGGCGAGACGAGTATCGCCGTCGAGACCGCGAAGGCAGCCACAACGATTGCGACGGCGATTGGGGCGAGATTCCTTGGTGAGTTGGCCTGCATCTACACGTCGAACTCCCCGAGCAATCGGAGCAGAGATTCGCCCAAGGGCGTTAGCTGGTACATCTTCACACGCCCTGAGGCGGAATCCTCATGTGCCAAACCGTACCTCTTGAGCAGAACGACGTGTCGATCGACAGATTTCCAGTCCAAGTCAAGCTCTTGGGCGAGCTGCGACCGGTCCATGGGCCTCGAGATGGCGTTCAGGAGGTTCAGCCGAGTCCTGGCGCCCTTCATTCTCATGAAGAGGTGGAACATCTCCGAGTCGAACCCGAAGCTCTCCCAGCGCGACTTTACTCTGCCCCGCCATATGCCACCGCCTCTGATCATAGAAGAGACGGTTCGGTGCATCATGAGACTTCATTCGTGATGAGGCCGGATAGTCCTACGCTTTAGGCCCGGACACGGGAGCCGTCCTAAACTTTAGCACGGTGCCGGGATTGAATGGATTTGATGCTCGCGGGACTTCTGGTCCATTTCCTCGGAGCGGCCTCAGGTCAGGTGCCCTTGGTGGCGGCGTAGGTCTTGGCCCCTTCATAGACGGTGACTATCACGGCCCCCGAGTTCACGAGCAGCGCGAAGAAGTAGAGTGATGTGACCGTCGCAGGCCGGAACACGGTAAGGAGGATCGCCAGTGTGCTCAGGAAGAAGGCCGTATAGGCCGTCTGGAGCGGTATTATCGTCCTCCGTATCCTGATCACGTTCTCGAAGATGAGCCTGTCGACCACGTATCCCCCGTCCTCCTCCCGGACGAGCCCGGCCCGGACCAGTTTCTTGATGTGGTACTCCGCCACCGAGGGCGAGCTGAGTTGAGACCTCTCTGGACGTCGCGGATGCCCATCACACTCCCGGAGCGGTACATGTAGCGGTAGACCCGGAGGGTCGTTCCGCTCACGTAGTCCTTGAAATCCTCGCTCATGTTCTACCGCGTCCACCCTGTACAGCCGGGCAGCAGACTTATCCTTATGGAACGGGCCATCCTAAAACGTAGGACTATATCGAAGGCTCTCGAGGGAGTCTCAGGATGTCTCAGTACATGAAGATGGGGGCAGGGGCGGGAGCCGCAGTCATCGTAGCAGTCCTGCTCGGGGTGCTGGCGAGCGCCAGCTTCCCGTCGATGGCGCCGTCGTAACCTCAACGACCACGGCCACCCCGACGATCTCGATCACGTCCACGGTGATCACCACCTCCACGGTCACGACTACCCCCGTTGCTACGGCCAGTGCTTCCACTTCAGCGACCCAGAGTTCGGCCTCGACCGTGTCGGGCACTGTCACTTCCACATCGACGACGGTGATTACCACGAGCACGACAACTGGACCTACAACCAGCGCGACGACAACCACTTCGACAATTACCCAGACCGTTGGCCCTTCGGCCACCTCGAGCCTCACGGTCGGCTCGGTGGATCAGGACGGGCGAACGGTCGCCGGGCACTACACCGTGCTGGACGGCCCGGTCGGAAGCATGGTGCTGGCGGAGGGTGTCACACCCGCCGCGCTTGCAGTTACCGTTGGCCAGACATATTTTGTGCGCGCGGAGAACAACGGCAGCTGCACGTTCAGCGGATGGTCTGACGGAGCGACGAACAACCCGAGGCCGTTCAACGCGTCGAGCGCACCTGTCTCCTACACGGCCGTGTACAGCTGCGGCAATGTTAGCCCTGCGTCGCCCATCGTGCAGACCTGCACCGGGTACTTCCCGATAACAGGCGCCGTGACACAGACCCTGACACAGACCTCTACATCCAGCACTGTCTCGACAGACGACCACCACTCACAACGACGGGACCATGACGCAGACCGTTCAGACCATAAGTTGCAAGATGGGCAACAATGTACGAGCCGGCGACCTCCTTGTGGTGAAGGTCTCTGATCTGCAGGGCGTTAGTCTAACCGACTCGATGGGGAACCAGTTTGCCCTGCTCGAGATGGATCAGGTATCGAGCACCTACTACAATTTCATCTACTACGCTATCGCGTCCTCGAGCGGACCTGACGCGCTGACCGTATCGGGCTCTGGCAACTTCCCTTCGATCATGGCGATAGAGGTTCAGGGGCTGCACAAGATATCGAGCTTCGAGACGGCCACGGGCAGCTCGAGCGTCGCCTCGGTCAGCGTGTTCACGCCTCCGACCGGTTCCTTCGTCATAGCCCTTGTTGAACCGCTCGGATGGCCCATATCTGTATCCGCCGGCTCCGGTTACACGATGGCGTCGCTCTATGCCGTTTCTAACGCTTGCGAGTACGGGACTGTCACCGGACCGACCACTTCATCTTTCGCCTTGGGTGCGCCCGCGATCTGGGAAGAGGTGTCCCTTGTACTCTCTCCGTGACCCTTTGAGCATTATCCTTTGACCGCGACTGGCTGTGGCGCCCAAGAACGGACTAACACGAAGTCTGGAAGCCCGTGATTGTCACGTTGGTCCTCCCGGAGGGGACGCGGTGCGTGACGCACGTGGCAGAGACGGGCCTGAGGCTGGCCTGGAACGCAAAGGTCCGACCAGAGCATGTGACGAGGAACGAGAAACCGGCGTTGTTCTCAGAGTTGAGCGAGTACCACGGGATGCTTGTCGCCGTCGTGAAGCTTATGGTCACCTGCCCCGTCGCTTCCACGGGGTTCCGACCTACGGGCTGGGAGTCTGGTGCCCGCTCCCCACGGGCGGAGGACCTGGCATGCCCATGATGAACGCTGTCGAGTTGACAGGGACGCAGTAGCCATAGCCCTGGAGCGGCGCCGTTCCCTGAACGTCCCATGAGCAGTTGGCCCATTGCGGGAGCGTCTGTGTGTTCGAGGGGATCGTGATGTTGATCACGTCAGCTCGGGTGCGGACTTATCGTGCTGACCACGCGTTGCGTGCACACCTGATTCGTCGCTGGGCCGGAGAGCAGGTTTTGGCCCGCGCAGTTGAAGACGAACGCGTCGCCCGAGACGTACGCGCTGAAGTCCCAGCAGGGCACGTATCCTCCCGTCCCGGTGCATACGGTGGAGGCCGTGAGCCACGCGAAGGTGGTGACGGTGGTAACCGTGCTCGCGCTCTGCAAGACTACGGTCGTCTGCGTCTGGACCGATGTCGAAACAGTGGTGGCCGTCGTGGTCAGGGACTCCGTCGTAGTTATCTGCCCGCTGGCCACGACCACGCTCGCCAAGATGAGCCCGGCAGACTATGATGATTGCCGACGCGACGACGAGGGAGCTTCTGGACGGTGGGCCCTGCTGCCCGCTCGACCGGGGAACGCTCAGGAGCCTGCCCGGATCTGCAGATTTCCTCAGGCTCAGGCCCGCAGATAGAGTGACGATGCGAACTGGAAACTCCACAAAGGCCAGAGAGACGATCAGCCAGAACGCGATGTCTTCGTAGAGCGCGAGCGGGTAGAGGTAGAGAGGACTGGCGGACGCAGCGGAGCGCCAGACGAACGGGTAACCCCACGTGATCCAGGCGGTTTCGTGGTTGATCGGACGGAAGGTCGTGGCGAGGACCAAGGTAATCCCAAGGGCCACTCCGACGCTGAGCAAGGCCAGCTCCCCCAAGATTCTGCGCATGATTCGTGTTGGAGTGAGGAATCATGTAAGGGTTTGTCCGAACTGCCTCCGTTCGCTCTCCCTTCAAGAAATAGTAAAGTATGCCAGGGAAGAGTGACCCCATTCATCCTCTGCGAAGACCGTGTACGTTCCGCTGGGGAAGCTCGTGAAGGCCCCTCCCTGATTCCAGTACCCGCTGACGTCCACGCTGGTGGAAACGGCCTCGGTGGGGCAGAAGACTCAGTTGGCAGCGATATGCCGAAGCAGTGACGCTGTTGGGCTGGAAGAGATACCCCGCCGGGTAGCCCGACGTGAAGGTCAGTGAGCAGCTGTAGGTTACTCCCGGGTTCACGAGGTCAAGGAGCTTCGCCGCGGTAATGTTCGAGGAGGTGTAGTGTCCGCTCGCTACTGCAAGCCCCACGGGCCAGCTGTCCATCCAGCAGGGCTGGACGTTCTGCTCGCTGAGCGCAATCAGCCAGTTGTCAGCGGCCGTCACGTTGTTCGTGTAGGCCAGGGTGTTGAGGTCGGCGACCGTGACGTTCACCTTCCCTCCAATCGCGTTTAGAGAGAGCTGGAGGCTGAAGGGCGTTCGCGGAACCGACGAAGATCGTCTTGGTGGTAGTCTGCGTGGTAGTCATCGTCTGAGTGGTCGTAGTAGGCGGCAGCGTGGTTGTGACCGTGCTCGTCTGAGTCTGCGTGGCCGTGACGGGTGGCAGGGTCGTCGTTAGAGTCCGAGTCTCCGTGCTCGTGCTTGTCACCGGGGGTGAGGATGTCGTCACCGTCGTTACCGATGTCAGAGGACCGACGGTAGCGGTGATAGTGGTCGTCGTTGTAGCCGTGCTGACCGATCTTGTCGTTGCAGTTGAAGTGGTGACTTGGCCGCGCTCAGCGAGAGCCAGGGAAGCGAATATGAGGGTCAGGATGACGAAGACACCCAGCAATCCGCTCCTGGTGTTCACGGTCCATCAGAGCCTTGGAGATACTCGCTGTACGACGTCGATTAATAGTTTTGTCCGAACAACCAAGGGTGCTGTCCCATTAGCGGGTGATTTCTCCTCCCGTTTCACTACGGGTGATGGATGAACGGGTTCTGTCCCATCAACGGGTGATTTCGCCCCCTGTCCCGTCGCGGGTGATGGCCTTAGACCTCCTCCTTGCGAGACCTATGGCATGCACAGTTAGAACGCTCAAGAGGAACCAGAACAGATAGTCGAAAGCGGCACTCAGTGGCAGGAAGGTGGTGTGGATTCCAAAGGAGTAGACCTTCTCGAAATACGGTATTGGAAGACCCCAAGAGTTAGTGTCGATTGACGAAGCCGAGAGGTAAAAGAAGGAGAGGGCGGTCAAGGCCAAGGCCGAGAAGGCTGAGATGAAAAGTTTCCCAAACGACCTCTCCATGCTGGTTCAGCGAGACAATGCTTTCTTAAGCAGTTCCATCCACTTGTCACCTTCGTTCACTCCGACTCCAGCGACTTGCGCGGGAGTCTGTCCTTCCAAGGCCGCGTGAGGCTTGACGAAATTGTAGTGGATTCTCTGCCCTTCCTAACTATGAGGCCATGCGAAGGTGCCTCTGGCGCATAAACCGACTCAGGCAGGAACTCTACCCAGAGGCATCACCCGAAGTGAAACGACGCTTCAAATCACCCGAAAGGACGGAAGCACCGCTATAGAGCCCCGGAAAGGGCTCAACAGGCGTATAAGCGGATGTTCAACCGTGACTGCTCATGGCCGGCGATGAGCGCTACGCGACCACGTGGCACGGCCTATTCCCCCGCTTCTTCCTGGCCGGCCTCGTCTTCGCTTTCGCCGGGGTGCTGATCAATCAAGCCATAACGGGGCTGTTCCCGCCCAACGTTCAGGGTCTCTCGAGCCTTGTCTTCAGGAACGAAGTCCAAGAGTTGGTCTCGGTCGCCTTCTTTCCCTTCGCAGCCTTCGCCGTGTTCTATCTCTCGGCGAGAATCCGGATCAACCTGGGGAACGACTACGCCGCGGTAGCCGCGTCAATATTCCTCGGGGCGCTCGTGGTGCTCCTGCTCTTCGGGGTGCCCGAGGCCCTGGGCAGCGGCCAATCCCAAGTGGGGTCGGGCGCGGTCGACGAGGTGCTCCAGTCGACTGCGTCCGCCGTCTCGCTGTCCATCACCTATGCGTTCGTCGGCTTCGCCGCTGTCCTGCTCTCCTACCGGAGGAGAACCTGACGGCCGCGCTTCCGGAGTCTGAATCAAGGAAAGGGGAGGACCCGAATCCCAGAGGGGTGAGGGTTGCGTTCGTCGTCGGAGTCATATTGGTTGCGGTCACCCTCCTCTCCACAGTGCTGGGGGTCTACGAGAGGTCGCTCCTGAACACGTTCTACCCCTACTCCTCATCCTTCGCGTTCCTGAGGAGCCTCTTCCCGAGTCCTTGGGCCACTGATCTCATCGACTGGCAGGACATCGTCCTGCTGCAGGCGGTGCCGTTCCTTCTCTTCTTCCATTTCGCGGTCCGCGAGAGGATAGACCCGCTTGGCAGGATTGTCCCCACGGTGGCCGCGATAGTGGCGGTCGGGGCAGGTCTCTCTATCCTCAACGTCGTCCTCGCCGCATATCAGTTCAACATATCGAACCTGCTCCTCAACGGGTCCTTGACTGTCCCGAACGGGTTCCAGAGTGAGTCCCTGAGCGGCCTCCTCATATCACTGTTCACCCCCTTTCCACTGTGGTCATTGCTCAGGAATAGCCTTCTGTTCGCCGCGCTTGGGGTAACCGGTATGGCTTTCGGAAGCTTTTCTGGCGAGACGCCCTACTGGATACTCAGAAGCTGGCTCGCCTCGCGCGGACAGCCAGACGAGGACACCCCGGTCGGAGATGTCGGGCCCGCCGATTCGGGTGTCGGGAAGATCGAGAGGGGGAATGATTCTCCTTCACACTGACAAGTAATAGTGCTCAGAACTCTCCGGGGGAGATATGGCGATAGAAAGAACGCACCATACCTGGCTACGGCGATTGTGCTCTCCGACTCGTCAAGAATCCATTCCATTACCACCCTTTTCAGAGGGGAAATGTCCGGATGAGCATTGAAGTTCATGTCCCCGCCTCTATCACGAGCCAGACGGCCCACTTGTCGTGGAACTGGAACCCGTGAGAGGTGAGGAGGTCTGGCATTATCACGCGGCCTGGGAACTCGGTCACTATGCACGGCTGCTCGGCGAGGATCGAGGTGCCGTTCTTGTTGCATCTGCACCCCCTTCCGGTGATTCAGCTGGCGCTGACGTAGAAGGTCAGGCCGCCGCTCGTGGTGTTCCAGAGCACGCCCGCCTGAGGCCCGGTGTGATCTGTGAACCACGGATTGAGGACAACTTGAGCGAAGGTCACATTCAGGAAGACGTAGGGGTGGGGGATGTTTACGTCCCCGGGTATGTTGACCGCCGTGACGGTGAACCCGTCCCAGACTTCCCTACTCCCGTCTGGAAAGGAGGTTGCTACGCCGAATTCAGGGGTGGTTGTGTAGTTGACGGTGCTGTTCTCCTCCGTGGTCATCGGCGCGTTGCCGCCGCTGAATCCGACCACGACGGTCCTCCCCGTGAGGTTGAGCAGCGTCCCGTTGGACAGCCTGACGGAACCGTAGAAGGTGTACTGGCTCGGATTGCTGTCAGCTGTAGATGAACGAGGGCGACACAGTGGTGAACGTCACGCCATGAAAACTGACGCTGGAGCCGTTGTCCACCGGCAGGGGGGCGGTGACTGTTTCATACCAGTACCTGACTCCACCGATGACGACCGTGGTGCTTCCCACCTGGTGGTTCAGGCCGGAGATCTGCTCCTCCTGGTAGACCGCCACCGAACCCACCACGATGAGGGCGATTAGCAGACCGGCCAAGATAGCCTTCTGATGCGGGAGCCCGAGCGCGGATCTCCGGCCCAAGTTGCCTTCAGACTGCTTCCTGCTCGCTTCGACCACCCGGAGCGCCTCCCTCCCCTCGTCCGTGAGAGCATAGTTCCCATCGGCGCCGAGCCTGACGAGGTCTCTCATCCTTCCCAGGTGAAACGCAAGCAGGCCGTTGCTCTCCAATCCGGCCGCCCTCTTCAGCTCCGAGAACGGAAGGGGCTTCTCGCTCAGGGTCTGGAGGAGCCTTATCCTGGTCGGATGCCCAAGAGCCTCGAAGACCTCGGCCTTTGAGGAGTTGAACGAGTCGTCCTGGTTATCTGCCATCAGCCGCACTTTCCTGTGTGAAGATGGAATAGGTTGTGATATAATGCCTCGGTCGTTGACCTGCCTGTAAAGTCGTAGAACGGCCGGTCAAGGACCGTTGTCTTGGTTCTCGCTTCCACCGTTCTTCTCTTCCTTCTCCTTCCTGCCGCTGAACAACTCCGCCACGAAGATCAACAGCACGATGGCCGCCACCAGGATGTAGTTGAGCGGCGGCGGGAACGCCTCCGAGATCCTCCCCAGGAACGGGAGCGAGACGACGACAACCCCCTTCACGCACTCGGGAGTGACCGGCGGCCAGCTGCCCGGCTCGTCGGGCCGCTGGTTCGTGAACCTGTTGTCGCCCCACGTTATCAGGCCCTCGCTCGTGATGTTGACGACCCTGTGCACTATCACCTCGCTCTCGCACCCTCCCCCTGGGATGGGCGGCTGGAAGACGATCACGTCGCCGACGTGGATGTTCGCGTAGGGACCGCCTGCACCACCACGAGGTCACCCACCTCGAGCGTGGGCCTCATGGAGTCAGTGGGGTACACGTCGTAGACCTGGATGCCCCCTATCCGGGCGTTCAGGAGGAACGCCACTCCCGCGACGAAGAGCAGGACGATCACGGCGTAGGCAGCCGCGTGACTGACCTTCGTGGGGGCGCTCAAGCCATTGCAACAACCGCGAGACTCTTGTTAAGTCTTGAGAATACACACTGGTATCTCGTCAAAGTCGGGCGGTCGGACAAAACTACTTATCAGACGTTGCGGTTTTTTTCGGTTGTGGAGCGCAGGTTTCTGCTTCTCGCGGTGACCCTCGTTGCCGCAGTCGCCTTGTCTCGATAGTCTTCTTCGTGTCGACCTTCACCTTCCACGACCAGGCCGCCATCCGGTTCGGCGCCTCCCTCAACGCGACGACCATCGCCCAGAGCCAGGCCGTCAGGGTGTACTTTAACGACTGGAACTCACTTGACTTCAAGAACACTCTACCCCTGAGTGCAGGTGGTCTGAGGACCCTCAACCTCTCCGCCGGTCCGTGCGGCGGGCCTTACCCGGGCGGGATCGCGGTCTACGAGGGAGCCTACGACCTGAGCAACGTGTCCGGGACTGCGCCTCTCACGTTTTACGAGCCCGGGGCCTACTTCGGCTGCCCCGCCGCCTACATCACGAACTCGTTGACTTTCAACCCCCACCAGAACCTAACATCTTACGTTGACTTGGTGGGGTACTGGACGATAGCGGGGAGCAGCGGCGTGCTCCATCCATTCCTACCCGGTGTCTACACGGTAATCGCCGGCGATCCCCTGGGGGACACCAGGGTGATGCACTTCCGCGTAAGCGCGCCCATCGGCGCCCTGATTCGCAGCGGACCGATAAGCACCTTGCCGGCCTCATGGCTCAGCCCGTGCAACCAGAGCGCGTCGGGCAACGTCACGACGGGGACGTACCTCGGCCTGAACTCAAGCTAGCCCTCAATCACATCAACCTTGGTCAGGTCTACGGGCAGATCCTCAACTCGTCCACGTTCGCTTACAGGTCCGTGGGCCACGGGTGGGTAGTGGCGGAGTGGTACGAGATAGGCGGGTCCGGGAGCGACGCGGGCGGCGGCCAAGTAGTGGGGTACTTCATACTCACGAGCGATGGCGTGGCATCCGGCTACATTCATGCGTTCTACGACCCCCTTAGCGAGACTACGGCCATTACCTTCGCTCAGGTTCCCGTTGCAGACCTGCTCGGCGTGAGACATCTGCACTTCCCAGGAGATCTTGCGCCTCGAGCGGGGTTCAGGGCGGCTCCGCCGCGAAGCCCACTATGCGCTTTGCGACCCGACCAGCCGCGGAGGGGTAGCCGCCCTTCTCCTGTTACCTCTCACGACCCAAGCGACAGCGATTGAGCCAGCAAGGGCCGCTATGATGACTATCGGCACGTAGTTGTAGCCTGAACTCGCGGTTATCGATTGCGGTTCGCCCACCAGAAGTGATATGCTGGACGCGCCAGAGGCGCTGGCTCCGCTCCAGCCGTCAAACGAGTAGAGGAGGGACGTCGGCGTCGCCGTCAGCATGAGTAGTGACGTCGGATCCACGAATACCTCTGAGGTGCTCCCAGCTGAGACCGTTCCAGACGTCGAGCCGAACTTGTATTCGACGCTGACGCTGCCCGCTGCGGTGATGCTCAGGCCCGGGTCGAACACGGCCGTTTCGGTCGCGCCTGCGCCGGCAGAGAAGGACACCGAGCTGTTCGAGCTGGACGAGGAGCCCGAACCAGTGCCGTTCCATTCCTCGAACCGCCATCCCGGGCTGGCCGTTGCAGCGGCCGCGAGGGTCGCGCCGGAATCGTACCATCCAGACGGAACCGAGACGGACCCGCCCGCGGCCAGATTAGGCTGAATCGCGACGTAGTACTGGTGACTGTACTGCAGGGTCATGTTGATGGGTCCGGTGATAGTTCCATTAAGAGGGACGTTCGAATTGGTGATTATCCATCGTTCCGAGGAATCCTGAGACTGCGAGAAGGAATAGGTGGAGTTGGCCTCCTGCCAGAAGGGAGACCCTCCCCTGAATCCGAGAGTTCCCAGGCTGGTGCCGCCATCCGGATCGGTGAATCTTATCATGTATCCAGACGGGATGTAAGTGTAAGCACCAGTCAGAGAGATGTTGACGACCACCCGGTAAGAGAGGTAGTAGGTGACGAGGACGACCCCATGCGGTGCCTGGACGATGTCCCCGCCGCCGCCCGAAAACCATGCTTCGCTGGATGTAGAGCCCACGAGCGGGTCCGTGTCGTTGTAGAACGAGCCGAAGTCCACCCACACATCGACGCCTGTGGCGGTCGTCCTAGACGAACCGAACTGATCAAAGCTGAAGGTCGGGGCCGCGTACCCGGACGCGCCTCCCAACACTTGGTACTCGAACGTGACGTTGAACTGCCTGTAATAGACGAAGTCGACGGTCTCCGACAGGTTGGCGGTGCCGTTGGCTGGCTGCCCTGTCGCCCATCTCTGGGTAGAGGATGAACCCGGGAGAGGCTCGGAGACGCTCCAGTGCGTGCCGTTGTCGATGAAGTACGTAGCGGAGTAGGTATTCGACTGAGCCGTCCGCTGGGTTCCTGCCGAAATGAACGTCAGGACGGGAGCGGAGTATCCGGTCCCTCCTTCGTAGACCGAGTAGTTGAGGGTGAGAGCGATGTTCAGGGAGCCCGTGATGAACTCGTGCGCGTCGCTGTACTCCGTCGCGTTGTGCGAGGCGAAAGACTGGAGGGTGCTCGTCCCCGAGTACAAGATAGGTGAGGAGGTGGATGCGAAGAGCGTCTGGTTCGTCTTCGTGTCATACTCATCTATCCACATCAGGGCAGACGAGAGCCCGACCTGGGAGTTCGAGTAGACCACCTTCTGCTGCTGTCCGTAGTAGGGAGCGCCGTGGTACCACTCCGTCATCAGGCCCGTGAAGAAGCCGTGCGAGTTCGCCATGGCGCCCGTGAGGCCCACGAAATACGTCCCCCCTGCTGCGGAGAACGTCTCCGAGGCGGAGGTCCCGGTGTTCTCGTCCTCCGCCAGCATGACGACCCCGCTGGAGTTCGTGAAGACCACCTCAGGAGGACGCGGTCGCCCTGGCCGACCTGCCCCGAGAAGATCAGCAGACCGGTGCCGCCGCCGCTCGGGAAGACCGAGCCGCCGCCCGGGCCGAAGACCTCGTAGTTCATGTTGAACCCTATCCCAGGTATCTGTCCGGGAGACCAGTTCCACGAGAGGCCGACCTGGTACCAGTAGCCGGTGTTCGAGAGCCCACTCAGGAGGTAAGCCGGCCCGCTGTCCAGCGTCGGGTCGATCTGCTCGACCGCGGTCACGTTGTACTCCATAGAGGTGAAGCTCTGGCTGAAGGTAATCCCGAGCCTGCTCGTCATACTCCAGACCGATCGACTGTGCAGGTGCCGCGAGAGAAGATGATGATGGGAGAATCGATGAGTCTCTGGCAGCATTCGTTGAACACCCGCAGACCTGCGTTCGAATGGGGAGGAGCAGGTCGGTCGTGTTTGCTGAGACAGGACTGGAGGAGAGAGTGCCGTCAAATCGCCCGGCCGACGGAACCACGAGGGCTGAAAGGAGTATCAGGAATCCCGGAATCGCCACCGCGGCCATCCACGAGGATCTCTTCTTGTTCACCGTGACTCCCCGTAGTCCCTCTCCCAACCGAGAGAATTATGGCTTCGCTTTGTGGCTGAACCGGGCGAACTTGGCGGGAAGGGGGTCGGGTTGTGGCTGATGGTTATGTCCGAACTGGCACACTAACGGGACGAGGTCGTTCGGACAAACGCTTACATGACTCTTCGCCCCGATGGAGATATCATGCGGAGAGTCCTGGGGGAGCTGGCGCTGCTGGCTGTTGGGGTTTCCCTCGGCATCGTGCTCATCTCCCTAACCACTCTGAACGGGGGTGTCGGCCATCCATTCGGGTCGGTGACGTGGGGCTCCCCGTAGGAGTGGCGCTGGGCCGCCTCGGCCAGTCCCGGTTACACGAACCTCGTCGTCCTGTATGAAGACGTCGGATTCTGGCTGGTGCTCTCGGTCGCCCTCGCGGAGGTACCGGTTCGCATCGCCGCCCTCTCAATCAGCCGGAGGCTGCGGGGGTCAGGCAGTCAGGGAGGCCGCCGCCTTAACGGCCAGGTCTCCAGGGGCCTGCTCGTCGTGGCTTCGGCCATCATCATTGCGGCGCTGGTCCTCTCGACGAGCATGTTCGCAGCAACCGGGACAACAACGACGACGGAGACCCTGACCACAACCGCTACCGTGACAGCGACTTCCATCGTCGCAACGGTTCCCGGGTCCGTCGCCACAACCTCGTGCACCGTCTCGGGACCGACCCTGGGCGTAGTGATCCACGTCCTGGCCAACAACTACACCGGGAACGGCGTTTCCGTGATCCCCGTGGTCGGCGCAAAGGTTAGCGGCCAGGCCGTCGGGTACTGCAACGACGTCCTCCAACCGTCGACCCTCCAGCCGACGACCACCAACTCGACCGGATGGGCCAGCCTGCTCGACGGACAGTTCGGCCTCTACGACCTTGAGGTCGCCTATGCTCCGACCCCCGTCTTCAACCTGTCCGTCGTGACGAATCCTCTTTCTGTCACCTACGTCACGTTCAACATATCCACCGGGAACATGACCACGTGCTTCTGCGAGTTCAACGTGTGCAGGACGGGCACGGGATAGTCGGCCGCGTGGCTAACCTTAGACGGCGGGTTTGCGTTAATGGGCGGCGCACTGGACGGTGGGTGGATGTTTCGGCGACAGTCAAGGACGCTCGAAGACGATGACGTAGGTCGCCGCGCCCACATCTGTGAAGGAGGTCATGGTCTTGAAGACGGCGCCCGTGTCGATCTCCCTCTTGATGGCCGCGTCGATGATGGACTCTGTGTTCTTGTAGTTCTTGAGCTCCACGATGACCTGCTTTACGTAGGTTCGGGGCATGGGCCGTGAGGGGCCGTCCTCGTTAATAGTCTTCCGACGCACCCTTCTCCAGCTCGCGTGGGTGATGGTCGTGCAAAGGAAGACGTTCGCAGAGCCCTGCTGAACCTGTATGCTCGAGAGGCTCGAGGCTGCCTGTCGATGGGCTGACCGGAATAACGACCTCGAGGACGCCGAGCTCGTTGTACGTCCAGAAGCCGGTGCTCCCGCACGGGTAGATCCTCTGGCTGCTGTAGAGGGCGAAGTTGAGGAGGTCGTACAGCCCCGTCGAGTTGGTCATCGTCGCGGATGAGGGGGAGCAGTTGCAGGCGTTCCCGGCCTCGTAGATGGAGCCGTTCTCGGCCGCTATGAACCTCGGATTGGACTCGATGGTCGAGTCGATGACGTAGTTGGCCGGTGTGACCGGGACGGGGCACGAGTCGAGGGGGAAGAAGGCCGTGGTCCCGTTGGGGTAGGTCACCGAGTTCCCCACGGCCGTCGAGTTCGAGACGTAGGCCGAAGGAAGAGCCCTGCGGGACCTGCTTGAGGCAGCTGCCCGGCGATTCCCGCACGAGAGTGGAGATGGTTGTGACCGTCCAGGTGCTCGTCGTCGTGGCGGTGACGGTCGTGGTCGTCGTCTCAGGCGGTCTGGCGAAGACGACGAACAAGCTCGCCGAGATCAGCACGCCGACTATGACTATCGCCGAAGCGATGGCGAGATAGCTACGAGCCGGTTGAGAGCTCAAACCGAACAGCCTTGAGATGCAGAGCTGGACCTGACGATTAATAGTTTTGTCCGAACGGCCAAGATCCCAACACGTTCTTATCTCGGAGGCTGCTTCGGACCTCCAATGCAGGCGCCGCTCCCAGTCGCCGCTCACAGGCTCAGGCTCGTACTGGCCAGCCTGTCCGCCCTGTTTATCCTCCTGTTGGTCGTGCCCGTGAACCTCAATTCGGTTCTCTCCGTAGGCGCGTCGGAAAGGCCATTGGCCTCGCTCTTCATGACGTGGGTCAACAGCCATCTACTGCCGCCGGGGTGGACGCTGTTTTCGGTCGGACCTTCGTGGGGGTTCGGGGGGCCCGCGCTGCTGTACGTCGAAGCTTCGCTCGCCCTGACCCTGATCATCGGATACCCGCTCATCGCATTTGTGCTCTTCGAGAGAATCGTCCCACGGGGCGCGGGACGGTACAGGAGAACCGTCTACACCCTGACAGCGCTCTCATCCACCGCCTTCTTCGTCGGCGTGCTGTTCGCTCTCTTTTTCGTTATCAAGTTCTACATAGTTTCGCTTCCCCCCCGTTTCGAGGCTGGTCTCGCCTGCGACTCGGGCAGGCTTCTATCTGGCGGGGCTGGGTCTCGTGTCCGTCCTGGCGCTGGTCTCGACCCTGCCATTCCTGCTGCTGGGCGTAGCACGCTTCCGGGCGCTGTGGTTGACCGGGCTTGAGAGTCGTTCCGCGTATCCATGACAGGTCCGCTGGCAGGTTTCGTTTCCGACAAATCTTGGGCAGCAGAACCGTTCGGACAAAGGCGTATTACAAAGAGGGTTGCCGATTGGGCAGGAGTGAAGTGCGGAGAACAGCGAAGCTGGTTCTGGGTCTGGCCGCGGTGCTGGTCGTCCTGAGCCTCTTCCTGCTGCCCGTCGTGCCGATTTCGGTTGGCTATGCGTGTAATGCCACGCCAAGCGAGTGTTCTCACTGTCGTACTCGACCTTTGCCTCGGTGACGTACGCTTCCTTTCACGTCGGAGCGGTCTATGTCAGGGACAACATCGATGGGAGTTTCAGCCAGTACTGCTGGATGCAAGGTAACCCCGTCGGGGACCCCTACGTCAACGATGGCGCGATGTGCGGGACTGGAGTGCAGTGAACGTGGATATGACGGGAACGCCCATCGACGAACCTATTCCGTTACCACCC
This sequence comes from uncultured Nitrososphaerota archaeon, assembly GCA_963772005.1. GTDB lineage: Archaea > Thermoproteota > Nitrososphaeria > Conexivisphaerales > DTJL01 > DATKKG01. The sequence goes on along the minus strand of CAVYVS010000016.1, from coordinate 4,951 downwards.
TTTTCGGAGGGGAAATGTCCGGGTAACCACATGGGAGTCGGCCGTCTCAAGCCCCGCGAAGATTAGCGTGGCGAGACGAGCTAAAATGTTGAGGTCGCCTCGATGGGCGCAGCCTCCCCATCACATTCGAATTCCCTCATCAGCCGCAGCAGGGTCTCTCCCGAGGTCGTGAGCCCGTAGGAGCTTGACGTTCCCGAACGCGCGGTCCTCCTGGACCAGGCCGCACTTGCTCAGCCGGTAGATGTGGTAATCCACCGCCCTCCAGTCCACCCCCAGCTCCCGGGCCAGCCGCATCCTGTCCTTCGGGACGGACAGCGCGTCCAGAAGGCTCAGTCTCGTCTTGGCGCCCTTCATCCTTATGAAGAGCTCGAAGATCCCCGAGTCGAAGCCGAGGCTCTCCCACCGCGACCTGACCTTGCCCCGCCAGACCCGCGAGTCCTCCTCGTCGTATGGAGACCAGTTCGGGGTCGCCGCTATCTGGGAGTTCCCCGGAACCTGCAAAGTGGTCGGCTGGGACGAGATGAGCGACTCGGCCGGCGGAATGACCCGAAGGTCGGAGCAGTTGTAACACAATACGCCACTCGAAGCCGAAAGGACCCCTCCTCCCACGCCGCTCTGCTGCGCCATACCGCCGGGCGAATAGGGCTGCCAAGCGAGCCCGGGAGACGCGGCAGCGATTGCGAGCATCACAGCAAATCCCAGGAGAAGCGAGGCTCGCGGCATTGGGCAGAATAGTGGCTTCTGTGAATAAATACTTTGTTCAGACGGTTTTGAACAAACCTCAACCGTTCACCCCATTGCAGGGTAGACGATGAGGATCTCCCCGGCCAAGTTCGTCGTCCTGACAGTCATGTCCCTCGTGGGCATGGCGGCTTCCTCGTACGTCTTCTATATCTTCGAACTGCTCCACAAGCAGCTCCTCTGGTGTTCATCCTCCGAGAAGATTCTGGGCGCCACGGTGAACTGCGCCGCCGTCCTTTCGAGCTCCTACAACAACCTATACGGCATCAACCTTGACCTTCTGGCCATCCTCTACTTCTTCGTCAACCTGGCGCTCGTCTTCGCCGTCGCGTTGGGAGCGAGTCGCTCTTCGGGAAGGCGTTCAGGATCCTCTTCGTCTGGAGATTCTTGGGCATCATAATCGTCCCCTACCTGGTCACGATAGAGTTCGTCGTCCTCAAGGCGATTTGTATCTATTGCACCATCATGCACTTCGCCATCCTCATCGACTTCGCCATCGTGACCTACTTCCTGTTCTGGAAGGACATAACGCACGCCAGAGAGGCGGGGGAGGGACCCGAAGCACCCTCTCCATCCCGTCCCTCGGCGGGTGGACCGCCTCGAGGAGGTCCGGCATGACATGGGGAGGCGCGCGGCATTCGGACAAAACAGAGGAACCGCCGCATCCTCACCGTCGCCGTTGTGGTCGGAATCATAAGGATGGTCGTCGCCCTGACGCTCATATCTGAGGCCGACTCGAAGGTTCCAGGAGACCAGTACTCGTCCTCCATCGGCCAGCCAGTCTCACCCTCCGTGCTCCAGGACTCTACGGCGTCAGCGACTCGACCCTCTCGGCGATCGGCATCCCTTCATCTGTATCGCCGCCCGCAGGTCACCACGACCGCCTCGCCGCTCCTGACCTTGGATGGCAAGCCGGAGGTGCTATACATAGCCGGCGATTTCTGCCCCTTCTGCGCCCTCGAGCGCTGGAGCCTCATCGTAGCGCTCTCCCACTTCGGGAACTTCAGCGGGCTCGAGTACATGCAGTCCTCGCGGACGGACGCCGACCCCAACACCCCAACCTTCACATTCTCGAACGCCTCGTACGTCAGCAAGTATGTCTCGTTCGTCGCGGTCGAGGAGACGAACAGGGAGGAGCAGACCGTCACTGCCCTGAACGGCAACGAACCCAGCCTCTTCTCGCAGTACGGAACGTGCGCCACGAACGGGGAGTCCGGGGGCATCCCGTTCGTCGACATCGCCAACGCCTATGTCGTGAACTGCGGGGCCCAGTTCAGCCTGCCGCGGATAGCCGGCGAGAGCTGGACGCAGGTCGCATCGCAGCTCGACATGCCGAACTCGACTGTGGCTCAGCAGATAGATGGTGCCGCCAACACGCTTATCGCTGCGATCTGCAAGGTCGATGGCGGGCAGCCTTCCTCGGTCTGCGGTCAGTCCCACGCGATGGTTACGCAGGGTGTCAGGGTCGCAGCCGCGCTGGACCATCCGTTGATTAATAGATATGTCCGAACGGAGATCCTGCTGGTGCACTCGTTCCATTACAGCTCCTTTCAGAGGGGAAATGTCCGGATGGCTCCCTGAATCATCGAGTGGCTGATCAAGCACCAGCAGCCCGACGGCAACGTGGCCAAGGGTCGCGGAGCATGATGTATTCGCCACGGCCTGGCGACCATCGCCCTTGCGGAGGCCTTTGGGTGACCGGCGACAAGCGGGTCGGCCTTGCCGCCCAGACAGCGGTGAACTTCATCCTCAACGCCCAGAATCGCCACCGACGGCGGCTGGCGCTATAATCCCGGGCGACCCCGGCGACACTTCGGTCTTGGGCTGGCAGTTGACGGCCCTGAAGAGCGAAAATGGCCGGACTTATCGTCGACGACAGCGTCTTCTGCCAAGGCCAGCAAGTACCTCGATTCCGTGGCGGTGCACGACGGCACGGAATACGGCTACCAGCCCGGCAATGCTCCTCGAACACGATGACCGCCGTGGGCCTGCTGGGACGCCAATACCTGGTGCGCAATCGCGACAACCCCATGCTCACCGGCGGCATGAAGTACTTGATGAATCACTTGCCCGACGAAGATCTTCCCAACATCTACTATTGGTACTACGCGAACCCAGGTCATGCACAACATGAGCGGATACGAGTGGGACACCTGGACCCGCAAGATGCGCGATCTGCTGGTCCGGACGCAAGTCCGCAACGTCGATAGCTGTGCCAACGGTAGCTGGGACCCGGCAAAGGACGCCTGGGGTAGCTGGCGGCCGCGTGATGGAGACCAGCCTCTCGACCTTGACCCTGGAAGTCGTCTACCGTCGTTTCCGTCCGCCGATCTTCAAAGCCGACGAGTCGGACGCCCGCGGGCAATTCAGCCCGGCAAGGATTCGCCGCGAAGAATCCGACAAACAGAAGAAACCGGAGAAATTCGATCCAATCGGCATTGACGAAATCGAAGAACCGTGCCGCCCGAATTGGAAATCGATCCGACGTTGGAGGTCGCCCGCCCGGCGATGCGGCGCCAGCGGGCAAAGGCTCTCGGCTTCGGCCGAGGCAGCGGCAGCGTTGCACGGGCCATGCTGGCCACCCGCGGTGGCGGCACACAGGCATACCGAACGGGCAGTGACCGCGGCCCTGGTCTGGTTGGCCAACCACCAGATGGCGGACGGCAGTTGGAGCCTGGAAAAGTACACCGCAGCGTGCAAGGACAAGACCTGCACCGGTGCAGGCGCCGATCTCGGCCGACGCCGGCGCAACGGCCCTGGGCCTGTTGCCCTTCCTCGCCGCCGGACAAACGCACAGGTCCATGGCCCGTACAAGGAACATATCCGCAAGGGCATCGAGTGGCTGATCGCTCATCAGCAGCCCGACGGCAACCTGGCCAAGGGGGGGGCAGATGATGTACTCGCACGGCCTGGCCACGATCGCGCTGGCGGAGGCCTACGGATTGACGCGGCGAACGAGCGAGGTTGGCCCGGCGCGCAGGGGGCCGTGAACTTCATCCTGGCCGCCCAGAACCTGCGCGACGGCGGTTGGCGCTACAATCCGGGCGACCCCGGCGACACCTCCGTGACGGGCTGGCAATTGATGGCCCTGACTATCGCAAGCATGGCCGGCCTGAACGTCGGGGCGGCGTCTTCACCGGCGCCGGCAAGTTCCTCGATTCCGTGGCCGTACACGACGGCACGGAGTATTCCTACCAGCCCGGCGGGGCTCCTCGCCGACGATGACCGCCGTGGGCCTGCTGGGCCGCCAATACCTCGGCGCCAACGCGACAATCCCATGCTCACCGGCGGCATGAAGTACTTGATGGGCCATCTGCCCGACGAGAATTTTCCCAACATCTACTACTGGTACTACGGCACGCAGGTCATGCATAATATGAGCGGATACGAATGGGACACGTGGAACCGCAAGATGCGCGATCTTCTGGTCCGCACCCAGGTCCGCAATGTCGACCAGTGTGTCGATGGCAGTCGGGACCCGGCCAAGGACGCATGGGGCAAGCGTGGCGGCGGCCTGATGGATGCAGACCAGCCTCTCTGGCCTGTACCCTGCAATCTATTACCGTTACCTGCCGCTTTACAAGACCGAGGAAGAACCGGCGCAAGGAATAAGCCGTAGGGTGGGACTGGCCCGCGCAAAAGTGGCGTCTTGGGCGGATGAGAGGTTATCCCGCTTTCGTTCCAAGCGACGAGGGACGGGCGTTTACGCCCGTTTTCGGCTTTAGCCGGTATTCGGCCCGGCATTTATGCCGGGTTAGCCGGACGCACCGTGCCTCCTGTTCATTCAATTCGGCCTTGTCAGCCCCGTTTACGGGGCTCCTGCCGTAGCGTATCCTGCACGGAGGAAGGAGGCCCGTAAACGGGCCTGACAGCGTAAGAGCGAAACAACGATTTGAATCGATTGCGGACATCGCCAACCCGGCATAAATGCCGGGCCGATTACCGGCTGAAGCCGAAAACGGGCGTAAACGCCCGTCCCTCGTGTCCTTCCCCGGAACAAAATGGCACGAACAGACAATACGATTTCCGGCACATCTCCGACTTTCGCGCAGGCCAGTCCCACCCTACAGTTCTGCGTTCCGCCGAGCACGGTGCTTGGCTTGTATGGTTGGCGTGGGCACGAGGTGTTCGGGCTCACTCCAGCAACCGCTTCCGCGTCCAGGGGATTTAGTTCAGGAGCCGTGCCGGGCAAAGAGCACCTGGAAGAGTT
>CAVYVS010000015.1:0-33576 GCA_963772005.1 uncultured Nitrososphaerota archaeon | reverse complement strand
GTGGGCTCATCCAAGAAGATCAGCTCCGGCCGGTGAACGAGGGCGGTGGCCAGGTCCAACCTCTTCTTCATCCCACCCGAATAGTTGCGGGCGCGCTTGTTGGCGACCTCCTCCAGCCCCACCAGCTTGAGCAGCTCGTCCACGCGATCGTTGAGGGCCTTTCCGCTCATCTGGTGGAAGTGTCCCTGGAGCACGATGTTCTCCCTCCCGGTGAGGTCGCCATCCACGACCGTGTCCTGACTCTGGACTCCGATCACCTTGCGGATGGCCTTGGCTTCCCTGTCGACGTCATGTTTTGCAACCACCGCCTGCCCCGACGTCTTCCTCAAGAGCGTCGTGAGCACCTTTATTGTGGTGCTCTTACCGGCGCCGTTGGCCCAGGAATCCGAAGAACTCCCCTTCCCTCACATCGAACGAAATCCCCTGCACCGCCTTCGTGCCGTCCGAGTAGGTCACGTGGAGGTCCTCGACCGAGATTATGCTCTCTGCCTGGGCCCCGGTCCTGATCAGTTCGGCTTCAGCTTCCATGTCGAATCTCGGCTCGATTTTCGAATACCCCATAAAAGCGTATCTTGATTACCAGCGGCGGCGCACGGTCCGCCTTTCAATGGGCCACATTCTTCGTCGCTGTAGGCATGGTCGTAGAGGAAACTGCTGATATACGCGAGGGTTGCAACAGTACTCGCGAGTATTGGTGTAAGCGGATGGCCACGCTGAACCTCCACTATAGGCTCGAGGGCGCGATCGCGAAGGCCTTCACCAAGGGCAAGCGGTCCAGGGCAACCTTCTACGCGACGTACGTCGTTGGAAGCGTGTTCCTGATGCTCGTCCTCTTCTATCTGGTGTTGAACACCGCAGGCTACGATTGGACAGGAAGCCTCTATTCCGCCGGCAGCGGCTTTCGTCTGGACTTCCTCACGGGCGGCCTGGAGGACTCAATCCCCTTCGTCCCCTCTATGGTCATCTTCTACGAATACCTCTTCTATCCGACGGTCATCCTCACCATGCTCTACTTCGCGTTCGTCGAATACAAGGGAGGCTATGCGCTGGGCTGGTCCCTGGTGGCAATCAACGCCGTCGCCCTCGCGGTCTACGTGGTGTTTCCCGTCTCCACCTACTCGTACAGGGAAGCCCTCCTCGCCCACCCCATCTCGGGGGACTTCTGGGCGACCCAGGTCTACCAAATCTTCTCCTCGGACACCTCTTTCAACTGCTTCCCGAGCCTGCACGCGGCGGTCTCCACAATCTGCTTCTACGCCTGGTACAGGTGCTCGAAGCTCCGAGGGGGTTGGCCCCGGCGCTCGGTGGCTGCGGTCGCCCTGGTGGTGGCGGTGGGGGTCATCCTCTCCACGCTGTTCATCAAGCAGCACTACGTTGCCGACGAGGTGGCCGGAGTCCTGTTGGCATACGGCCTGGGGAGACCCCTCTTCGACAGGCTCTACGCGAAGCCCATCATGGTGGATTGACGCTCCGTGTGGCCGCCTGAAGTAGACTGGCTCCACGACTTCCTCAGGGCTTCCCCTTTCAGCCGGGGCCGGCCCGGGGAAGACTTATATCGTTGACGAACAAAGTTCAACAGTCGAAGAGTTTGACTGAAGCACCGCGCCATTACCGATCGACAGGCCCGGAGCGAACTACGACTACGTCTGGCTGATGGACCAGACGGCAGCCAAACTCTCTCTGACAACCGTCTTTCCATTCGTTCCTTGTTTGGCTGCCAGTCGGTCCTTCCCCAGTTTGGTCAGGAGGAGTCGTTGGTTGCCCAAGGCCTCGGTCCGCTTCTTCGGGTCCAGCGTGAGCGAAGCACGAACCGGAGCGGTTGCCCGGAGGGGGGAGTCGGTTGAAGCCCGCCGTGAAGGTGCAGGCGCCGGCGACCTCGGCAAATCTCGGGTCGGGTTACGACGTCTTCGGCGTCGCCCTGGACGCACTTCACGATTTGGTAGAGGTCTCGGTGACATCGGGCGATCGGGTAGTCCTCACAATCTCGGGAGCGGGTGCTGATTCGATCCCCGCGGACCCAGGAAGGAACACGGCCGGCATAGTGGCCCGTGAACTGCTCGCGAGGTCCGGGAGAGACTGCGGGCTGGAGATCTCCATAGTGAAGGGGATTGAGCCTGGGAAGGGTCTGGGAAGCAGCGCTGCGAGCGCCGCCGGGGCCGCCCTTGCCGTCAGGGAGGCCCTCGGGCTTGACCTCGCCCCCCTGGAGCTGGTGTCGGTGGCCGCCCGCGGAGAGGTCGCCTCGGCCGGAGCGCCTCATGCGGACAACGTGGCGCCCGCCCTCCTCGGTTGCTTCACCATCGTGAGGTCCTACGACCCCTTGGACGTGGTGACCCTCTCATGCCCCGAAAGGGTCGAGTTCGTGGTATTGACCCCAGCGATCAGGAAGCAGGACACGGCTTCGATGCGGGCGGTCCTCCCTGACAAGGTGAGCCTTTCGCAAATGGTATACAACGTCGGCAGGGCCGCTAGCTTCGCCGCGGGCGTCGCATTGGGGAACCTGGACATGATGGGCAAGGGCATGTCCGACGCGGTGGTGGAAGGCGCCAGGTCCATCCTCTACCCCGGCCTGACCCACGCCAAGGAGGAGATCCTGCGTTCCGGAGCGAAGGGGGTATCTCTCAGCGGGGCCGGCCCATCGCTGATAGCACTTGTGGCCTCGAGGAGGGAAGGGATGGCCGTGGCGAGAGCGGGAATCGATGCCTTCGAGCGCCAGGGAATAGGATGCACTTCGTTCCATGCCAGGCCAGGTCCCGGAGCTTCGATCACCCGGGCGGAGGATTCCTGATTGATCGTCCGATGCATCAGCTGCGGAAAGGAGTCGGACCCCAGCGTGACAGTCTACCGATGCCCACACTGCGGAGACCCGGTGGAGATCCTCCTCGACGTCGAGAAGGCCAGCGGGGCCGTTCGTTCGGGCATCTGGCCTACGCGGCCCCTTTCGGTCTGGAGGTACAGGGAGGCCCTTCCCTCAGTGGAGGATCATGAGATCGTCTCCCTGCAGGAGGGAGGAACCCATCTGCACAGGTGCGACAAGCTGGCCCAGAGGCTCGGGCTCAAGACCCTCTATGTCAAGAACGAAGGGGAGAACCCCACCGGGTCTTTCAAGGACAGGGGGATGACCGTGGGCGTCACCAGGGCTCTCAAGATGGGCGCCAATACCGTCATCTGCGCCTCCACCGGGAACACCTCGGCTTCGCTCGCCGCCTATGCAGCCAAGGCCGGGATCCACTGCGTCGTCCTCATCCCCGCCGGCAACGTCGCCGTCGGGAAGCTGGCCCAGGCCATAGCCCATGGCGCCCAGATAGTCCAGGTCAGGGGCAATTTCGATGCGGCCATGGGCCTGGTCCAACAGGTCTGCGAAGCGCACAGCGAAATCTACCTCCTGAACTCGATCAACCCGTTCAGGATAGAGGGCCAGAAGACCGCCTCTTACGAGATCAGGGACCAGTTGGGCGGCCAGGTGCCCGACAGGGTGGTCCTTCCTGTCGGCAACGCCGGCAACATCACAGCGTATTGGAAGGGGTTCAAGGAGATGATGGAGCTCCAGCTGACGCGCTCGGCCCTATGATGACCGGCGTCCAAGCCCTCGGCGCGTCTCCGATCTCGAAGGCAATAGAGGCTGGGGCCGACCGCATCTCTCCCGAAGAGAACCCGGAGACCGTGGCCACAGCCATAAGGATTGGGTCGCCGGTCAACTGGAAGAGGGCGCTGACGGCGATAAGGGAGTCCCATGGAGCGGCCGAGTCGGTCACGGACCAGGAGATACTGGAGGCTCAACGGCTCCTGGCGAGGGTCGAGGGCATCTTCGTCGAACCTGCCAGCGCGGCCTCCATAGCCGGCCTCGCAAAGCTTGTCCATGAGGGAACCGTGGACAGAAGCGAGAAGATCGTATGCGTGACCACCGGCCACGGCCTCAAGGATCCGGATGCCGTCGCTGGGATGTTCCTACGGCAGGCCACCGATGCCTCTCTCGACTCCATCGAAGGCATCCTGGGACTCGGCCGACCCCTGCCGAGCGTAGTCTCGGGCCGGAGGGGCCTAGGCATGCGCGTCATACTGCTGGGGTTCGGCGTCGTGAACCAGAGCCTCTCTAGGATGATCATCGCAAGGAAGGAAGAGCTTTTCGAAGTCCACGGCCTCCGCCCCCGAATAGTCGCGGCGGTCGACCGAAGAGGTGCCGCGGTGGCGCCCCGGGGCCTGGACCTGACGGATGTCCTGGAGGCGAAGGCCGCCAGCGGCACCGTCTCCGCGACGCCCGAATTCGGACATCCAGGGATGTCCCCGTCTCAGGTCATCAAAGAGGTCGAGGCCGAGGCAGTGGTTGAGGCGACGCCGACCGACGTGCAAACCGGGGAGCCCGCAACCTCCTACATCAGAGAGTCGTTCATGGCCCACAGGCACGTGGTGACCTCGAACAAGGGACCGCTCGCCCTCTCCCTACCGAGCCTGAGCGAGCTTGCCCAGTTCAACCACGTCTCCCTCAAGTTCAGCGCCACCGTGGGTGGCGGCACCCCCATCCTCGAAATGGCCCGGTTCCTACAGGGTGACAGGATAACCTCCATACGGGGCATCCTGAACGGTACCACGAACTACATCCTCACGGAGATGGATCGCTCGGGGACGGCGTTCGAGGAGGCGCTTTCGGCCGCCCAACGGTTAGGGTATGCTGAAACCGACCCATCAGCCGACGTCGATGGAATCGATTCTGCGGCCAAGCTCGTCATCCTTGGCAACTGGGCCATGGGAAGGAAGTGTACGCTGCGAGATGTCAAGGTGAAGGGCATTCGTGGCGTGTCCAGCGAAGACGTGGCCAATGCGAAGGGTCTGGGGAAGGTCATCAAGCTCGTGGCTTCGATGGACGGCAGCCTCAGGGTCGAGCCCATGTTGCTCGACAGGAAGGACCCGCTGGCCGTCAGCGGCGTCCTCAACGCCGTAACGTTCGCTTCGGAGTTCGCCGGGGAGGAGACGATAGTCGGAAGGGGGGCGGGTGGCCCGGAGACCGCCAGTGCCATTCTCAGGGACCTTATCGAGTTCGTCGAGAGATCGCAGGGTTGGCGCGTAACGAATGAGGGGATCATGGTCATGAAGTTGGTAATGAAGTTCGGAGGGACTTCCGTCGCGAGCGGGGCTAGGGTGCGCCAGGTCGCGGACCTCGTCCAAATGTACCGAGACCAGGGACATCGATTGGTCGCGGTCGTCTCTGCGCTGGACGGAGTCACCGAGGACCTCCTCGGAGCGGCGGACCGCTGCCAGCTCGGGGACGGCCCGTTCATAGAGGACTTCTCGGACGCCATCCTCTCGAGACACCTGAAGGTCGCGGCCGACTCCATATCCGATTCCGATGTCTTGAAGCGCACCACGGAGGACCTGTCCCAGAAGGTCGCCGAGCTGAAGAAGGTCCTGACCGGGGTCGCCTACGTCAGGGAAGTCACGCCCAAGTCCAGGGACAACATCGTCTCCTTTGGCGAGAGGCTCTCGACCTCCATCGTTTCTGGCGCTTTGATGTCGAGGGGAATCCCGTCCACCTACCTCACAGGGGGCGAGGCTGGAATCCTGACCGATTCGAACTTCGGGGCAACCCGGCCCCTCAAAGGGGTCACCTACGCGGAGGTCGAGAAGAGGATCTCCCCTATCCTCTCCGAAGGGTCGGTCCCTGTGGTCGCAGGGTTCACGGGGCAGACCCAGGAAGGGGCGATCACGACGCTGGGCAGGGGCGGCTCCGACTACACCGCCACCCTCGTTGGCGCCGCCATATCGGCGGACGAAGTCTGGATTTGGACCGACGTCGACGGCCTGATGACCTGCGACCCTGGCTACCATGCCTCAATCGGCCGTGCTCCCGGAGCTCTCCTTCCAAGAGGCGGTCGAAATGATCGTGTTCGGGGCAAAGGCGATGCATCCAAGGGCCCTCGAGCCGGCGATGGAGAGCGGAATCCCCGTCAGGATCAGGAACACCTTCAACCCTCAGGGCGCCGGGACGCTCATAGTCAAGGAACAGAAGGTCCGGGCGAAGAGCCCCGTCAAGGCCATGACAGTGGTCACAGGCGTGGCAGTCGTGACCATCGGAGGAGCTGGCATCGTTGGCGTTCCCGGGACGGCGGCCAGGGTCTTCGACGTCTTGGGCAGGAACGGCGTCAACATAATGATGATCTCCCAAAGCGTCTCCGAGGCCAACATCTCGTTTGTGATAAGGGACGGCATCCTCGAGAAGGCGGTGACCGCCCTCGAGATCTCACTCCTCGGAGGAGGCTTGATTCGGGAGATAACTTCGGAGGACGATGTCTGCGTCGTGTCCGTCGTCGGGGCAGGCGTCAAGGACACGCCGGGAGTGGCCGCACGGGTCTTCTCTGCAGTGGCCAGCAGGGGCGTCAACGTGTGCATGATAGCCCAGGGTTCCTCCGAGATGGGCCTCTCGATCGTGATGAAAGAAGCCGACTGCAGGGCGGCCGTCGAGGCCATCCACTCGGAGTTCGACCTCGCCCACACTTGAATCGCCAGTCGAACGCTGATGCTAAGTGGCAAAGGGACATGTTCCGGGACGCGCCTCGCCCAGGAGGATGGCAGCCTATGAAGTTATCCCCGTCATGTGCGGATGTATCTTGGCCAGGAGCGTCTCTTTCGGAGCCGCGCCCACGATTCGTTCTGCTATCGTCCCGTTCTTGGAGACCAGTATGGTGGGTATCCCCTCTATCCCGAACCTGTAGGACGTCCGGGGGTTCTCGTCGACGTTCATCTTGCCCAGGACGAGCTTCCCGGCGTTCTCCTTCGCGATCTCTTCAAGGATAGGAGAAACCCACCGGCAGGGCCCGCACCACGGAGCCCAGAAGTCCACCAGCATCAGCTTCTGCTCCGCCAGCACCTTGTCGAAGTTCGAATCCGTCAGCTCGATGATCGTGCCGGCAGCTTGGGCCGCCCGGTTTGCGGTAGCCTTGCCTTCCTTCTGCAAATCCTTCATCTTTTTGTCTATCAACCCAGACACTTCGTCCCCTGCCTTCTCTACCATGTGTACAAGGTCACGCGAGCCGTGAGACGGAACCTCCGCTTAAAACATTGTCCCCCTTCCGCATGGATAACCTTTAACCGGAGCCAGCCGGTGGGCCGTCTGACCGGCTTGGGTCTACTCAGGAGGATCGCGCTCGCCCTGCTGGAGTGGGGTGCCAGGGTGGCCGCCCTGCTGGCTCTGCTCTATTCCCTCTATCTCATCGTCCTCCAGAACTTCTGGATCACTCCCCTTGGGGACGTGAGCCCCTTCTCCCTGGGGTCGGCCTGCGTGCTCTACCTCCTTTCACAGTACCAACTGGCCCGGGATGGCAGAGGGAAAGGCGACTCCATGGTCCTCGGGGTCCTCTTCGCCGACGCCTTCCTTCAGACCTACGAAATCGTCTACCACTTCACGTTCCCAATCTACAGCATGACCTTCCCGTTCATACTCAGGGCCGGACCTGAGGTTCCTAATCGTGGAGTTGGCGATGGTCATTCCGCTCATCCTGATGAGGAAGGACCTTTCCTTCAAGAAGACCAGCGCCTACGCCCTGAGCGCCTTCGTCGCCTGCTGGGCGATTTGGATGCTCTTCGGATTCCCCCAGTACTTCTCCAGCCAATACTTCATCCCGCCCGTCCTCCATTCCAGCGATCCGTACCACCTTTCGATCTTCCTCAACTATGCCTCCAAGGTGATCCTCGCGATCTTCTTCGTCACCCTTCTCAAGGTGTGGAAGGGCGGCCCCAAACCCCTCTGGGGGAGGAAGCTGAAGAGCGAGCAACCTCTCCCGCCTTCTCCCTGAACTCTACAAGAGTTTAAAGCCTCATCGGGGAGAGAAAGGACGGACGGAGAATGGTCGTTCAGGTCAAGGAGATCATGGCGAAGCAGATCACTTCGCTGCCGATAGATCGGACCGTGAGAGAGGCGGCTGAACTGATGACCAGGGCCGATGTGGGCAGCATTCTCGTCTTCGCCGAGGGCACCCCCGTTGGCATCGTCACGGAGAGAGACATCGTTCGGAAGATAGTGGCAGAGGAGATCGATTCCTCCAAGGTCCTGGTCGGCGACGTCATGTCAACCCCCCTGGTCACCGTTTCGTCTGAGGCAACCATCGAAGAAGCTTCGGAGAGGCTGATGACCTTCAAGATCAAGTACCTCCCAGTGATAGAAAAGGAGGAGGTCGTGGGCATGGTGGCTTCCAAGGACATCGCCTTGGCGCTGGCCAAGGAGCAGAACTTCGAAGACGTGAGGCTGAACGCGGTGGCCGGGGTAAAAGCCGGGAGCCTCCCTGCTCCATACGACTAGAGACCGACGCCCTCCGGGTCCCCCCGACATCGTCTGAACTAGTCACCGGGTCCGCCGGCGGACCGGTTACCCAAGTTATAAAAAGTCCCCAAGTCATCAAAGCCGGTTCGGGTGCATGGGCAGTGGCTGAATTCGGACGCAACTGGAAGGACTCGGACAATCCGGGTTTGAGAAGCAGAGTCGGTGGCTGGTTCAGGTCTAGCGAGCCTCTGAAGCCAAAGATAGAGACCGCCAGCCGGGGCCTGCAATCCTACATAGCCCTTCTAGATTCGAGCAACAGGAGGCTGAGGGACAGGGACGCCGCCATCTTCGGCAAGGTCGTTCACTACGTGCAGTCAAGGGACGCCCAGCACGCGGCCGTCTACGCCAACGAACTGGTCGAACTCAGGAAGCTCGAGAAGCTCATCTCGTCGGTCCAGGTGGCCTTCGAAGGGATCCTGCAGCGCCTGAGGACCGCCACGGACCTGGGCGACATCGTCACCATCCTTGCCCCTGCCGAAGTGATCCTCAAGAGCGTGCGGCCAGGTCTTCAGGGGGTCCTCCCTGAAGCAGAGCGCGAAATCTCGGAGGTCGGAGATCTGCTCAGCGGCGTCCTGACCGACGCCGGCACCGTGGGGGAGGTCGGGGTGAACTTCGCCGCGGCCAACGAGGACGCCGAAAGGATACTCAGGGACGCCGAAACCCTTGCGGAGGAAAGGATGAAGGACAAGCTCCCCGAGGTACCGCGCTTCAAGTACGCCCAGGAAGAGGGCTACGGTCAGTAGCCACCCGCTCCGCGCTCGTCTTTTCTAGAGGAAGACCCCCAGAGGGAAGACCGCCGCCGCAATCCAGGCCACAAGCATGGCGTTGAGCAGCGCGCCTGCGCCAATCCTCCCTGTGAGCCTGTAGAACCACCAAGATATGGCGGTAATGGCGGCGAAGATGGGTGTCACGAGCCAGAGGAACATCAAGACGAAGCTCACCATAGAAGGGAACAGGCGCACGTTCAGCAGCGCCGCGGGGAGGTAGTCCACGAGGATTACCACCAGGAACGGCACCACCTTTATGGCGACGGCCGAAAGCGCGTTTCCCACTCCACTGACCGCCCCGGGCTTGGGTTTCGGCCTCATGACGTGTAGATAGGCGCCTTCGATGAGGAAGTAGGCCAGGAAGAACGGCAGGAGCACGAAGAAGTCGATCACCCGGGCCGGAGGCGTTAGAAACCTGAACAGGGGGACGATCAGCCTGAGGTTGAACGAGGCCAAACTGCCATAGGAGGCGGCGATCATGTATAGGATTGCGAAGGCGAAGATCGAAACGGCACACTCCTTCGGCCTGAACGCGTCCCTCAAGGTCTTCCCCAGTACTGGACCTCCGCCTTCCGTCTTCGGCAGCAGGTATCTGGCAACTGCCCACCCTGAGATTGCCACCGCAAGCCCCCACCAGGCCAGAGAGCCTCCGAACACCAGGGCGGGGAAGGCTATCAGCAGTCCTGCAAAGACCATGGGCAGGAACAGGCCATGTTGAGGATTCCCCATATGGCCATGGTCTTCCAGGCGCTCAGATATGGTATCGAAGGGGGCGACTCCTCAGGAGGCGATTCATCCTCCCTCCTCCGGAAGAACGCGCTCGCCAGGGGGAAGACGAGGCCGACGAACCCGATGAGAGACACGAAGATCAACCCCTCCCGCTCGAGGTAGCTCGAATCCGGCTGGGAAGCAGCCGTCCTTCCGACCGCCGATTCGAACCACTCCACCACCATCGATACCGTCGATGGGTCCAGCGTCTCGAGGAGGTGAGTTGTAGCGGGTGTGAAGAGTTCCCGGGCACTGCCCGCTCCGAAGCTTCCGTAGAGCTTAGACGGCACGACGGGGACATCGCCAAAGGCAGCGGGGAGGCCGCTTCCCTCCTCTTGGGCAAGGTTGAACAGGACGTCCTGGGTTCCTATCACCACGAGCAGGTCCTTTGGGAAGGTGGCGTTGAAGGTAACCGCTCCCGATCCCTGGCTCGGCACTCCTCCGCCGATCAATGCTACGGCGAAGAGGGCGCTGTCGTTTTGCAGTACGTCGGCAGCAGCCCCAGCTCCCAGGCTGTGCCCCACGAGGCCTACCTTCTCGGGGTCTACATAGGGGAGTGCCCTGACGTAGTCGACTGCCGCGGCCAGGCCGAAGGTCGAATCGGAGGAGCCTCCGAGCTGACCCCCAGAAGCCCCGTGCCCCTCGAGGTCGATGGAGAGAGCCACGAAGCCCTCTTCGGCAAGCGCGAGTGCGATTCCGCTAAGGGTCTCCTTGGATTCGCTGATTCCGTGGGCCAGCACAACGGCCGCAAGCCCCGTGTCCCCTCCTGGGCTCGGGGGGACGTAGAGAAGGCCGCTGATGTTGATGGCGCCGTCGGGGATGGCGACGACGCCGACCCTTATTCGTCCTCCGTCCGTGTTCAGGATGGCCGCCCCAAGGCAGCCGCCGACGAGAAGGGCGATGCAGACGAGGGCGCCCAAGTACACCGTCGGGGACGGCTTCGGAGCCATGTTGAGACCGTTTCGGCTTCGGCCTTAGTTAAGCGTTCGCGGGCAGTCCATGCCGCCGGTCTCCCACACGACTTAAATCGAGCCTCATCGTCCGCCATCGAAGATGAGGCGTGGCGAAGGCGTCGGGCTCATGGGCAGGAGGCGGCAGGCGGCCGCAAGACGGGCCTACGCACCGTATCACAGCTGCTAATGCTGCTGAGTGCCGTCGTCATGGTTTCGGACCTCCTCCATTTTGGGTTCGGCGCGAGCGTCCTCATCATCACGCATTTCATGTATATCTCACTTCCTCTGGCGATGGTGGCCTACGCCTGGCTCCGCTTTGGCAGGACCTTCGCCCTTGTCTCGTCCTTCACCCTCTTCTTCGGTGGAATTGCGGTGGAGGTGGTGGGCACGAGGACCGGGTTGCCGTTCGGCTCCTACTACTACACGAACTCCTTTCAGCCACAGGTCCTGGGTGTCCCCCTCGAAATCGCCCTGGGCTGGCTGACGCTGGGGCTGATGTGCTACGCGCTGGCGTCGCTCGCTCGATCGTCAAAGGCTGCGATCGTGTTGATGGCGGCCTCGCTCATGGTGGCTTGGGACGTTCTCTACGACCCCGTCTTCACTGGTCTGGGGATGTGGGTCTGGCGACAGGGAAGCTACTTCACGGTCCCTCTCAGCAACTTCGCCGGATGGTTTCTGGCCTCTCTCCTTTTCTTCATCCTAATGTCGATGCTCAAGCCCAGGGGAGACCTCCGCCTTGACCGCTTCTCCACTCTTGCGCCCGTGTGCGTATACTTCTCCTACCTTGTCGACGGTTCAGTTTCCAACGTTCTTTTGGACCAGGGCGTGGCGGCCGCGGTTGGAGCCACCCTGATGCTGGCCCTTGCCCTGGTGGCGGTGGCCCCTGGCTTTCGAAGGATCAGTGCCGTTCCAGCAGAGGGGAGGAGCACCGGTGAATCAGCGCTTTGAGGATCCCCTATTTGCTCGAAGAACCTCCGCCGATCATCCCCCAGATGCCGCCGGTCGTGCTGACACCGAGGTACGCCAGCGGCTCCTGAAAGGTCAGCAGGCCCCAGGCGTATCCATTGAATAGGATGGCCAGCAGGAAGAGAAAGATGTAGTCCTCCTTTCCAACTTCGACGGTCTTTCCCTTGAATTCGGAGGTCTCGTCAGGCACCTGAAGGTCCAGTCCAGGGCGCCATCCTTCCTCTTCAAAAGAGGATATCGAGAACGGGAAACCCCTGGTGTCGTGGGCTGCCCCTCAACTTAGAATCGGGGGGATCCTATGGGAGACGCCGCGCCGGGGTCCGGCCAGGACGCCTCGCCAGCATCAGGTAGTGATAGGGGCCCTGGTCCAACGCCGAGACCAGCTCGAAGCCCTTTTCCTCCATCATCCTGGTCGCCTTCGCTTCGTCAAAACGAATCGATGAGGGCGGCCCAATCCCCCTGTATTCCTTCTTCCAGTCCAGGTCCGCCAGGGTTCCGCCAGGTTTCAACATCAAGGAGACGTTCGCCAGAACCCTCGCAGGATCCTCGAAGTCGTGCAGAACCATGCCTAGGAAGACGACGTCCGCGCACCCTCGACATGGGATCGTCTCTTCTGCGCGACCTAGCACGATCTCGATGTTGCCGAGGCCTTCTCTCTCACCGTTCTCCCGCAGCTGGCCGAGCCACTCCGAATCGACGTCCACGCCAATCACCTTTCCACCGGGCCCGACGATCTTCGCCGCCGGGATGGCGAAGAACCCGTAACCGCAACCGAGGTCGACGACGGTCATTCCAGGCTTCAGGCCCGCGCTCGCAAGGATGGCCTCAGGGTCCTGCCATCCCCGCCTTTCCGCGTCGGGATACCTGTGAAACCGACCATGCGCCGACAACCCGGTCGGCACGTATGCCCGACGCTACCTTAAATGGGATGCGTCCGTTGCCTCTCCTCCCGTTCAGAACATCCCGTCCCGCACGAATCTCTCGTCAGCAGGTCGAATCGACCGGCGGCGGGCTAAAGTCTGATGAATCACGTCTCTCTACCGAGACCCATATCCTGGCCATGGGTCGTCGTTCCCTGGCCTACCTTCCTATCCACAGGCCCGCCCGTGGGACGCACATCCCGGATCCTTGATCGTAGTGGCAGTCCTTCGAGAACTGGCACTCTTTGCAATCGTCGGCTAGTAAGTCCACCAAGACGACACCTCTCCTCTTCAGTCAAGATACGAAGATGGCTTTCCTGTCCCTTTCCCTCTAGGTAACTCCGGATATTTGAGGGTTGGAACGTCCGTGTTTCACGGGCTCTCTCCCCAAATCGGGCGCCGCACCCCATATGTCTTCCATCGCGGACTCCGTCATTGCAGGCCCATGATTCCTTGGGGGGTCTTATATTCGCGCTCCGTGGCGCACGGATGATTCGCTTGAAATATGACGGCGAGGCCAGGACCAGAGACCTGGCGGCACGGCTCGTGGGCGTGTTCGAAGGGGACGATGCCAGCGCGAGCACGCTTGCCGCCGTCCAGCTGAGCCGAATGGGGCCCTCCATCGTGCCCTACCTCGTGGCGACCCTGAAGGACGCCCTCAACAGAGACCGGCGGAACCTCGTTCGCGGGCTGGTGACGACATTGGGCATCTTTGCCGTCGAGGACACCGCTCCTCTCATAGCGAGGGCACTCCCCGACGAGGCGGCCTTCGAGGCCTTGTCCAAGATCGGCACGAAGGAGGCCCTCGGGTTCGTGATGAGGGACCTCCCGGCCTGGCTCCGATGGCGCGACTTCAACCAGGAGTCAAGCCTCGACGAAAACATCCTCCGAGTCCGCTCCTGCTTCGAGTACTTCGGAGATGCCGGCCTCAAGGCCCTGGAGGGAGCCCTTTCCAGCCCCGACCTGGCAAGGAGAGATTCAGCCGCCGCGCTGCTGGCCGCCAAGTTCGATGCCAGGAGCTTCGGGGTCCTCTCGAAGAGCTTCAGGGTCCTTCCGACGGGCACCAAGGCCCTCGTCCTAGATCTGCTTGCGAAGAGTGAAACGACCGCCGCCGTCCCCCTCCTGAGGAAGGAGCTCGCCAGCCAGCTCAAGACGTACGAACCCGGCGGCCCCGAACATGGACCTGTCCTTCATCAACGCACTTGAGGAGTACATCGCGAAGCTTGGGACAGAGAGAGATGTGCTTTGGGCTTTCGAAGCCGAATGCCGCTCCAAGCGCAGTCTGACTCGCTACATGGAGGACAAGGTGGTCGAGCCAGGAGACGCCGCCCTGCCCACCCTGAACATGCTCCTCAAGGACAAGAGCCCCTCGACCCGGGCCGTGGCCAGCCGGATCATCTCGGAGATCAGGCTGAAGACGAGCCGTGCGATCGGGATGCGGCCATAGGATGCGCCGCAGTCAGGGAAGGGACCAAGCCCCACTCGGGCGGGGCTCGAATGGTGAGTCCCTACGGCCAACATAGCCGCGTCAGCGGGTCACGCCGGGCTTCTTCAATGCGAGCTACCCGATGAGACTCGACGAAGAGGGTCCCCTCCTGACGATGATCTGATCCCCTTTCCGTATCCAAGTCAGTCTTTCCTCCGAGGAATTACCGGGCTTGAGTTTCAACCCGTTCCTAATGTGCTTAGGAACAGCCGCCCTTCCACCTCTGCTGAGGATCGTCTTCTCATAGCTTGAATGGGGTGTCCCCTTGGTGACGACGACCTCTTCCCCCTCCTGCTTCCACAGCAGTTTCTCCCTCTCTCGTGGCGTGTATCTTAGGTCCAACAACCTCATTACTTCGCTAGGAATGGTCGTCCTTCCGCCTCTGCTGAGGATAGTCGTCCCGAGAAGGAGTTCGTCAGACAAATCTACGTGTCGACCATCCTGTTCGACCCTATTTAATCGCAGCCCCTCATTCGTATCCATCTCCATTCAGCCGGCAGAGTGTCAGGTCGTTGTCGACGATCGCTGGGGCAACAGTTGTCAAGCCCGCCTATCTCAGGGAGGATGGCTAGGCGTGATGCAGGGAATCGAACTCCCAGGACCGCCGTTCCCGACGGCCCGCATGCAGGCAGAGGGTCTGAGCCGCCTCCCGGGAAAGGATCGCGGCCGAAAGCACGCAGGGATCAAGCGCTGCAGTCAGGGCGCAGACGGTCACGTGCGATTCCTGCCGATTCTTCCCTCGCAACCGATGCCATCGGGGGGCTAAGTGAGATGGCTCGCTTGTAAGCGCGCCTCGTCGTTCAGGTTGTGCTCGCTTCGCCCAGGCGGGTCAGAACCCTCATGGCGCTCAAGGTGATCATCTTGCTAGGTTGGCCGGGCTGCTCGAGGACGAAGGGGGTGAGGTCCTTTGAAACGGGATGCTGTTTCCGCCAGGACGCCAGGGCGGCCGATTCTTCTGGCCGGTTGGCGTCTACGTTCCACCTTCCGTCCTCCCTCCTCTTTTCTTTGAGGAGCGAAACGGCAAACCCCAGCCTCCTGTCGCCAGAATAGCCCAGGGCCGTCATGAAGTCCAGCCCTACAAGAAGATCGTAGTAGTAGTGGACGGGATAGTGGAAGCGGTACCAAGGATCCCAGCGAGCTCCCTGCTTGTGGAGCTCCCTCTCCAAGAAGAACTCCGCGCCTCGCTCGCAGGCGAGCTTCATGCTCCTGGTCCACTTCTGACGTGGGTACGCCGCGAATGCGCTGAGGGGTTCCCAGGAGTCGAGGGTCCTCTGGCGGAACGGGGGTTTGCCGAAGTTCCAGCAGGACCACCCGCCGAGCTCCGCCTGATTCTCGACGAACCATTCGAAGGCCTTTCTCACCTTCGGATGATCCGCGTAGCCTAACTTGACCAGGGCGCGAGCCGCGTTGCCAGTGATGCAGAGGTGGCCGCCACCCTGTCCGCTCTGGCTGAATCCGCCATCCTTTGTCGCGTTGCGTCTGATCCACAGTTGACAGGCTCTTTCGACAGCTACATCCTCTCTAGTCAGGCCGAGATCTGACAGAATCAGCAGCATCCAGAACGTAGTATGGAACTTCGGCGAGAAGAGGCTCTTTTCATGGACCCAGCACCCGCTCGGCAGTTGCCTGTCCAGTATGTCTTTGGCCCAGCCGACCTTCGCAATGCTCTCCCGGGCGGACTTCACCTCGGGGTCCCCCTCCGATCTGCCAAGCAGGTCGGTCAAGGCAAGATACCTTATCGAAGGTTGATTCTCTTCAAGGAGCCAGCCGATGACAGAAGAATCCTTCAAAGTCGCTCCCATCCTTCGTTGAGGCCGGTCCGAGCCCTCGGCCCAATAGCGAACGCCGGCACCCTAGTTCAACCCAGGCTCGTGGCCTCCACCAAAACCGCGATATAAGGAACTTCGAGCTTCCGATGACCAGCAGACGCCGTCAGGCCCTCGCCCGAGTGGGGTGGAACCCCCGTCCTCTTGGCGACCCGTCACCGTGGCTGGTAGGTCATCGCTTTCCGATCAAGGGCCGCTGGGCATAACGCTGCCCCTACGGGGCGTTCGTGAAGAAAATCCGTGGAGGGACAGAGTCCTAACGGTTGATAGCCTGCGTGAAGCAGGCTGCTGAGAAGGACAGGATACCATCCGTCGCCAGAAACCCGTGAATCGTGCTTGCCGACTGCCAGAGAGAGATGACCACGTCGGACGCTGGGGCGAACGCCTTCACGCCATTCTGGAGGGGCCAACCTCTAGGGAAACACTCAGGCCGCTCGGTGAGAACCAGGACCTGTCTTACAGCGACCTGACGGGTTCTCTAGGGCTCCTTCAGACGGGCACGCCTAGCTATCACTTCAATCACATCGGCGACCTAGACGAAAAGGGAACCCTCTTCCTCAGTGCAGGCCCGAATGGGCTCGAATGCCAAAGGAGTCGAGTCATGTCGAGAGCGTTAGCTCTGCCGGTTGCGAGCAGTCCATGCAACGATTGCCCAACGAAGGTGGTCGAAGCGCGAAGAAGTCGTGGTAGGTTATTTAACCTCTGAAAGGGGATGGAGTTCCATGAAACCTTCATGGAAGGGCACGAAGGGGTCCGCCAAGGGCCCCGCCGCAGTCAGCAAGTTAAAGGGGTTCACGGACGAGGAACGAGCCGCGATGAAGGAGCGCGTCCAAGAGATGAAGGCGGCCGCGCACCCCGGGCCAGGGGCGGACGAGGCGGACGGGGAGACCGCCGTGCTCGCGAAGATCGCCGAGATGAAGGAGCCGGATCGCACCATGGCCACGCGGCTCCACGCAATCATCAAAGCCAGCGTGCCGACCCTTTCGCCAAGGCTCTGGTACGGGATGCCGGCATACAGCAAGGAAGACAAGGTCGTCTGCTTCTTCCAACCGGCGCAGAAGTTCAAGACGAGGTACTCGACGCTGGGCTTCAGCGACAAGGCCCACCTCGACGAAGGCGCCATGTGGCCGAGCGCCTTCGCGCTGAAGGGGTTGACCGCCGCCGAAGAGGCAAGGATCGCCGCGCTCGCGAAGAGAGCGGTGAGCTGAGGACCGAGCCCGCCTTTAGGTCCTCCCCCAGGGAGGATCGTCGGTCGGGACGATGCGCTCCCGATGACTAGGACACGCGCCATCGCGCGCCGAACGAGCCTCTTCCTGTGCCAGTGGATGTCCACGTCAGATACAACAGATACTTAGGTGTCGTACCCAACCAAATAGGCGCCACCGGCAGGACTCAAACCAGATTTGATCCCGGAAGAGGACTCGGCTGCTTCCAGCTGTGGGAATGGTGAAAGTCGCATTGCTCAAGTACTAGTCTTGCTTGTCATACGTTGATGACAGAAGCGGTGTCCGTAAGGCTTCCTGATGACCTCGCCAAAAGGCTCGATGATCTTGCAAAGTCGTTGGATAGGCCGAGGACCTACATTGTGAACAAGGCGCTCCGTGAATACCTGGAGGAGTACGAGGATTATCTGATCGCCCTTCACAGGCTGAACGACAAGGATGACAAACCGGTCTCCGCAAAAGAATTGACTCGCCTTGGCCGATAGGATCCTATACAAGTCCTCCGTCCGGCATGACCTTAATGGAATCGATGCCAAGGACAACAAGCGAATTCTCCGTGAAATAGAAGCCGTCCTTGGTGCGGACCCGCGAGCCGGCGAGCATCTTGCAGGCGAGTTCAAAGGCCTGTTGCGGTTGCGAGTCGGAGACTACCGAATCATCTATGCGCTGGCCGGCGATGACGTGATTGTGCTCAGGATTAGGCACAGAGGCAAGGTCCACGGGTAGCAATTCTGCTGGCCAGCATGCCGTTGCCTGCGACAACAGCCCGTAAGACTCCATGGCTGGCAATTGTAAGATTTAGGCGCCGCCGGCAGGACTCGAACCTGCGACCAGCTGGTCTCCGCGTGGATTAACAGCTTCAGCCTTCCTAGAAGTCAGCTGCTCTACCACGCTGAGCTACGGCGGCTCTGAAGGGCTGAAGTTAGGTTTCGTTATAAGTGTTACTCGTTCGGGACGAGGAGCCGTTACTTCAGGTACTCCTTCTCGAAGTCAGCCATGGCCTTCTTGACCCTGACGCGCCTCGGCGGGTTCTTGAACCCGAAGGCCGAAATGACCTCCTCCACCCCGCCCCTGCCCTTCGCCGCATAGGCCGCCCTGGCCGAATCCAGGAGTATGTTGGCGGCGTTCACCGGGTCGCTGCTCTTGAAGAAGACGTCCATCACGTAGGGCTCGTCCAGCGGCCCCTTGCCCACGATCCAGAGGTACACGGTCCTCTTGGACCCCATGAACTCCACGAAGTCGGTGGTCCCGGCCACCGTCTCCACCTTGTAGGGAAGCTCCTCCGCTATCGACTGGCTCTTTATCCCCCTCTTGAAGGCCCTGATGTCGTCCCTCAGGGTGTTCAGGGTGTCCGGCGAACCGCCCACGTCCAGCTGGTAGCTCTTCACGACCCTGATGCCCCTCTGCTGGAGGAAGTCCATTATCCCCTTGTGGAGGATGGTCCCCCCCATCTGGCTGAGGAGGTCGTCGCCCACCAGGGGCACCCCCTCCTTCTTGAAGAGCGCCGCCAGCCTCCTGTCGTTGGCCACCAGGGCCGGCGTGGCGTTGACGAAGGAGATCCCCAGCCTTCCGCATATCTCGGCGTACTTCTTCGACGACTTCTCCTGACCCGACGAGATGAGGTTGAGGGCCACGTCCACCTTCGCCTTCTTCAGCTCCCCCTCCAGCGACTTCGCGTCAGCCTCCTTGAAGCCGCCCTGGGACAGGTGCCTCGGGGGCTCGTCCAGGAGGAGGCCGGCCCTGACCTTCGTGCCGAAGACCTCCTTGCCGACCTTGTCCTCGTCCACGTCGTAGGCCAGCACGACCTCCAACTCCTTTACGCCGTGGCCGCCCACCTTGTCGTGCCACAGCCCCTCCCCGCCCTTCCTGCCGTACCTCTGCACCGACTCCGCAAAGGCCTTCGCGCTGTTCCCCGCACCGAACAAGGCCACTCTGATCAACGAAAGCTCACTCTTCGTACTTCGATATGACGGTGAGGAGGCCCGCCCCGCCCATCACGGCCGCCACTATCACGTATGACGCCTGCAGAGGCGGGTAGAGCGCCGGGGACGTGTTGAGGGCGTAGAAGCCCAGCAGCAAGCCCATGAACAGCGCCACCGCGCCCAGGATGCGCAGTATGACGGCGGCCCTGTCTGCCATTACATCTAATGCCCCCTTCCTCGTGAATTTAAACTCTTTTGGTGGCTCACAGGCTCTTCGCGGCTTCCAGCTTGTCCGGGAGGTACTTGTCGACGATGTAGGTGAGCCCGTACCTTGCGAAGGCCTCCAGCTCTGCCTTCTTCTTGTACTTGAGGAAGCAGTCTATTTCGTCCTTCCAAAGCTTTTCGTTGTACCTGGGATCCTTCTGCAGCTCGTAGAGGCGCTTTATGTCGAGGTCGTTGAGCTTGTCGTGGGGGAGCTTGTACTTGTTGATGTCCGATGCCCACACGCCAATCCACTTCGCGTCCGGCGTGGTCAGCTCCCTGAGGTGGGCGGCGTTGGCAGATCCCGACACTATGACCATGGCGATATGTGCGCCCCAAGGGTCACTATTGTGCGTTAGCGTACAATTTTGTCCGGCAACAAAGCTCCTCCCTTTAGGGACTGTAATATCGTAGACCGATGCGCTACCCGGAATCTCTACCACTGAAGTAGCTCTGACTGGCAGGATGTCTCCTGCAAGCAACTTGATGGCCCGCTCGAGGGTCAGCGTGGCCGCCATTCCCTTCCTTGTAAGCTCGTACTTCCCCCGCCTACCCGTCGCATACCCATTCTTGGTCAGGTGGCCGAGCACGCCCGGCGCCGTCCTTCCCGTGGTCTGTATCTCCCTAAACGAGGCAGCGAGGAGCTTCACGCGGGGAAGCAGCCGCCCGATTGAGACCTTCTCTTGAGGGCGCTGAAACAGGCCAAAGCCCGATACCTCGAAGAGCTCCGGAAAGCTCTTCACCGGGAGCCAAGGGCCTTTTTGCAAAAGGGAGTAACCGTGGATGTAAACAGTGTTCATCAAGTGTGGGTCGACGGTGACCGTCGCATCGAACCCGAGGCTCCTGAGGAGGTAGCTTAGCTGGCTAGCCAGCCTCGGGCTGCTGGTGCTGTAGAGGGTGACTCCTTTCTCGAGGTCCACGTGCCCGTCCCCGGCCATCAGCCCTTTGACGAACTCGAGCTTCGACACGGCGGGCAGTGACCAAATGGCATGCGGAATCTCCTTTTCAGCAGCATACCTGTCCAAGGCTCCAAAGCCTTTCTCGAATAGTCTCTTGAGGGCCTTCCGGCAGATTACGATCGTCGCCTCCGTAGTGACCCTTCTCTTGGCGATGCTCACGGTGGGATCGACGCCAAGAGAACGCCTGATCTTGCCGATTAGGTCAGACGCCGCCCGCCTGTTCTTCATCCCCTGCGAGAACTTGATGTACCTATCCTTGTCGTAGCAGCCTTCCGCGACCCAGAATCCCAATATCCATGCCACGTTCGCATCAAGCTCCAGGAATCGAGGGACTCCAGAATCCTTCGGTGCGCTGACGTATCGCACGATGCCGTCGGCCTCGACGAATCCGGTGGCTGGCTCGTCAAGGTACTTCAGGACGTCATACACCTTCGCCGTAGAACCAGGATCGTCCAGCGCCGGCAGCCGGACCGGCATGAGGGCGAAGTCCCCCGCCTTCAGCTCGGAGGCGGCGATCGGGGTCGGGACCCCGTCCTTGAGAGCGAAGAGCGAGTGGTTCTTGGTGACCTTCACCCTCCTTCCGTCCTCGAACTCGACCTCATGGAGCGGACCATCGACCCTGTGGCGATATGCGACTGTAACCGGCATCCACTCGACCTTCAGCGTGCTCGGGTCGAAGGCCAGCGTCTCCCAGCCCTCCCCCTCCAGGCTCACCCACTCGGCAGAGCCATCGCCCTTGCCGCCGAAGACCCTGTCGGCAAATTCCTCCATGTCGAGATAGGATACCTCCCCACCCTTCCGGACGAGGACCGGCTCGTCACCCGCTACGCTGTCGCACAGGATGTATGTAGGGAGCTTGAGCTCCTGGTTGAGCCTCTTTATGATGTACCTGGTGCTCCGTGGGGGCTGCCCCGCCGTGTTGATGAGTATGGCCTTGTGCTTCTTGTGCACGTTCTCCTCGATGAACCTGGTGAAGAGCCCTCCCTTCTCGATGGCTATCACCATCTCGGCGTCGGTGTCGGCGAACTCGGCCGTGGTCAGGGCCGGCCCGATCATGACGCCGTCCGGGTGCGACGTCAGGTCCAGCCTCTTCCCCTCGTAGCCCGGTATGGTGTACTCAACCGTCAGGTCCCCGAAGATGGAGCTCCTCTCCTCCGGGTAGATGTTGAAGTCCTCCCTCGCCTTCATGAGGGCCGTCTCCAGGTCCGTTATGGTCTCGTCCGACTCCGCCTGGTCGGCGAACTCGGTGTTGTAGGCCTGGGCCGAGTAGTACACGTCCCTGAGGGTCGACGTCTTCTTCTCCCTCACCAGCTGCTGGGAGAAGAAGGCCAGCCACAGGAGCTGGGTGTAGGGCCGGATGTGCTTGACGTTGTGCGACGACCTCTTCACCGAGGCCGCCCCCAGCACGAACTGCCTCAGGGCCTCGTCGTAGACTATGTTCTTGACCGAGCGGCTGGGGAGCGTTATCTCCGGGAAGCGGCCCTGCTCTATGGCCTCGTAGGCCTCCTTGCCCAGCTCCCTGAGCTGGCCGAAGACCTCCTCCTTCCTCTGCTCCGAGACCTTCCTCTCCTTCACTCCTCTCCCTCGCCTCCCTCCACTTCCTGGGCCTGGCCCAGCAGCTTCGAGTACGACGGGGGCCTCCCCTTCCCGTAAAGCGACGCGCTGAACCTGGCGATCATGGGGATGTACTTGGCGTAGATGTTCATCCTCTTCACCTGCCTCTCCATGGAGCCCTTCCGGCTGAGGTAGAGCTGCAGCCTCCTGAGCACCTCCCTGATCCCGTTCCTGAGCTCCTTCTCAACCTCGGGCCTGTCGGCGATGTACTCCTTCCCCACCGTCTTGTACGGTATCTTGGTGGAGCAGACATGGGTTATCAGGACGAGGGAGGAGTCCGAGGGGACCCTGTACCTCTTGAGGTCTATCTCCTCGTTGATGACCTTCCAGGAGACGTCGCTCCCTTCGTCGTAGAGGAGCGGTATCCTGTTGGCGAACCTGAGCAGCCTCAGCCCCGGCGGGAGGGCCTTGCTGCCGTAGGCCAGCCCCACCTCGACTATGAAGGGGTAGCCCGAATAGGCCGCCGGGTCCCTGACGGCCACCGCCGAGAACTCCGGGGCCAGCTCCTTGGCTATGCCGGCCGAGAAGATCTGCTCCCCCAGGGGCGAAAGGCACCTGGCGTCGGGAGGGAGGAACTTCTCGTAGGCGTGGAGGGCCTCGGTGAACCTCACCACGTCGTCCCCGCTAAGGCTCCTGGGGTCAGCCGCCGGGTCGAACCCTCCCTGCACCAGGAAGTCCTTCGCGATCTTGTCCCCCACCCGGTGGAAGTTCCTGACCATGAACCTGACCATGGTCCCACCCTTCCAGCCCCTGATGAGCCTCTTCACGGCCTCCACGTCCAGGCCGTGGGGGTGGGGGAGGGTCTCCTTCGGCGGCTCGGGCATCACCGTCGTCCCCCTCATGAAGGTCATGAGCCTGCCGTTGGGGTCCACGAAGGAGATGTCGGAATAGGGGGTGACCAGGGCCGTCTGGCGGAGGTAGTCCTGGATCCTCGAGGAGGACCTGAAGTAGTCCCCCTCCAGCTCGATCTTGACCTGGGTCCCCCTCCAGCCCCTGGCGTCGACTACCTCGTGCTTCAGTATGATCGGGTTGTTCTTCTCGATGTCTATCGAGATGGAGAAGTGGTGGGCCTTGACCCCGTCGGTGGAGGTGGATATCTCGGCGGGCCGGTTCGTGGTTATCTGGCCGTAGAGGACGGCCATGGTGCCCCCCATGCCGAACATGCCCCTGGCCTGCCTCAGCCTGTACTTCGAGCCGTAGAAGATGCGCCCGAATGCCTTGGGGACGTGCTCCGCCTCCACCCCGGACCCGTTGTCCCTGACCAGCAGCTGGTAGTGCTTGGGCTCGGGCTTCTCCTCCTCCCCCGGCGTGCAGGAGAGGCGGACGTAGATCTCCGGGGGTATCTTGAGCAGCTCCGTCCCGTCGAATGAGTTCTCCACCAGCTCGCGGACGGCGCTGTAGAGGGCCCGTGAGGGGTTGCTGAACCCGGCTAGATCACGATTCCGATAGAAAGAAGTCTGAAGCTGAACTGTCAGAGAAAGTTACTCCGGTCTGCGGCAACCTCACTCACCCGCCAGAAACCTGTCGATAGATGCTCATTAATCTTTCAATGGTCTGCTCTCGTGAAGTGCAATCCGCAAAGAGGAAGCGGCGGGGGTTGCCCCAAGCCTTGTCCTGAAAGTCGGAGACGTACAAGAACACCTTCGTCATTATGCTCTTCTCGCGGCCATACCAAACAGCTAGTCCTGCCTTCTTGCGAATGACCTTGAGTCCGGGCGTGAATCCGACTACGTCGATGAATGTCTTGATGTGCTCTTTCTTCATAATGTGGACTCCTATCCGATTCGTTCGCGATTCGATCCCTAGCGCGGCCAAGATGGCTTGAATCTGCGACCTGAACGCCGCATTTGATGAAGCAAGGACAACCCTGAATTCTACAGTGAAGTTTCTGGGGGCCTTCCGAACGGAAATGATCATCGACCCTTCTGTGTCTGCGATTATCCGTGTCGTCTTCGCGCACAACTCCTTCGAAGTAAGAATGCGATCAAGACAAGGCTGGGAGAAGGCCTTTCCCCGTATGTGAGGAGCGATGTCGTTTATTACCAGCTTGCCGTGGAATCTCGAATTGAGTCGGTTTCTGCCTATCCAGATGTCGCCATAGGCTTCTTTGACGCATTGCCTGAACATCAAGTGCAGGAGATCTTGGGTATTGGTAAAGTGGATTGCACTCTTACACACGCAACCTTCTGTAATGATCATCGTCATCAAAAGAAGCTTAGCGTCTGAAATCACGCCGGGGTCATTGACCTTCCACTTGTAGAGCTTCTCGGCATATTCTGGGTGTCTCCCAATGTATGCGCGAGTGCCCTCCCCTCGTGTCCGGAGCTTACTCCCAGCCTTCATTAGCCGCTTCCTTACAAACGTGGGCGACCGCCCGACAAGCTCGGCGATCTCGTTCATCGACATGCCGCTGGCATAGAGCGCGGGGAACTCCTCGGGCGTGGGAACATGAGACGGACCCCCTCCCTGCCTCCCCTCGGAGAGCGACATCGTTCGCTCTGCGCTAGGGACTATTTAACGGCCCTCGGACGGTCTCACTGCATGGGGGCGCCGCAGGATCCGCAGAACCTCTGCCCGACGCCACGAAGGCGCCGCACTTCGAGCAGCTCCTCCCCTGGGCCATGGGGGGCGTCCCGGCCGGCGTGAACGGTGGGACCCCGGCCATCCCGGTGGAGAAGGGCGCCTGGTACCTCACGAGGTTCTCCCTGATGATGCCGTAGGCCTTCTCCGCGTCGTCGTTGGGGAGGTCGTTGAGGGTCATCGGGTCCCCTCCCAGCCTGAGGGTGAACTTGACCGTGGACCTGAGGATCCCCTTGTCGAGGATCACGTTCGAGATGTCCTGGTAGTTGAAGTCGGTGTAGTCCTTCTTCAGGTTCATGGCGTGGGGGTGCCTCAGTATGACCCGCTCGTTCGTTATCACCACGGAGTCGATGCTGATCTTCGGGTGGTAGATCTTCTGCCTGATGTAGAGCTCAACGTGCTCGTTGGGGCCCATCACGTCTTTCATGTCCGGAGGGGTGTCTTCCAAGGAGGGTTCACTCCGAATTGAGGCCCCGGTCGGATTTCTGCTTTGTGCAACCTCCGATGGGGATGGATGACGGAAGGCCCGCCTCCTGCCGGGCGCTCCCTGCGTCTACTATTGGCCTAGACGGGGAGTCGGTGGAACGAGACGACGGGCCCTCCATCGCAGTTACCTGCCGCCATCTCCATAAAACGACCCTAGTCTTCCCAGAGCTTAAGCCGGTCCAGCTTCTCCTTCGTCCGGGCCTTCTGGAGGGTCTCGTACACGGTCCGGTGCTCGCTGCCGCCCGCCAGCATGGTCACGGCTTCTCCGGCCAGTTTGGCGTGGGGCTCGTCGCAGATGATCGCCACGTAGTGGCCGTAGACGGAGATCGAGGCCCCCGTGAGCTCTTCGATGACCCGCCTGGCCTTCCCCCCCTCGCCGATTATCCTCCCCTTGATCCTCTCCATGGAGGGCTTCGACCTGCCGGTGGTCTCCCGGAGGTCTATGACCGTGAATGTCTGGTCCTCCTTCATGAGCTTCCTCGCCCTCTCCGGTGAGAATCCCTTCCCGATGGCGTCGATGACCTCGACTGCCTTGAAGGGGTCCACCTCCTCGAGGTCGGATGACTCCGCCGTAACCATGACGTCCCCGGTCTCGCTGTCGATGGAGAGCTTCACCTTCAGCAGCTCCTCCAGCCCCTTCTTCTCCTCGCCGCTCCTCCCTATGATCACGCCCACCCGCTCCTTCGGGACCTTTACCAGCTGTTCGAACCCCATCACGCCATCACCGACTCCAGTATCTCTTTGACCGGCTTAATCTCCATTCCCCTCCTTGCGAAGAAGGTGTTCAAGTTCTCAACGTCCCTCCGGAGGAACTCTGAGGACATGGGGTGCCTGATGTTGACTGCCGAGCCGAAGTCGAACAGAATCACCCTGCCGTGGAGCTTGAAAACGTTGTAGGCGGAGAGGTCGGCGTGGACGAGGGAGGCATTCCTGTAGAGTAGCCTCACCTGGCTGAGAACTGCCACGTAGTCCCTCTCGTTCACCTGGGTCTCCTCCAGGGTGGGCGCCGGCACGCCGTTCTCCCCGATGAACTCCATGACCATGACGTTCTTGTGCAGGGCCAGCGGCTCGGGGACCCTCACGCCGGCTTCGTGGGCCTCCTTCAGGTTCGAGAACTCCTTCCTGGCCCATTCGAAGATCAGGCCGTGGCCGTACCTCCTCACCCGGCTGAACCTGGGGTCCCCGGTCATGTAGATGAGCCTCTTCTTGAAGTCTGAAGTCGTGGTGTAGTAAGAGCTTGACGGCCACGTCCTTCCCCTTCCTGACGCCCCAGTATACCCTCCCCTCCTTGCCGGCCTGCACCACTCCGTTGAGGTAGTCCAGGTCTCCCCGCTTGAGCATGTCGTAGAGTGTGAAGAGGGTGTCCCTGTCGAAGACCGCCTGGCGGGAGTCCTTGTCCTCGGACCTGTTCCTGAGGTACCTGTTCTGCTTGTCCGACTTGAAGAGCGCCCTGAATATTTCGTCTTCCTGTTTCACGGTCCCTTCGCTCAAGATTAGAGCTCCGGGGCGATCTGGCCGTTCTCCTTGAGCTGGTCCACCTGGGCCACGGTGTAGCGCCAGAGGATGTCACACCGCTCGTCGGACTTGAAGTCCCAGGGGGCCACGAGGACTATGTCGCCTTCGCGGATCCATATCTTACGCTTCAGCTTCCCCCTGATTCGGCCCACCCTGGTCACGCCGTCGCTGCAGTGGACCATGATGTGGTCGCTGCCGAGGAGCTTGACCACCCTTCCGAACATCTCTCCTGCCGACGGCGACATGAACTCCTTGAGGGCCTTCTCGCTCAGCACCTTCCTCTTTCCCAAAGCCGACCGAAGGGTTTCAATTTCGCAGCTGTAATAAACTTATTGGGATGCCCATAGTCGAGGCACGGGTCGCCGCCCTCCCGTTCACCGTATCCCGGTGTCGATGGAGACTTGGATGAAAGTTGTTTCGTTCTGGGTGATCACGACCGATCGCGGGAGCGCCGACGAGCACCCCGTCCAGGAGCAGTTGCTCAGGTCGAGCGAGTAGGTGCCCACGGCCAGCTCCGCCGAGAAGCCCCCGGTCGAGTTGATGGGGACGTCTATGGCCGGCCCCGACTGTGGCTTCAGGGTCACCTCTCTTGAGGTGTAGGTCGAGGCAGGCGGCGGGCAGCCCCCCACCGGCTGCACGGCGCAGAAGGGGCCGATGTCCAGCTGCCCCACCAGGTTCCCCGTGGCCGTCACCGGTGCCTGGGCCGCGGCGATCATCGCCGTGGCGGCCACGATTGCCGTCACGGCAGTGGCTACGGCCAGGGCGGGGATGCTCAACTTGGTCAAGCTGCCACTGTCGCGCGGCGGCTCGGCTAAAGTTCTAACAGATAGAACGGCTGTCCAAATATTGCATCGGAGGCGGGGCCTCCGCACGACGGGAGGGGGAGGGTCTCCCTAGCCCGACGCGATGACGGACTTATGGCCGCTGCATGCCGCGGGGAAGGGGGGGAAGTTGTACGTGGACTGAGAGCAGTTGGGCCGACCACGAAGACGGTCACGTTGTCCCCCTTCGCCAGGTTGAAGGTCTTCGCCCCGCCGGTCCCCAGCAGGGTCCCGAACCCGTGTATCACGATCGAGGTGTCGTTCCAGCTGTAGATGTACAGCCCCACCGTGTCGTAGTGGAGGGGGTCGTTGGCGAAGCCCGCCTCCCAGGTCCAAGAGGTGCCCGCGGGGGTGAAGCTCCTGAGGAAGGCGATGGACGGTGTCGTGCTGCTCTGCACCGTGTCCACCGAACCGTCCCCGGCGAGGGTGTTGTTGACCAGGGTGGGGTGGGAGCCGAACCCGCAGCCGCTGATGGTTACGGTCCCCGAGGTCACGGTGCTGATCCCGGTGACTGAGAGGATCTGGGTCCCCGTGCACAGCGTGCTGGCGCTGGCCCCTCCCGGGGCGTTGAGGGTGGCAGAGTAGCCGGCCACGGTCGTTACGGTCGTTATCATGATGATGAGGAGGATGGTGGTGGAGATCGTTGTGGTCCGGGCGCCGCCTTCGCCTTCTCTGGCCATCGTATCACTCTCCCTGGGGGCCGAGAAAAAGCTTTTCCCTTTGCGAAGGGCAAGGCTTTTCTACGGGACCGGGGTACACGGGACCGTCTTGGCGGACGATCACAAGACGGTGCTTCTGTCAATCCTGGCAACCACGGCCACGGGCGTCCTCCTATTCCTGGTCACCATAGTCGTCTCGGGAGGAGTCTCCATGGACATGTTCGTCAAGTGGGTGCTTCCGGTCTTCATCTCCGCCCTCTCCCTGGGCGTCTTCTGGTTCGTGCTCTTCGCCCGGAGCAAGGGCAAGATCCCCTGGCTGGACTAGGTGCCGAGGTTTCCTTCGCGCCGCATGGCTGTGAGCGCCCTGACCCTAGACTGAGAACTTGTAGATCATCAGGAACGAGACGTCTTCGATCTTCCTCACGGCCCTGGGGTGGGCCAGCTTCTCCTTCAAGGCCCTCTCCACGATCCGGTTCCCGACCAGGTTCGCAATGTCCGTCTGCCGTATCTGGGCGAGGGCGGTCTTCTCGTCCACCCTGCTCCCTTCAAAGTAGTCGCTTGAGATGTCCACCTTGAGCTTCCCTTCCCTGAGGGTCCGGCCGAGGAGCTCTTCGTCGCAGATGTTGACCATCCTCGAGGCCTGATAGCGCAGCTCGCGGCAGATGAAGCCCTTCAATTGTCTCCTCTACCCCTTCGCCGGGGACTTCGCGCCGCATGCCTCGCAGACCAACAGCGAGACCTTCTTGAGTTTCTCGATGTGGGTGTCGGGGCTTCCGCAGACCGGGCATATCACGTTCTCCTTGACGTATCTTTCGAGGAGGACGGCGAAGGAGTCCTTCCCCTCCTGCCGATGAAGATGGCCCGTACCTTCGGCGTCGAGCGAGGCCGCGGTGGCAAGCTCCTTCGCCAGGTACATGAGGATCTTGCTGGGCTCCCTTCGGACGAGGGTGGAGACGTCCTTGAAGTTCCTGAAGATGGTTCGGCTTCCCACGAAGACCACTATGGGCTGGGGAAGCACGAGCCGGCTCTCCCTTTTGGCCCCCTCTGCCGGGAGGTCGCCCTTTATCCTGTCGAGGAGCTCCTTGTAAGGCCTGGCTGACAACGAAACACCTTGTCGATGGCCTCTAACTCCTCCATATCCCCTTAAAGTTTTCCTTCTTCCTCGCCGCCACCCGTCCGCGGGGTCGATTGAGCCGGATGAAACGAAGCAGCACCCCATCCGAAAGGCCGGCGGGGACCCCATGCCCTCCTCGACACGCTTATAATCGACTCCGGGGATTGCAGGTAGAAGTGGCGAGGGATTGAGCACCGACAAGGTGAGCTACGACGAATTCTCGAAGCTTGACATCAGGGTCGGCAAGATCGTGGAGGCAAAGAAGGTCCAGGGCTCCGCCAAGCTCGTGGAGCTCAAGATCGACCTGGGCGGCACGGTCAAGAGGGCGGTGGCCGGCATCGCTTCTTACTACGAGGTCGAGCTGGGGTTGGCGCCGGTCTACAACCATGGGGCCGGTGGCGGTGATACCACCGAGGGCGCCGATTCAGTTTAACGTCAGGCTCCCGCCGCCGCCCAGGGCCGCCTTGGTGCCCGTGCCCAGAGTTAGGTTGCCGAGGTAGGCAGGCCCGTTGCCGCCCGCTAAGCTGGCCTGGTAGAGCGATGGATTTGGCGGTGGTCAAGCGCCGATTGTAGACGAACGTGTTGTCCATGTAGCCGTTGCAGGCCGTCCCGCCCCAGTTGCTCCGCCCGATGTAGTTGAGCGTGCGCGGTGATGTTGTTGGGGAGGCCGTAGTTATTGTTGGTGAGCACCGAGGTGCCGTTGACGTAGAGGTTAAGGGTGTTGTTGTTGCATTCCGCCGGCGGACGTGAGGGTCTCGGCTGACATGGAGCCACTGGCCGGTCGGCAGGGCATTGGCCACCCCCTGGCCGCCTCGTCGCTCCCGCCGCCCTCTGTAAATCTGGAACCGAAGGGTTGAGCTACCTCCTTGGTTGGCCATCAGGATGTTGTCGCTGCCGGCGCCGTTGCCGAAGTCCAAGATCCGCGCCCAGTTCTGGTTGCTGTTGTAGTAGACCCAGCCCGAGGAAATCGTCATGGCCTGGTGAAGTCCGCGAAGCCCGAGGGCAGTTGGATGATATCCTGGTCGGCGGCGGACAGGTTGATGGCGCCGCCGATCTTGCCGGGCAACCTGCGTGCCCACCGCCCCGCCGGTGTTGGACTTCAGCGTGCCGTTGTAGTTCCCCGTCGAATCCTGGCCCAGGTTGGCCGCGTTATCGAAGGTGTAGTAGGCGATGGCACCGAAGGGCATCGAGATCGCGGGGACCTTGATGAGGAGGTCGCCGCTGTTCGCCGGCTTCGACGAGAGCACGCGAAGCTCGCCCGAGAGGGAGACAGCGGAAGCCGCGGAGAGGTCGATGTACTGGAGCCATCGGCGATGAACGTCCCCGCGCCCGGCCGAAGCCGGTGGCCATGATGTAGTTGTGCGTCACGGTCGCCGTTGTTCCCGTGGCGATGCTGACGGTGCCGATTTGCCACTTGCGGTTGAGGTTGAGCGAACTGCTGCCGCTGAGGCTCAGGGTGTTGAGCACGAGGGGGGTGTTGTCGGCGATGGTGGTCGTGCTGCCCTCGAGGCTCATCTTGTAGAGGTTGATGGGGCCGTTGATTTGGACGGTGGTGCCGCTGACGTGCATCGAGGCGCCGGTGAAGCGCCCGGCGGTCCTGGATGGCGGCGTTGATTGTGCCGCCGGTGACCTCGAAGGCGTAGGAGCCGGCCGTCGTGCTCGCGTTCTGGGCCGTGCAACCAGCCTGCCAGGGTGCCGGTGGTCAGGTTCACCGTGGTCTGCGGGCCAAGGTCGTGCCGGCGGGCAGGCCGGGCGGGCGACAGCGTTCCGGTCAGCGTGCCGCTGTTACGTTGACGGCCGTGATTTGAGGCGGCAGCGCCGCCATACATAGTGGCCTTGTAGAGGGTCATGTGGGGTGGCGGTGAGTGCTTGCTGGTAGAAGTAGTAGTCGTCGAGATTGCTGGCGAACTGCTGCTGGTTGTCGCTGCCGCGGGCCTGCTCGATGCTCCAGATGTCCGACGTGCTCGACCAGGTGGTGGACCCGACGGGCACTCCATCGATATAGAACTGCGTCAGCCCGGGGCTTCCGACGGTGGTGATCATGTGCCAGCCGGGCGTTGCTGGCTGCATGACGTATCCGCTGTTCTGGTTGCCGCCCCACAGGCTGTAGAGCTGGCGGTTGCCCTGGTCGATGATGGTCTGGTAGTCGTCGGTGGTGCCGGAGTGGTAGAGCGTGTGCCAGTCGCCCCGTCGATCAGGCCCTTGTACCAGATGGACGATGTTCCAGTATCCGCCGCTGAGGTCGAGGCTGGTGTTGCCGGGGGTCTGGTTGACGCGAACGTGTCCGCCGCCGAGGCCGGCGATTGACACGCCGTTGCCGTTGTGGCCCGCGCGGGCGGTGATCGTGGTGGCGCCGAAGAGCGTGGCGTTCGCGGCGCCGAAGCGCCCGCCTGGTCGATGATTTGCCCGCCGACGACGTTGTCGAAGGTGTAGATCGCGGCCGTGCCGCTCGGGACGGCCCAGGACAGGCCCGTGAGCACCGCGTTGGGGCCGAGGGTCGTGTTGCCGGACGTGTTGAGCTGGGCGGCCGTGAGGTTGCCGAGGATAGTCAGGCTGCCCGTGGGGTGGACCTGAAGATGTTGCGGGCCACATTCCCGTCGGTCACCTGGAGATTGCCGCCGTTGTCCATCAGGGATGGTGCCGCCGTTATCCACGATGAGGTGTTCGCGGTCTGCGTGCCCATCGGAGCGCTGATGGTGGCAACGTGGCCTGCCGTGTTGACGACCGCCGAGTTGGTGAGGCTGGGCAGGCCGCTGTCCCAGTTGCCCGGGTGGTCCAGGCGGTGTTGGGCGTGCCTGCGCCGGTCCATTGTGTGAAGTTGCTCATGTTCACGTTGAGGGTGACTTTGTTGGCCGTGGCCACGCTGACGGAGGCCGAGCTGATCAGGTCGGCGTAGGCGCCTTCAGATTGAGGGTGGTTGGTCAGTGCCCGTGTGCGAGCCCGTGTAGGTGAAGAGGCGCGGCGGCGTTGTTGGTGCTGCTGGACGCCCCAGGGTGCCAGCGGCGTGGCGTTGAGCGTCCAGGCGGCGCTGATGTCGAGGTTGCCGGTGACGGCGATGACGTCGCCGGCCTGGCTGGTGCCCGTCGCGTCCCAGTTGTAGGTCGCGCCGTTCATCGTGAAATTGCCGGTGACGTTGAGCTGGCCGGGGCTGGAGCCGATGTTGACGGGGCCGGTCAGTGTCGTGTTGCCCGTGATGGTGACGCCACTGGTGGCGGTGAAGGCGCCGTTGACCGTGATGTTGCCCTGGATGCTGGCGCCGGCGGCCGTGGTGACCGAGTTGAAGGCCGCCGCGGCGGTGTCGCCGAGGATCAGCGTCGTGCTGGTGGCGATGGTCAGGTTGCCCAGGTTCGGGAGGCCAATGAAGCCCGAGTAGGTGGACGAGAGGCCGTCGCTGGCTAGGTAGCCCCCGACGTTGTTGAGGTCGGAGGCGGAGAGGACGCCGTTGAAGACGAGGACTTCAGAGACATCGCCCTTGGACAGCTCGTTGCCGCCGTTGTAGCCGCCGAATTCGAGGTAGCCGAGAGCGTCGTCGCCGCCGCCCGCATTGTGATGTTGGTGCCGTTCTGATAGAATTGATAGTAGTCTGCCCCGGCGCCCGTGGTGGCCCCACAGGTCGGGGTTGTGTCAAGGAGGGTTGCAAGGTGTTGCGAGTTGGGGTTGCTTCCGTCGGTGATCCAGCCGCTGGCGTGGAGGACGCCTTCCCAGCCGCCCCAGTAGCCCATGAGGAAGTTTGCAGTTGGTCGTGCTGATCAGGCGTGCGTTTCGTGTGCTGGTCATGTTGGAGACGGCCAGGATCGTGACGGATCGGCCTGGGAGTAGGTGGTCTCGTTGATCCAGCTACTGCCGTTGAAGCGGATGGTCGGCTGGCCGTTGATGCCGTTGCTGATCAGTGTCGGCTGATTGCCCGCGTTGCCTTGCGTGGCATTGTGGGCGAGGCCGGAGAGGTCGGTCCAGGTGCCAATCTGGGTGCCGCTGGCCGGGTTCGCCACGCGGGCGCCGTTGACGTGCGAAGCATCGAGCCAGATGCTCAGCCCGGCCGGCATCGAGGTGGCGGCCGGCACGTTGAACGTGAGGGTGCCGCTGTTGATGTTGAGATTGCCGTTGATTTGCGCCTGCTGCGGGCCGGTGGCGTTGATGGTCAGGCCGTTCGGCGTTGCCACGGTGGCATTGCTCGAAACCGAGAACGTGCCGCCGGCGTTCACCGTCACGTTCTGCTTGAGGGCGACGGTGCCGGGCCGGTGACCTTGAAGTTCGCGGCGGTGATTGGGGCGTTGACGGTGAGGTCGCCGCCTGCATTGGCCGTGAAGTTGCGGGGGGAGCCCGCCGCGACGGTCACGCGCCGGTAACGATGGGACCGCCGGCGACGCCGGCCGAGTTCACCGAGACCTGGTTCGATCCGCCAGGGGTGAAGCTGGGTGGAGGGGCTGA
>CAVYVS010000014.1:0-30980 GCA_963772005.1 uncultured Nitrososphaerota archaeon | reverse complement strand
GGTGCCGTACATCTCGAAGTAGTAGGTCTGCCCCGGATTTAGGCCCGTCGCGGTGTAGGTCGTCTGGGCGACGTTGGTGATGACGGCGACGGTGGACCAGGGACCGCCGGCGGACGGGCTTTCCAGGACGGTGTAATTGACGAAGGGCACCAGGGAGCTGTACGAGTCGTAGTCGGTCCAAGCGAGGGTGGCTGACGTGGCAGAGGTTGAAGCGATTTGAAGGGTCGGCAGGCTCTTAGTAGCGGCCCCAGTCGTATTGGATTGGTTGTTGCTGCTGGAGTCGTAATCCATGACATAAAACCAATAGTTCTGATTCGAGTTCAGCAAGCTCACGAAGTCCGTCGTAAGTGTCTCGTTCGACGTGGACCAGATGCTGTAGAAGGGGCCACCCGATCCCGTTAGGGAATAATAGATGGTGTAGTTGACGAACGACGTGTCCGTCGATTCCGTCCAGGACAGGGAGATTGTGGTCTCGGTCTGACCTGTCGTGCTGAGGGTTACCGTTGTCGCCGCCTTCGCGACATGGCGCGCCTCCATCGAGGGCACCATCACCAGCAATACCGAAAGGAGGACGATCACTCGGACGGCGCGCCCGAACTCAATGCCCCACTTCAAGCGTCTCCATCCTCCGCCGACTCTTGCTCGCTAATTTCGAGCGGGGCCGAAGCCAGGCTCGCCGAGATATCCGGATCGCCAGGGCGAGCAGCATGATCACCAGCCCTATCTCCACCAGCTGCGGCCCTGGGGCGTGCCGAAGTTGGGTGCGAAGGCGAGCGTCAGGAGGGCTATTTGGACTCCCACCACCGGCAGGATGAGTATGGGTGGAATGCGTGCGGCTTTGCCCGCGACATTGTTGGCAGGACGGCCTCCCCCCTCCATCGGAGGACGAGATAAGCCACACCGGCGGCCATCGCCCCGACGGCGGCGAACGTCGGCCAAAAGATCCAAGGATTGATGGCCAGGTCGCCCTCCGCGGCCAGCGAGGCGAATGGCAGGGGCCCCCGGAGCCCCAGATGGTTATCAGCGCGCACTGGGCGATCACGGCGGCGCCGAGGCCGACAACCCAGGGCCTCCATTTCGAGCCTGTGCCTCCGCCACCGTCGTAGAACGGCAGGAGGGAGAATGCGAAGAGCAGGAAGAACGGGAGGAAGACCCCGACGATGAAGGCCGGGGCGCCCGTCCTCAGGAACGCGTAGATCCCGCTGAGGTACCATTCGGGAGTGGTCACCGGGGTCGGCGTGTTGGGCAAGAACTTCGCTCCCAGGGCCACCGGGGCCAGGCCTCCTAAGACGAAGACCCCCCCGATCGTCGCGGTGATCGCAGAAAGGCTCACGGTGAGGACCCTTGGGAAGTGGACGATGACAAGGAGGACCATGAGAACGGGGATCAGCACGACGTGGAGGGTGTACACCCTGAGCACAAGGTCTGAGTAGCTCGCCCCGACCAGCAACGTGGACAGGGTGGGGGAGAGGCTGTTCAGCAGCCCGGACCCTATGTCCACCGCCATCATGGCCCTGTCGTTCATCACGAGTATGTACCCCGTGTAGGCCTCCAAGACAGCGAGGACGCCGAAGGCGAGGCCAGTAAGCCAGATGACCTCGTTGTGGTAACGGTACTTTCCAACGAAGTACAGGTAGAAGAAGTGGGCCAGGGCCAGCAGGATCATCACATCGGAGGCATAATAGTGGACGTTCCTGAGGTCGAACCCGAACGGAACCTGGCTCGCGATCTTCGCGACGCTGTCGTAGCTCCCGGTGAAGTCAGGGGAATAGTACAGCATCAGGGGGACTCCCGATATCCCGAGCAGCACAAAGCAGGAGAAGCTCAGGATACCGAGGTAGGTGAGCGGGTTCTTCCCTTTGCGCGGCGAGAGCAGCTTGTAGCTGGGGACGATGGTCTTCTGCAGCCTGTCCTGCAGCCACTCCTGAGGGTCCTCTCCCATATGACCTACCTCCCTTGTCCGAATACGCCCACGGCGTCGACGGCGTAGACGCTGCCCAGGTCGTCCACCTCAAGGACTATCTTCGGGAGGGCGCGAGGGCCGGCCCAGCTATGACCGAGCCCGTCGTCGCGTCGTAGATGCTGCCATGGCAGGGGCACTCAAGGTTTCCGCTCTTGGGGTTGTAGTTCAGGAGGCACTGCAGGTGGGTGCACACCCTGTTATAGGCCGAATAGTTCCCCTTGGAGTCCCTGATGAGGACGTTCGTGTCGAAGGGGCGGACTTCGGTTGGCCATGCGAAGATGAGGGAGGAGTTGAGGGTCATCGAGGAGGAGCCGGTTATCTCCTGGCGGACAGGGACGAACTTGTAGGGGGAGGTAAGGAACTCGCCAAGGCTCACCACGGGCGCCACTGCGGCCACGCCGGAAGCCGCCAGGGCGATCTTAACGAACCTTCGCCGGGTGAGGGCCAATCAGGTCAGCTCCTCCATCTGCGCCTTTCCGTACGAGGTTACCTTCGACAGTGCTCCCAGCAGCACCAGCGAGAAGACTCCATAGGCCACCCCGATTATGACCACTAGCTCCGTGGCCGTGGGCACATAGTATTGCCGCGTGACGGCAGACAGGTCGTACTTGTTCACGGCCGCCCACGCCTCCAGGACGCCCTTGATGGTCGGGTCCACCGCCATTATGCCAGCCCCTTTGACCATCTCCACCTCTGCGGACTTGATGACTATCACAAGCGGGGCCAGGAGTGCCGCAATCACCGGGATGGAGTACCATGCCCTCTTCGCCTTTATGGCAGCATAGGAGCCAATCAAGACCAGGAGAGGGAATCCCAGTAGGGGCCAGCAGATTCCACCAAAGTTGCTGGCCAGGTACCAGTCCGTATAGGGGGCCATGTAGGCGATCAGGCCGTAGCATGCCAAGGCAAACAGCGCCACCGGGGCCACAAGCCGCAGCCGGCCCATGGCGTACCTGCGGATGGCCTCCACCATCAAAAAGCCTCCCAGCAGCACGTAGATGCTCAGCACGTACTGTCCTGGATACCACTCCCCGACGTACATTGTGCCGAACACCCCGAGGCCCAGCAGGATGAGGAACCAGGGGAGCAGCTTGCGGAGGACCAGTCCGGCTTCGCTCCCCGCAGATGCCCATCCGCCGGCCCTGGGCGCATAGAAGACAACAGCGAGGCCCCCCAGGCTCATCGCCCCTATTATCCCGATGTCCCACAGCGGTGCCACCACCGAGATCAGGGCCGACGAGAACCCGGTGGCGGCCTTGCCCATCAGGCCCATCGCCAGCACTGGAGTGGTCGTATGCATTATCGCGGCGTTCCAATAGCCGAGGATGCCCAGGGGGGCGCCGAAGGCAATCCCCGCCTTGAACCCCCACGAAATCATAAAGTCGAAGGGCGAGCTCGTCCTGAGGCCCCCTGCTCCTGCCTTTGCCAGCACCGCCATTCCGCTCAGGAGCACGGCGAAGCTCATGGCGCCGGCCAGTAGCAGCTTTGCCGAAAGCGGGAACCAACCCCTGTTGACCATGGCCGCCAACTGGCCCAGCGCGCCGAGGGAGTCCGGGACGACTATCGCGGCCGCCCCTTGAGGGAGGGAGGGGGTCAGCGTGAACGAGTTTGCCAGGTTAAGCGACGCCAGTGCGCCGGCCGAAAGGATTGCGGCTGCGATTGCGAGGACTCTGTCGGGGGCGATCGAGCGTCCCAGTCTTCCCTTGCCTAACCTCCATAGGACGAACGAAGAAGCGAGCGACAATTCGATGGTCAAGAATAGCGTTGAAGCGAAAACGCTCGGTAGGAACAGAAGGCTGAAGGCGGTGGGGACCAACAAGTAATCGGTGGCTGCTATCAGGACGAGCAGGATGGCGCCGAGCGCCCCGAAGGCGGCAGCGAGCGTTGCGGAGAATCGGGCAGCGTCAGCATACCTCTGATCCTTGGTGACGCCCGCGACCGAAACTGTAGCCAATGTCACCACAGCACCGCCGCACCCCAAGAGGAACAGAACCTGAAAGAGCAGGTACATCACTCCGCCCAAGAGAGCTGCGGACTGGCCAAGTGGGCTGGGGCTGAGTTGCTGCTGCTCCGTCTGATTGTTGGATGGGGTCGTCGAATTCTGGTTCCCGGATTGAGTCACACCACTGACTATCACCGCCCCGATTTCGGTGGAGCCCGGCTCGGTGTCCTCCGAATAGAAGTAACTGCCCGGCACGGTGAAGGTAAAGCCATAGGAGTTCCCTTGAGAAATGACCCCGGAGGCACCACGACTCCGCCTGCCCCGGTTGCGAGGAGATGATGCACGGGTTGCCGCTAAATAGCGAGCAGGTCCAAACCACGCTGTCCCCTACGTTGACGGTGATGAACTCAGGATCGAATGAAAGGAGCACACGTCGGGTGTCATGTTGATGGTGATGTTCCAAACGGTGGCGGCTCGGGCGGCCCGGCCCGAAGTGGCACTAGGAGGCGAAGGCAACGGAAGAGACTGAGAGGAGCACCATTAGCCCGACAAAGTAGTGCTCGCATGGTTTTGATGGTCAATACTGGCCCCTCACATATGCAATATTCGATATGAAGTGCGGTATATATGGCTCGCGGTGGCGGGCTCCGATGCAACGGAAGTCGCCTCCCACGCGCACAATCCGACCCCCGTCTGCCCCTTTCCGTCGCTCTTGACCCTCCTCGTCGCAATCGCACCTTCGCTCGGGTCCAGGCTCATTGTCCAGCTGTGCGGTTCAAAACAAGAACGCTCATTCCGCAGATCGGAACAAGACGATCTCATGTAGAGCTGTTCCCTTCTCCTTGTTGGTAATCCCGTT
Organism: uncultured Nitrososphaerota archaeon; assembly: GCA_963772005.1. Lineage (GTDB taxonomy): Archaea > Thermoproteota > Nitrososphaeria > Conexivisphaerales > DTJL01 > DATKKG01. The sequence goes on along the minus strand of CAVYVS010000014.1, from coordinate 26,216 downwards.
GCGAGTCACGCCTATCTCGAAATCTGATTCGAGCCTGAAATATCCCGGTCGTAGACGCAGCAAATATCTTGCGATGAGCCTGAGCGGCAGACTGAAGTTCTCAAGCATATCCTGACCCTCAAGGACCTTTCTCACATCGAGGCCTATCTCAAGCTCGTTCGGGACCGAGATTGTGATCCTCCTGGGATAGCTGTGCTTGGCCTTCTGGTTATACTCAAAGTTCTCCTTTCCGAATTCGAACTCCCCTGTGCTGAGCATTACTTCTCTCCCGTCGGCCATCATCAAGACCTTGACCGCATGGTTACCCACCTTGTCATTGCACTGAATGAAAGCATAGGATACGGTGTAATGCTGCGAATAGATCCGTCCCCACATCCAATAGTCGATGATGCTCTGGAAGGGGAAATCCAACCAGTTGTGATCATGATAGCCGACGCCCTTGACCTGCAAGACACGATCCCCATCGGCGATCGTTCCTTCGACCGAAGCTCTCGCAAAGGGGACCACCCAGGCAAAAGTGCCCATCTTCCCGAACTGGGAAACACCAGTTCCAGGTTTCCAGCCGTTCACCTCGGCCCTAAAAATTAGATGGCAACCTAGGTCCTGTTCCTTTACATGGACCTCGTAGGTCGGCAGCTCTCCGGGTGATTGTCTGGCCTTCAGATAGTTCTCTCCGATCTTGACATCCGCCCCAGCACGGGAAGCGATGAAGTCCGATTTGCTGCATGGCACGAACCTTTGGGTCTTCCTCCCGTCTGGTCTGAGGAGGACGATCTCGATACCGGGCTTTCCTCCTGCGCCCGGGTTGGGGTTCGCTGCGTAGAAGAATATCACGATCGTGTGGCCAGTTTCCATATGCGCGTCAAAGTACCACCACTCATACATCCCTTTCTTGCGCATGTCGATGTGGATGCCATCTTCTTCAGGCAAGAGTGGTATTACAGTAGCATCACGTCTGCCAGGTCCGGTCCATCCTTCTTTGACCAAAGGTTCATCCATGCTATCGACCATCCTCAGGCTCGGCGTAGAAGAAGGGATCCGACGCGGTATTCGGATCCAATGCCTTCTTTATCTTGCTCATGTATTTAGGATAGTCACGGCAAGCTGGGCCGAAGCGCTTGTTCATTTCACAACCGAACGCAGCGATCGGGATCCCCATGGCCTCCTCGATTGCCGCTTTGCATCCATCCTCGATGATCTCCCCGGAAGCCCTTACCGCCTCGGAATCTCCAGAGGCATACAGGAAGATGCCTTCCATATATCCAAGATGAGAGTTTTCGAAAGTGCCACCGCATCCCAGATCACCGCCATCGTCGAGGAAGGTCCCCTTTTCGATATACTTCTTCTTCGCCCGAGCGACCCATTCCGATTGCGTGATACCCATATCCCAAGTATCGAACGAACCTAACATCGTCGACATCCCCTGAGAAGGACGGAAGGTCGCCTGTGTGTTGACGGCGTTCCTGATCAACAGCCAGAATAACCGGGAGTCTAGCTGCAACTTCTGACGTTTTCCTAGGGGAATGCTGTGGATCACGTCCTGCAGGCGAGGGAAGCGGCGTAGGATAGTGAGCGGGTCTTTGATGTGTTTCAATACAGGCTTCATGACGCGGAACATTCGAGGCGTCATCTTGATGTTCATGGGCACTCTTCACCCCGCCCGTCTCCCGCATTATCTGTTTCATCGCGGCCATCTTCCACTTGAATTCGCCATCCGAGTGGCCGATCACCGCATTGACCAGCACGTGGTGCATTGACTTGTCAAAGAAACCGCTCTCCATCGCAACCTTCAGCTCCTCATTGTTCTCGGTCATTCCCAGAGCGGAGAAGAACAATGGCGTACGGAAGCAAGCGAACTCTATCTCAGCCTCTCCGAGCTTGTAGCCAGCATCTGCCATGGCCTCGGCGGTGGGGAAGGCATGCACGTTCATCGTCATTCTTTCAGGTAATTTATCAAGAACGTAGACCGGGGATTTTCCGTGGACCTTCCATTGCGCGGGTCCATTCCACTTGTAGAGTTTCACCGCGCACTTTGTGAACACGCCGAGCCCTCCGAAGGTCCCTTGAAAACCACGCATGATGCCACGCAGCGAAGGCCCCGGACCGTCGGCTGTGAACCAGCCTGTGCCGACGCCGCCGCTGCCAAGGGTCAGGACCTCGCCGGTGGGCAACACCCATTCCACACCGAGCAGATTACGACCGCTGTAGCTGGTCGCGGGTCCGCTCGAACCGTATCCCCATGCGGCCGTAGTGGACGCCAGAAGGGAGTGATTGGAACCTGAGGAGACAGTGTGAACCGTCAGCCCCAACTTGAAGATCTCGGTCTGCAGGTCGATGGCACGGACATAGGGTTCTACGATCGCGACTTGGTTCTTAGCGTCGATATCAATGATTCTGTTCATACGCTTGAGGTCGAGGATTATCACCCGGTCCCTTGAGGCAGCGCAGACTGCGTGGAATCCTGTCGAAAGCGGCTTGGTCATGAGGTGATTCTTGTTGCAGAACCGCATGATCTCTTGGACCTCCTGTGTGCTCTTGGGCAGCACAACGGCGACTGGACGAGGGAGCCATTTCGACCCATCCTTCACGACGGTCTCCGGATTCATGTAGAGCGAATACGTGTCCATCATGCAGGGGGAGGTCGATACCCACTCTTGGCCGACGATATCCTGAAGTCCTTTGGTCTCTCGCTCGGTGATCAATGACAGCGCCCTCCTCGTGAGCTCCAATTTCAGTGAAGAGACCATATCAAAGCCCCCATTTGCCCCGGTTCAATACCCTGTGAGGATCGAATATCCCCTTCATTTTCTTCAACACCTCGTAGCTCAGCGGGTTTTGCCCGAACACCACGTCGCTGGCTGATCCGTATGGCCTGCTGAAAAAGGCCCCCTTCTGAGCCAGTTTCATCACCGCTTCCTTCTCAAGCCCGCGCATTAGCTCGACCTCGCTTGGCATCTCGGGATCGAAGGGGCACATGAGCTCCACGTGGCAGGCATGGTTCTGAATGACAGGTTGAATGTAGACTCCGACAGACTCCTTCTCAATGGCATTCTTGCCGGCCAGATTGATGAAGAGCATCTACGAGTCCGGGCGCCCTATCAAGGGTCGTCAGGAAGAACAGGGAAAGGCAATGTCCTTTCAAACGATGACGCCAGTCAGTTTCGCCGCACGGACGCGTCGCCATATCCAGCAGAACCCTGAGCCTGAATATTTCCCTGAGATGTCGTCATGCTGAGCCTGTTCCCATTGGCGATGGATTCTATGTCCTTGCGCTGATACTCGACCCTTGACTTGGGCATCCTTTCAAATCCCGCGACGTTCACCAGGCAGACATAACTGGGAAGTGAGCTCCGTATTGATTCGAATTGCCCTCCGCCCTGCGCGCTCACGAGCATGGCCGCCGCGGTGCGATTGAGAACAAAGGAATGCTCCCCTAACCATTGCCTTTGGACGTCGTAGATGAACGGGATCAACGCCAGGAGCGAATCCGCAGCCGAGAAGGAAAGGATGCTCGAGGGTCGGTTTAAGCTCCGTGCGCATCGTGATCCATGTCACTATGCCCATGGTGCCCTGGGAACCTTGGATGACGCGGTGAAAATCCGTTTGAGATGGGCCCTGAGAGGATTTCTGGGCACCGCCCACAGCACGCTGCTGCTCAAGCGTCCCGGGACCGCCTGCCGCGCCGGTGCGGAACATCTCTCCGTTCCCGAAAATGAACTCCGTGCTCCCCACTGGGTCACTGATGTCCCACTGTCTATTTGGCCATATCGTGGGCTCTCGGTCCATCACCGATGCAACGACGCTCTTGCCGATGCGAGGCGAGAGCGGCATCGGAACTGTCATTCCATACGGCTCTAGGGCCTTCAGCAATTCTCCGTAGGTGACGCCGGGCTCGATCAGGCAGACACGGTTTCGCCTGTTAATCCAGGGAATCTGCCTCCACTGGGACAGGTCTATCAGGACGTTCTCTTCCTTTGCCGCAAACCCGCCCTTGCCATGGACGCCCGTAGATGAGGACACCGTCAGATTCAGACCGATTTCGTTGGCAAGCCGCAACAATCCCTGCAATTCGTCCACCTTGGAAGGGCGGAGTATACAGGAAGGCTTCACTGCCGGATCTATGATAGGATTCGACTGTTGAAAAGTGCCTAATGTCCGCGGGATTACTGCTGACGGTACCTTCATGCAGAACCGAGCGCAGGCGTTCTCCAAGTTCGGGACTCGAGATCACATTCGCTCACCCCGACATTCCCGCAGCCTCGTAAACAAGATCGACGATGTCGACAACCGGAAGCAGTGGTTTTCTCCAAGGATTGCTGGGACTTGGAGAGGTTCGCTCTGCAGTGATGACACGCTGTGACCAGACACTCAGCTCCCACATCCACCGCTTCTTGCAAACGGTCGAGAGCCGTTGAGCGCGCTAGGTCAGGATATGCCAAGGGGACCCCGCCGCCTCCCCCGCAACAATACGAATATTCACGGATCCGATGCATTTCGATGAAATCGAGGCCTTTGATCGCACGTAGAATCTGACGCGGCGGGTCATAGACACCGTTCACCCCTCGGTTGATTTCTTTGGGAGGTTCGGTGTAGGTCATGCAACCCCGGGTGACCTTCTGCTCTCCTTTCCACTATGAGGGGCGGTTCGCTCTGACGTCCAAGGTAACATGGATCGTGATAGGTCACCTTTCGTTTGACAGGATTGGGCAAGCGCAGACGGTTATCAGCTATCAACTGCGCCAAGAACTCGGTAATATGCAGGACTTTGGCCTTGGGCGCCCTCGCATATTCGGGATACTTGGAACGGAGAGCCCCCAGGCACGACCCGGACAGGACAATGACCGTCTCGATCTTCATTTCGTCGAGCATATCCACCAGATGGTTTGCAGTGTTCGCAAAAACATCTCTGTGTCCTGTCCAGTAGGCTGGCAGCCCGCAACTCGTTTCATTCTCTCGCAGGATGCCGAAGTCCACACCTGCTTGCTTCAGAAGGATGGCGCACTTTCGGGCTACTTCTGTGGCTCCTGGGTCGCATCGCATGCAACCCGTGAATAGGAGAACTCGGCGCTTCTTGGTTCGGCAGTATCTTCAATCCCAGGTCCTTTGCCCAACTTAGGCCTTGATCCTCTGTCCTTCCCGCCGGATTCCCATATTCCTGAAGATTCCTTATCATGGACCGATGGGCAGGCAAAGCAAATCCTTTGTCCACGATGTGCTCTCTGAGCGCCATATTCACTGCGTGGCGTTCCGCCTCCATGATGAATTTGCAGGAGACATCGCAGAGTCCGCATGCGGTGCAGGCGAACGTGATATCAGCAAGCGCTTGATCGACCTGGATCCGACCGTTGACCAATGAGAGTGCCATGATGCTCTTGCCTGACCCTGAATACCCATGGAAATGGTACAAGTGGCTGGCTGGGCAACCATCTGCATATTTGGGGTTCAGCACCGTTGGCAGTGGCACCATCTTGCACAGAGAGCACCTGAAGCACTTCTGCATGTCCGGTTCGAGATCCTTAAGCCTAGACAAGGACATGATACTGCGCTCTCCTCTCCAGAACGGCCACCACTCCTTTCTTGTGGTCGCGGTTTCCTTATAGGTTATGGTCCCGGTCACCTGACGAATCCGAACAAATCGCCTTTGGTGTCGTTGTTTCTCATTCCTAGCTCCGACGGGACCCAGTCATCCCGGCGTCGTAGGTTCAAACCATCGCCCCAAAGGGTCGAAAGTCTGTCCGCCGATCATCTCCATGTGACTGCCTGCGGCGTATGCGGCAAGAATGTGAAGGATCTCAGGAGGCATGGGGCTCGAGGGCGCCGTTCGGCCAAGGGAGGAAGGAAGCCCTCCGTCGTTGCGAGGAGCGTTCCCGGACACACGAGCAACGGATGACCATGAGCGCTGGGATGTTCACATGGATGGGGATGACACACCCCCTGACTTCACGGGCGCCCACAGACGAATGTCTTACAAGGACGGATAGGCGGAACCCTGCGACCGGTCCCTCAGACTATCTCTCAATTGGCTTCCATCGCATCAATGTGATCATCAGGTGGCCAGGCCCCACGGGGCGCGTCCATAACCGGACTCCTTGCCCCAGGCACTTGGGGACGAATTAGTCTTGGTTTGCTCGGAAGGAGATCCATTTGGCTCCCCGTTGGCAAAGCCCGAGGTAACGAAAGATGTGTAGTCTTACGCCCGGCCGGGACCTGACAAGTAGCCGTTGGCCCTGTACCAGTCCAACGACTCCTTCAGTCCTTCCCTGAAGTCCACGCTGGGGATGTACCCCAACTCCCTGGCAGCCTTGGCTGACGAGAAGGCTCGGTCACAGGTCACCGCGTCCACGGTGCTCAAGTGCCACATGAAGCTGGATCTGCCGGCCACTGCGTTGAACGCCTCCACCGGGGCGATCATCGCCTTGGCGAGGGCCCTGGGAATCGACAGCCCTGGGGGCCTCCTCCCGCAGAGTTCGGCCATCAGCGAGTAAAGCCCGGCGTAGGTCACCGGGTGGTCGTCGCTTATGATGTACGTCTGACGCTTCGAAGCGCCGGGATTCTCTAAAACCAGGCCGAAGGCATTGGCGACGTCCCTGGCGTGGACGAACTGGACTAGGTTCCTACCGCCTCCCACGAGGAACTTCGTGGCCATGGAGTTATTCGCGAAAGAAGTGATGAACCAGTAGGCCACGTCATCGACGTTCTTCGGTCCGTAGACGCCGGAGGGACGGACTATCGTCCAATCAATCCCCTGGGCGCCCGAGTCCCTGACAATCCTCTCCGCTACCACCTTCGATTTGCCGTATTCATAGGACGGCCTCAGGGGAGTGTCTTCGTCCGCAGGTGGCGACTCCACTGGACCGATGGCTTCTGTGCTGCTGCAGTACACGAACCTTTTGACGCTGTTAGAAATGCAGGCCCTGATCAGCGAGCGAGTCCCCTCCACGGTCACCTTATCGTAGAGTTCCTTCCGCCCGAAGAACGTGTAGTATGCCGCCAGGTGGACAACGGCTTCCATGCCTTTTGTCGCTTCCACAAGGCTCTTCTCGTCGGTCAGGTCGGCAACCCTGACCTCCAGGCGGCTATCTCGTCCAAGGCGGTCACGGCTCTGGGCTCTTACCATACCAGTGACGTCGTGACCCCTCCGGGCAAGCTCGGGGACGACATATCCTCCGAGGAAGCCGGTGGCCCCTGTAACCAGCACCTTCATGGGGCCCACTCCAGAACTGCCGGAGCCTTTCGGCCAGGGAAGGTGAATGTAAGGGCTGCGCTCGTGTTAGGATAATCAGTAGTGGGGCAAGATGCCAAGGGTTCCCTCGGAGCCCAAAGCGATGCACTGACAGCGACTCGCATCCTGCACGTTTTCACTACTTGGGAGTAGAAAAGAATTCTCGCCTCAGTTGAAGCATCTCTCTGAATCCCAGGATGGTGCTTGAAAGACCCCGTTGAACCCCTTCGACAGCACCCGACGGCGAGCTCTGTGGTTCTTGCCGGCTGACAAGGGAGGGGGCAAAACAGTCGTTGGAGCAGCCAAATAGGGGTGCAAGATTATCGGAAGGGTGGTCGCGGCTCAGAGGTGCTAGATGGAGCTGGGGCAGCCCAGGCGAGTTCGATGCAGGCCGACCTTCCTCCATGTTCCTCAGAGCAGTCTTTAAGGGTCCCGAAAGCCCTGAGGCGCATGCGGGGCCACCCCCTCGGAGCGAGGTGCTAGCGGCCAAATGCTCCTATCCTTGCTCCAGATCAATTTCGAATCCTTGTCGGCTGACGCCGCCCTCCTAAGCTCGGTCGCGATAGTCCTTGGCACAATCTTCGTCGTGATCCGAAATGCGGGACAACAAGAAGTTAGTGGAAGCGGCCTTCAAACAGGCCAACGCCGCAGCGCTCCAGATACAGCAGAACGCGGAGCTCTCCACGGTAGACCTCGTGACCAAGATATACGACTTCGCCAACAGCCTGGAAGTCCAGAGGTCTTGGCTTACTGTCATCAACACCAGGATTTCGTCCTTCGAAGAGTACGAAAAGCTCCCGGAGGATTCCCAGCTCGCTTTCCACCAAATCGCTTCGCTCTTCGAGGCAGTGGGGCTGCTCGTCGAGAAAGGTTTCGTAAAGGTAGAGCTGGTGGACGACATGTTCGCCACCAGGCTGGCCTGGGCGTCGCTTGAGCCCTTCGTGAAGGGGATGAGGCGGAAGTTCGCCTCTGAAGACTACTACTTCTGGATGGAGAAGCTCTACTCACGCATTTCCATAGCTCAGAGTGGGCTCCCGCCCCAGGTCACCAAATGACCGGTTCCCATGGGATTCATACGCTCCAAAAGCTTGCAACCTCCCAAGGCCGAGCCGCTTCGCAGACGGGGGGATGACGATGACGAGGGTCGTACGTTAGTTCTTCGGAATCGCCGCCGGTTGTCTCAAATTCAATCGATGCGTTGCTCCCAATATGTCAAAGATGAGGAACCCAACGGGAGTCGAGCCCACGAAACACTCTCATTGGGATGCATCAGCAGATGTCTTCAGACGGCCTATGGAACCTTACGGTCCCCTCGAAGGTTGGATCGCGACTCAAAGGTAGGCAGGCCGGGGCGTCCTAGGACCTGAGCTTCCGTTCGACCATGATCGCAAAGAATGTCCCTATCGCAACCACCACCAGAGCAGCTATGCCCGGGAACTCGGGGGTGGGCTGCTGGACCACCACGGTTCCGTACATGGGGATTGGGTCGATGCTACACGAATAGTTGTAGGTCCCGGGCACCGTAAAGGTGAAGGTATACGACTGCCCCACGGGGACAATGCCCGAATTCCACCACTCTGACTGATTCGAGGCCGCCACCGTTTCTTGGGGTAATCCGACCGAGGTCCAACTTACCGAGTCTCCCACATTGACATAGACCGTGGCCGGGTCAAAGTAGTAGTCTGAAGACATTTCGTCCCCGTACATGGTGACGTTCCAGGTCTTGGAGGCAGTCACCGGTGCGGGGGAGAAGATGAGGAGAGTAGCAGCCAGGAAGAACATCGATGCGCACATCGCAACGGCAAGATGTCGCTGCCTCCGGGAGTAAGGGGCTCTCATGGGTCGAACATCGGGGGATAGAATCCCCCTTTGATAAACCCTCTTTTCGGAAAGCAACTGCGCAGCCACGGCTTCTTACAACGGAACAGAGTTCTGTGCCCTGGACTTTAGCGCCTTCGCCCAAATCGGTGTCCCTGGCTTTGCGACGACGAACGAGTCCTTCGATTTCAATGGAGTTCTCTTTCAGAGGGTCTGCCCCAGCATCAATAGTGGATGTCCCGGTCAACAGCCGACCAGAGAAATAGTGTTGATGGGCGTCGTCGAATTCAACTTGACCTCCCCAGACGGCACGACAGAGACCCTCAACGGGCTTCTGGGCGATGCAGTTCCCCACCCATGCTTTCAAGACACCCAGCTCGTTGAGGCTCATACTTCTTGTCCAAGTACAGTAAGGCCCATCAATTCCAAGGCGTATGAATTCCAGCCCCAAGCCCACGCCCTCGAAAGTGACACTCTGCGGATCTAAAGGATTAGGTAAGACTTAAGAACAATCGGGGGACGGCCAATTAGATTATGAAGAAGAGTGGCCCAGAGAGAGTTGAATCTCCATCTCGACTGGTAGATGCAAGAATCGAGGAGTTGGGGGACTGGCGCGGCGAGATGCTATCCCGGCTCTGTAGCTTGATCAAGCAAGCCGACCCTGAAGTGGTCGAGGAGGTTAAATGGAGGAAACCATCGAACCCCGCCGGGGTTCCAGTATGGTACCATGAAGGGATCATTTGCACCGGCGAGACCTACAAGGACCACGTTAGGCTGACCTTCGCCAAGGGAGCCTCTCTCAAGGACCCGAAAAGCCTCTTCAACGCCAGCCTCGAAGGCAACGCCCTGCGCGCCATAGTCATCCATGAGGGGGACACGGTTGACGACAATGCTTTCAAGGCCCTCATTCGCGCCGCCGTTTCTCTGAACACGTCCTAGGCCCCAGCCCAGAATCCAATCCTCGTTCTCCTCGCCGTAGCCAATCCGTCTTACTCATCCGGAAACTCCACTCGTAATTCGGTCCTACCTTCAGCATGTTCTAGGCTTACGTCCGGATGTCTGCCGTCGCTCATTTGCATCAGTAGGACTCTTCGCGAAACTCTAGAGGCGCCTCTTCGATGCGAGTAATGGTGAAAGTAGGATTATCTTTCATCTCCTCGAGCACTTCTTCGCGAACTTTTGCAATCAGTATCAGCTTTCTTTCCGTGACAGACGTGTTTTCGGGCAGTTTTGGTTCGTCAGTGTCCCTGAATATGACGGCTTCGTATTTCTGCGCGTTTTGTAATACTATCTTATACCGCATTGAAGCTAAGGCGGCTCGACCTTGTCTTAAGGTTTTCAGCACATGTTTGGCCCACCGGCGTGACAGGATTCAGCCGCCAACCTTCGCGTGCAAGCCTACGCCTGAGGTCGCATTCTATTTCTTCGGTTGCTTCCATTCTGTGATTAATCCCCACCATAGGAGGAGGGCCGGAAGCAGAAAAATGTAGGCTGTAGTTAGTAAGAAGAATGGTTCGGCTGTTCGGAGATCTGGTAGCCAACTGGGGCCAAACTCACTCAGGAACTGCAAGTAGATGAAGAAGCCCGTCAACAGGAGCGCAGTTATGACTTTGAGAGGCCTCTTTGCAACCGCGATGGCTCTACCGACCTTCTCTCTCAAAGTCACTCTCCACTGCCTTTGGGTAGCTCACAGAGACGGCACGGAGAGTTCTCTGCATGATCGGCCGCCAAAACCACCCCACAAATGGCCGAACCGACTCCGATGTCGCCCGCATACACCCAACCGATCAGTGGGCTGGATGTCATGGCGCTCGGAGTACCTGTTTTGCGACTACCAATCAGGACCGCGAACGCTGCCACCGGAGCCCCAAGCTTCAGCTTCCCATCCAATCAGACCTGAACTAGGTTGAATACGTTCTTAGAGCTTCTGCAGGCAGGCTGGATTAGTTGGCCGATACTCACTGGGCTGACCCCACGAGTGACCTAAGGGGCCTCTTCTAGGAACTCGTCCGAGCCATTCCTTTGCAGCCCAATCCCAGGTCCTCTCTCTCTGGTTGCAATGGCGGTCTGTTCAAGAAGATAGAACCATTTCCCTAACTTTCGTATTCCTGACCGGGGCGAAGGTAGGCCTTGCAGAAGAAGACCATACTCGGGCTGGTCGTCGTGGCAATTCTTCTTATCGCCGTCGCAGGCGGCTATTTGATCTGGGCATTCATTACGGGCAACCCTCCCTTCTGCTCCGGCTATCCGCCAGGTGGGAACTGCCCGGGACAATTCAGCAACGCCTTCGACGTGGAGGTCAACTATTCCGGTCCATGGAGCCTATACTGCTTCGGCTACCACAATGGAGGCAATCCAACATCAGGAGCGTACCTCACTGCAGGTTCCACGTACGGTAATTTCTCAGGGAGAGGGAACTACGCCCGTTCAATCACTCTGAGCGGCTCCAACAAGAATCCTCTGTACTCTGTGTTCCGGCTGACAAGCTCGACCAATCCAACCTGACTTTGACCTTGGCGGTTGGACCGGTTTTCAACAGCACCAACGATTCCGAAGTGTCGGCTTACGCCTGCCAAGGAGTAGAACCCTGAAACCGTTACTCACTTCCGCGATGACGAAAAACCCGCAGCCCGTAGCCTAGGATTACTTCGCATAGCAGGTCCAAGCTCACTTCTCCCGCAACATCAAATACTGCCCAACAGCATGGACATCAGGCCAACCACATTGACCGAACCGGGCAATCTTGTAAGAAAAGAAACCATGAAGGCGGTCATCTGCACGAAGTATGGGTCGCCGGATGTCCTTCAAATCAGTGAAGTGGAGAAGCCTACTCCCAAGGACGATGAAGTCCTGATTAGGGTCCGCGCCACCACGGTCGCCCGAGGGGATTGCGAGTTGCGGAGATTCGAGTTTCCCCTAATCTTGCAGCTCCCTGCTCGGGCAGGATTTGGTTTCAGGGGTCCGAGGCGTAAGATATTGGGGCAAGAGCTGGCCGGGGAGATCGAGTCTGTGGGCAGAAGTGTGAAGCTCTTCAAGAAGGGTGACCGAGTTTTCGCCTTCACGGGCTTTCATCTGGGTGCTTATGCTGAATACAACTGTCTCCCTGAAAGGGGGCTAATTGCTGTGATGCCGGCAAACACGACCTATGAGGAAGCTGCCGCCGTCCCTGTCGGAGGACTTCATGCGTTACACTTCCTAGAAAGAGCGAACATCCGAAGCGGACAGAAGGTTGTGGTCGTCGGCGCGGGCGGAAGCATAGGCACCTTTGCGGTGCAGATTGCAAAGAGGTCGTTTGGGGCGGAGGTGACTGGCGTTGACAGCGGAGGGAAACTTGACCTCGTGCTCTCGCTGGGCGCAGACCACGTCGTCGATTATGCCAAAGAGGACTTCACCAAGAGCGGGCAGACCTACGATGTCATCTTCGACGCGGTGGGGAAGAGCTCGTTCTCTGGGTGCATAAAGTCCCTGAAGGAAAATGGGCTCTATCTGTTGGGTAGCCCGGGCATGTCGCAGTGGGTTCGAGGGCGATGGACTTCAGGGACAAGCAGCAGGAAGGTGATAGCCGGGATGACGACATATCGGACTAAAGACTTGGTCTCCCTCAAGGAGCTCATTGAAGCGGGAAAGATGAGACCGGTAATCGATAGAAGTTATCCGCTGGAACAGATCGCCGAAGCTCACAGGTACGTCGATACTGGCCAGAAGACCGGAAATGTTGTCATAACCGTTGTCCAGAACCTCTAATGCGAATCACCGAATTAGACCAGTTCAAGGCGTCTGGGCGACGCGGGCCTTCCATTTCTTCGCAGTTCAATGCCCGCGCATGGGCGAGGTGGATAAGGCGGGACGAAGGGAGATCTACGATAGTTCAGGTAAGGTTATAGAAAAAAGAGATGAAGGATGTTTGGGCCATCTGCCATGGAAACAACTGAAAGCCTGAAGTGGTTGCTGGAGTACGATCAGCCTTCAATCAGATACTTGACTCTCACGCAACTTCTGGACAAGCCTGACATCGATCCGGAAGTACGGTCGGCAAGAGGGCTGATAACGAAAAAGGGATGGGTCTCCAAAACCCTTGCCAAGCAGCTGAAAAGGGGGTACTTTCACAACTACGTCTTCCTTCACTGGCCCAAGTATGTTTCGACCATCTACATGGTGATGGTTCTTGCGGACCTTGGACTCACCAAGGAGAATCCACAGATGAAACGAAGCTGCGAGCTCCTCCTCCGGACGATGGCGAAGCCCGCCGACGGTGGGTTTGGATTCTATCAATCCAGCCACTTCTGCTGGACGGGCAATGGTTGCAGAACTTTCATCAGAGCAGGCTATTCTGACGATAGCAGAGTGCGAAAGGCGCTCGATTGGATCGTCGATGCCCAGAAGGAGGACGGAGGATGGAACTGCTTTCCCTCAAGGAGAGGGACGCTGGATGCCTGGGAGGGCATGAGCGCATTCGCGGCCCTGCCCAAAGGGAAGAGGACTCGGCGCATCAACAGGAGCATAGAAAGAGGGGCGGAATTCTATTTGGAAAGGCACCTGTACAATCAGGGAAAGAGATACGAACCATGGTTCCGATTCCACTATCCCGTTCACTACTATTATGATGTCTTGGTTGGGCTGGACATCCTAACTGATTTGGGCTATTCAGACGATGCGCGTCTTGGGCCTGCGCTAAAGACCTTGAGGGACAAGCGGGTGGCCCACTCAAGATGGATTCTAGATGCCATTCAACCGGATATTCCACCGGATGACCCCTACCAGTCCGGACCGCCCTGGGAGCCGTTTATGCCCGTACCTTTTGCGTTCGAGAAAGTGGGTGAGCCATCCAAGATGATTACACTTCGGTCATTGAGGGTACTCAAAAGGGTCGGCTCCTGAGGCCCATCTTCTTTGGAGGCAGGCCCACGCCTAGGTCGTGGCGACATTTCTGTGGCCTTCTTCGTAGGGCATCTCCGCATCCAGGGGCTGAGCTATTCTGCCCTTCCGCCCGAGGACATACCCTGCGAGCATAATGATACCGCCGAGTAACATCAAAATGGGCCCAACTCCCGTCTGAAGGACAGGCGTGCTGCACGTTATCTGTCCCGCCGAGGAGCCTGAAAGCGAACACAGTTGCTTCGCCACGACGTCGGGAATTGTATAGATGTCGAAAATCCAGAGAGCGCTCCCGACAGTGAGCATTATCCCAGCTAGCCACATGAACTCCCACCTTAGGAGTACAAGCAGGCTGACAGCTAGCCCTCCTGTCGCAAGAGCTATGGCCACAAATTGCAGGGGAGAGGCGATATAGGGCATGAGAAGGCTGTGCACCCTGCCGGCGTACGTCGCGCTGGCAAACTGTGGGGTCGCATATGCGCTCCAAACGTTGACGAGGCTGGTATCGAGGCCCTCTCCTACAATCCAAAGCACGAATATCGATGACAGTGAAATGACGAAGGAAATCATCGCGGGCAGTCGGACTTCGACCATCTGGACATGGGAACGACGCAGGTACTCATACGCCTTACGCCGACGCAGTCCCGTTCGAGGCCTTAGGCTCAGGCTTGCCCCCATTCACTCATCAACCTATCCTGAGTAGTTCAATGACGGTTCTGCGCACTGCCCACTTTAGCAGCCCCAAGCCCACGAGGGAGAGTCGCCGTGCAAAGGGCCTGGGGCATATGCATCGAACACAAAGACAGGCGGCATGGGAGAGAATATCAAGGAACGCCAGCGGCATCACCGACTACGGCCTTCTTCGCCTGATGCTCTGAATAAAGGAGCGCAAACCCGGCGAAGACAATGAAAAGACCGATGAGGAGACCATACAACATGTTCTGCCCGACGTCCTGCCTAAATGAAAACGAGGCATCGAACAAAGAGGTCTGACTCAATATGCCAAGGACGTAGAATACAATCGTGACGGCGAAGCCGACCGCGAGCGTCGGGTATGACAGCCGCCCTGAAGTATCCTGGTGGCCGAGCGAAGCAACCTCGTCAATGTCTGAACGCGTCCGCCCCTTCTCAAAGATGGAAAGAAGGCAACCGCTCAGGACTATCCACGCGGGAAAGATGCCTACAACGATGGTGCCGAAGACGACCGATGGCATCCTTGCGAGTGTTATCCCGTATGCCGCCTGTGTGATGACGGAGGCCAGCATCCCACCCAGGGCCACCGTCGAAAAGAGCTCCCCCATGCCGACTTTACGAAGCCTAGAGTAGAGGAAGTAACCGAGGCAGACGGCGAGCATCGGCCCCGACAGCAGGCGCACGAGGTTGTCGTACCATTGTGAAAGACCCGACAAAGGATCGAGCAGATAGGGGTTGCTGATGACGATGATGGTGGAAGCGTTGGCGACCGACTGTGCTCCTACCGCTACGAAGCCTACGACCAGCCAAGCTGCGAGGAGGGGGCTCTTGCTGCGGGCGGGGCCGACAATCGTAATCGCACCTTGGTGCCACCGCGAAAGGAACGCCCCTGCCATAATGACCAGCGAGACGCCGAGGGCGTCTGTGAGGGCGGACACAACCACATATGATTGACCCCAGAGGCCTAGGTCGAACTGGTAGCTGCACGTGGGAGACGCGCTGGTAGTGCATAGCCGTGCGATGGTCATGGGCGCTATCCCGACCAACAGTCCAGCGGCCAGGGTCATGACGAAGATCCCCGTAGGGTCGAACGACTTGACCCTCTGCTGGACGAAGTATCCTGCGAAAGGCATCAGCGCCAGGTTCAGAACGATGCCCCATATCCCGAGCGCCACGGCATAGCCAAAGGGGATTGGAGCGGGCATGGAGCCTGGAGTGGTCAGGATGAAGTTGACCAGGTAGCCCTCCGCTGAGGTCACGACCCAGAATAGGAGGGCGACTCCGAACCACAATCCCCACACCATCCAATTCCTTCCAGGGGCGGCAGCCCTTCGTGGCGCCTCTACCAGGACGCCTTCAGACATCTTGCCGGTTTACGCAACTGTCAGATTTAAGTGATAGCATGAGGCAGGCTGGCAATGACCGAAACACTCTCCGCAGGTCCAAGCCCACGACCCAACGAACTTGGTCAAGAGGTGTCGGGAGGTGCTTCTTTCTCAAGCAACTTTGATTCCAGCTGTGACAGCTTGTCCCGTAACTCATTCAGTCTGTAGGAATAATCGTAGAGGACAGCGATGACGATCGCAACAAAGAAGAGGTTGAAGAGTGAACCGCTAAGCGCGAAGGCGACGAACCCCATTACAACACCGAAGACGCCGATGAGAACAGAGTCCAGGGTCGTAGGTTTCGCCATATCAAACAGATAGTAGGTGAGTCACTCTCTTAAACCGACTCCCTTCGTTCAGCTGACCAATTGACTTCGACAACGCAAGGACCAAAGAGCGGACCATTTTCGCAGGTCCAAGTTCACGTCTTCATGGTGCCTTACCATTCTTGGAGACCGGTGAACCGACCCTGACGTGCGCTGCTGTTATGTTATTGGACTTGGGTTAAAAGGCTGGGTGCTGTTCAGGAGGTTGCATGAATTTTGGATTGCCCGCATCTGCCATGAGACGGTCCCTCCTAGTAGCGTCAGTTCTCTTCGTCCTGGTTCTTGCAGGATTTAGTGTTTTCGCTGGCAGAACAGCTCGGGCGGCCCAGACGGTGAATTTACAGGTAGGCGACAATTACTTCTATCCTTACTCGACCACCGTAAACGTAGGTGACACGGTCGTCTGGAATAACGTTGGGAGCATGACGCATACGGTTACAGCTGACGTCGGACAGGCGGTTTACTGGAATTCGGGAGATCTCTTACCCGGCAAGTCTTTCTCATACACCTTCACCGTGGCGGGCAACTTCACATATGGATGCTTCTATCACCCAGAGATGACCGGTCTCATTATCGTCCAACAGCCCGTCCCGGAGTTCCCAGGGTACGTAGTCTTCGTCGTCGCGGGGATGGCGGTCGCCAGCGCTCTGCTCGTCGAACGAAGGTACAGGGGCCGGGATGGAAACGGCCTCTGATTACACTGAATGGATGATCAGGGTAGTCGCGTTTTCGCAGGTACAAGCCCTCGCCCCGTTCCTGCGGATACGCTTAAGATTCTCATTCAGATGGGGGTGCTAGCCTTGAGCAACAAGAGCGATCCAGAACTGTCGGGAGAACTGCAGGCTCTACGAGACGTCTTCGAATACAACACGTTTGTCAGAAAAAGATACCTCGGATTCATCACAAGACTTCCCGAGGGTACCCTTACAAAGGACAGGGGGGCTTCACACCCATCGATACTTGACATCTTCGTTCACATCCTCGATGTCTACAAATCTTGGTTTCATACATACCGGACCGGAAAGCAGGACCTCCCAGAAATCAAAGGGCTCTCGTTGAGTCAGACAAAAGAACTTGAAGTCGAGGTGGATGCGTACATCCACGACTTCATGGCGAGGCTAAGGGCCCAGGACATCAACAGATCGTTTCAATTCGCCGTGGGTGACGGTGAAGACAAAGGGAAGTTGGTTACTTGGAACCTCAAGGGCATGCTGTGGCACCAAGTGGAAGAGGAGCTCCAACACAGGGGAGAAATCAATGCGCTGTTGTGGCAGGACGACATCGACCCTCCCGTGACAAGCTGGTATAGGTGGGAGAAGGCCCAGAGAATAGAGAATGAGACTTGCTCTCCAGAGATTCAACGGTGGGGTGGATTCAAGGGCCAGCTAAGCCACGACAAAATGAAGGACGGTCAGGCCGCCCCATTCATCAGCCCCAGCTATGGTGTAGACGCCAGGCTCGAAAGTTTGGAACGTCGCGTTGACTCCAGCGACGTCTGAGAGTGAATCGACGTAGTACCCACTGAAGGCCAATGTAGCAGTGGTCATCGCCATTTTAGACATCGAACACGACTCCTCAGATGTACAAGTGCTTGAAAACGGAAGGGCATTGCTGCTGTGAGGATCGAAAGCGTACCCGTCTGAGAAGAGCATGTTCGGGCAATTGTATAGGCCTGGGTGGAAGAGCATCAGCCAGTCTCCGTTAGCCAATTCCGAAGTCGTGAGGTTTCCCTTTAGGACCACTATTCCCATAGGAAGACTAGTGCATGGTCCAGATGAGGCAACGGGTTCGGGCTGGCTCAGCCCGATATCTCGCATGACTTCTGTAGACCAGTTGGATGCTTTAGACACGTTAAGCACACTGTCAGTCGGGTTATACATTGAGACGACCAGCGCGATACTCTGGCCCGACTTGATGAATGCCGTGTTCAGGATTGACAGCTGGACCTCCAGGCCGCTTGGGGACGTGGCCGACGATTTCAAGGGAACAAGCTGGTAGCTGGCGAGTATCCCGTTATCCGTGGAAATGCGACCAGCTAGGCTCAATATCTCTAGCTCTTGGTAGCTCGCCGCGAGGACAAATAGGGCAACCACGACCACCAACACCATATAGACCAGGGTCTGTCGGCTGAGGCGGGCCATCATCATTAGAGTGGCAACACCAGCCGTATAGTCCTACTTGGTAGAACGTACTGTAATGACGAAGGCTCCATGACCTTCCGGTGATTCGCAGGTCCAAGCCCACGCCCAACGCAAGATAGGTCTTCAGAAGCCAACTCTTTGATGCATTAGAGAACGCCATCAAGTCGGTTCGGTCGAGTTCCATCGATTGGCAGAGAGAGCTGGGAGCCTTCCAACAGGAACTAGTCTGCTGCTTGTGGGCATCGGACTTGTCATCCTCGCATCTGGAATCCTAGCTCCTTCTTTTGCTGGCTAATGGAATACCCAGTCCGGAGGCCAGTATGGAGAGAGTATGAGTATTGCCCCTAACGACACCTACCTGAAACCTGTGGGGTCGTTCCTTCAGCAGTCTGCTGTACAGGGTCCGTACGATGCCAGCGTCAACATCAGCGCGGAGGGCCCGCGCATCCTGAGCAGCTCGGAGCGAGTTCGAGATCGAAAAGTCGAGGACGGCGCGAACAAAAGGCAGAATAGATTCCAGTTGCTGGAGCTCAACAACCCCGGGTAGCCCTTTTCTGCCCATCGTATCGGATTTCTTCCCTGGTACTTATTCATCCCTAGAGCATTCTGGGCTGTAGCCCTTTCAACCTATATTCGCAAGGCCTGTGGTCATGGTGGGGTTTGAAGACGGACCCAGCGGATCCGGTACCAGTGGACGATGCTCTTTCAAGTTTATATATCGATAGCTACGACGGGATTGAAGAGCTATAAATGACCGAACAAAAGAACAGCGTAGCTACTGCCGACAGGCGGTTCACCTTCCTAAGCATCATTGGGGCGCTCATCTTCATCTTCGGAATCGCTGAGTTCGAAGTTCGCGGAATGCCCCTTCGCGGTTCAGGCATCGGCACCTTGGCGATCATCGTCGGCGTCGTCATAGTTGCTTGGGACTACGTTAGGAAGAAATACGCCCGAAAACCCCGTTCTCACAAGCTCATCCCCCGTTTCCGTTTCTAGTTGACGCCCCTAGGCGACTCGAGCCGCGGGCCCCTTTTCACTGAAGTACCGCCGCCACGAATCTGGGCTATGGGAGATGGAATGCCCCTCCTGCCTGAGGATCTCCGTATTCCCTGACTCTGAAGTCAAGTTCGGGGGTGGGGTGGTCACTCTAAGATGCCAGAAGTGTGGGCGGTGGGTGAAGCTCCCATTTCAGGGGAAGATGGCCACAGATTCCGCTGACACAGACCAGAGTCGCTGAAGGGCGGATACTACAGACGCGACTGATCCGCGGAGCAGTCCGAACCCCATCTTCCAACATTTCTTCGCAGGTAAGCCCACGCCACAAACTTCTTATATTTCCCGTGACTCCTTCGAGGCCCATGGGAAAATCTAGCTTCGAGGTGGGCGAGAGGGAGAAGCACTCGCTCACAGTCGATACCGACCGGGTTATGAAGACAATCCGTATCGAAGTGGATGGCCAGAAGGTCATTGACGAATCCCTCTTCTCGCCTGGAGCGAAGAAGTTCGCGTTCGACGTCGGGAGTTCAGAGGTCCACAAAGTCGAAGTCAACCTCGGGATGACGCGCTGGGCATTTGGGAGAAAAATCAGCGTGCTCGTGGATGGCAAGCCAGCACAGAGCTCGAGCGCTGCTAAATAGAGCAGGGCACTTGTCATCAGTTGATGCTGCCAGATGATTGAAACTGAAAATCTCACGAAGAGATTCGGTGACCTCACAGCAGTTGACAACCTGACTCTCAAAGTCAACGCTGGGGAGGTCTTCGGCTTCCTCGGGCCCAACGGCGCGGGGAAGACCACCACCGTAAGGATGCTCTGCTGCCTCATCTCGAAGACCAGCGGCGAGGCGAGGATAGGCGACTACGACGTAGGCAAGGAGCGAGGACGCGCTAAAGATCAGGAAGCTCATCGGCTTGGTACCGGACAACGTGGGCCTCTACGACGACCTGAGCGCCTATGACAACCTGGACTTTTACGGCAAGCTCTACGACTGCACAGAGGCCCAGAGGAAGGAGAACATCCAGCGATTCCTGACGATGCTGGGTCTGTGGGAGAAGAGGGACGTCATGGCCGGAACCTTCTCCAAAGGGATGAAGCAGAAGCTCGCCATCGCGCGCGCCCTCATTCACGAGCCGAAGCTCCTCTTCATGGACGAACCCACGGCCAACCTGGACCCGGAGTCCGCCAAGACGGTCAGGGATTTCATCCTCGAGCTGAAGAAAGAGAAGAGGACCATCTTTCTCAACACACACAACCTGGACGAAGCCCAGAGGATATGCGACAGGATCGGAATCTTGAGCACCAAGCTCATCGCGACTGGCACTCCGCAGGAACTCGAGAAGGCACTGAGCAGCGGTGGAGGCACAAGTAGGACGGTCGTGCTGCTTCAGGAGCAAGCGACGGACGCGATTCTGGCGGGAGTGAAACGGATCCCCGCCATTGGAAGCGTCGCGGCTGAAGGGAGCAAGCTAACCATCGACCTCAAGGACCCTGAAAGGCAGAACGCAGCTGTCATCGAGGCAATCGTCAAGGCCGGAGGACACATTCAGTCCGTTACCATAGTCGGCGCCTCGCTCGAAGACGTCTACCTTAAGCTCGTGAAGGAAGGGGAGGGTTAGGAACATGCGGCTCTCCAAGTCCTGGATAATAGCGGCGAAAGACTTCAAAACCTTCCGCAGGAAGAAGAACATCATCTACACGCTGGTCCTCATCCCCATTCTCATCTCCATTCTTCTCCCTGCGGTGATAACCATAGTAAGCCAGAGGAACAGCAGCCACATGTCCCCTGCCGAGCTGTTGGTGCTTCTTCCCGCTTTCCAATTTCTCTTTGTAATCTTCGCTGCGTATCTTGCTACGCCTATAGCGTCATACACCATTGCTGGAGAAAAGGTCGAAAAGAGCCTCGAGCCGTTGCTTGCGACACCGACGACAGACGGCGAGATTCTCCTCGGGAAGGGGATTGCTGCCTTCTTTCCACCGCTAGCCGCGCTACTCGGAGGATCCGTGCTCTTCATGCTTCTCATGGACCTGACTACCAGGGCAAGCTTGGATACTATTACTTCCCAAGCTGGAATTCAGCCCTAGTCCTCTTCTTGCTTCTTCCGCTCGCGCTGATGATGAGCGTGCAAGTAAACGTAATCATCTCTTCGAGGGTGACCGACATCAGGTCTGGACAACAGCTTGGGGGGCTGACGATCCTTCCGTTTGCGGGGTTGTATGTCGCTGGGGAGCTGAACTTGATCAACCTCGGAGTCACCAGCAACTTGCTGATAGTCGCAGCAGCCTTGCTCGTGGTGGACGTGCTGCTCTTCTTCCTCTCGAGAGCGACCTTTCGCAGGGAGGAGATACTCACGAAGTGGAAGTAGGCGCCCCAACTTCAAGGCCGGCTTCTATTCGATTAACCCATTGAGAGGCCCAACTAAGCACCGAACCGCATCTGTGGCCTCATGTCAGAGCACCTAACTAACCTGATTACCCCACGCGTAACTTCGGCTCCATTTCTTCGCAGGTCCGAGCCCACGCCCTACAAGACTGAATTGGGATTGAAGCCTCAAACAAGGACCGGATTACCAATCGAGGGCCGAATCATGGGATGCCCGAATTGGTAGTCCGAACTGTCAACTGTGACTCCGAAATGAAAGAGATAGAAGGACACGGAGTTAGTCGAGACCTCATTCCCTGACAACGGGCACAGCTCCGTGGGGATAGGGCGTGTGGCCCATTTCGACGGAAGCTCCCCATGTTCCGAGTCAACGACCAAGCGGTGGACAGCCCATGAGAGGCCCCGGGGATGGAACTCTACTTCGTAGCCCCATGATACCGCAACAAGGAGTAGAAGGACCCTAGCCTTGAGCGCACCCAGGAGTGTTGTAGTAGGCCACCAGAGTCGTTGCCTGCGTCGGCGTCACCTCTATTGTGGGGTCTGTGCTCCCTGTGCTCCAGTGGTTGAAGGTGTATGGACCATAGTCTGCCACCCAAACGATGTAGGTCGAGCCTGACTGTGCCGCGTAGACGAATGTGGTGTATCCTGTGGCAGCGACCGATTGTCCAGACCAAATGACCGTCCACATCCCAATGAACAGGTGACCGGACATGTCTGCCGACTTCACCGTGAGAGCAATCCTGCAGGGTGGGGTCGTGAGAATCTGATAGTAGGCTGTCAGGGTCGTATTTCCGGCGAGCGTCAGGGAGGCGCTGGAGTTGGTGCTTCCATCAGCCCAGTGGTCGAAGATATAAGGGCCGTAGTTGGCGACCGAGACCGTATACTGGGTTCCTACGCTGCCGTTGAAGATCAGAGGTGTGAACCCAGTTGCGACGGTGGACCCGCCTGAAGTGATTTCGGTCCACATGCCTGTGAACGGATTTCCCGTCAAGTCCACAGAAACAACAGTAAGCGTCGCGCTTGAAGGCTGGGCGACGGCGCCGAACGCGATCTGGGCGGAGGAGGCAGACACGACTACCAGAACTGCGAGGAAGGCTAGAAGGCCCTAAGAAGGACCGGATGTCAGGGGTCACAGGTCTAATTGTGACGCCGCTCAGTATAAGGGTTTGCCGACGCCGGCGCGATGACTTGAACCTAGCATCTCATGTTGCAAACTCGATCGGATTGCCATTATCGCACTATTCCCAACGGTGGTGTCCATTCCTTCGTAGGTCCAAGTCCACGCCCCTGTCATTTCAATACGGCAGCCGTGCGATATCTGCGTTCCAAGGCTAGGGCCGCCACTACGCTAACCACAATGATAAGAAACACCGATCCCGAGGGAAACTCAGGCACAGGTGTGGGCGTACCAGAGCCAGGAAGTATGTAGGTCGTTGTCGAGGACCCGAGATAAACGTAGTTAGGCGTACCAGGTGAGACGCTGGCAATTCCGTTGCTGTATGTGACGGCAAGGTTGTACGCCGACTCCGCCGTACTTTCGCCGAAGTTGTAGTAAGTTGGGAATGAGTCGAGGACACTGCCTCCTCCATTCTGATAAAACAGACCGAGAGAGGCGTCCAGACTTGTGAAGGTCGTTGGCTCTCCATTGCCTTCACCCGCAAAGACAAGTTCAGAGTCATAGTTACCTCCAGCTGGAGGGGTCTGGTTGCCGTTCACATCGAAGTAGGCTATCGAAGCGTCGGAATCGTGGAGTGTCACGTTGTCAAACCAGTTCACGATGGGATTGTTGATGGCGGCTCCGTTGGCGAATTCGTCGATTCCCATCTTAAGCAGAATCCCCACACCGCTCTCGACGGACGCGTTTTCAATCAACGCAAAGTTGTAAGGAAGATTGTAGGTGACATTGTCTTCGGCAAGATAGTAATCCGTGCTTCCTGAGAAGACGCCGCTCTCTGGATTAGTAGATGTCACTGTCTGGTTCGTGAAATACGAATTCGCGTCCGTGTAGTTCCAGAGGTCCTCTCCGATCGAAACGAGGTTAAGGCTGGTCGTAAAGTCAGGAGTGTTTTGAATCCAGTAGACTTGCTCTCCTCCGTCCGAATCGTTGACAATCAGATACGTGTTGAGCTGAAGGGTAGCTCCAGCGACGTTGGAGTCGTACTCTCCAGCATCAGCATTGTTAGCGAGGAGGGAGGAGATATTCGCAAGGCCGACTATCGCACTTGCCTGGATTTGATACGGTGTGATTGTGCCAGAACTGTTCGTGATACCATATGATGCTATCCCAGTGGCCACGGGTGGGATAGCCGGGCCGTAGTAACTGTAAGGGGTGTTGGGATAGATGAAATACCCGATGTTGACATGGGCTCTTGAACCGTAAGCATAGAGGACAAGATAGTATAGGCTATTTGGAATGCTCTCAATCTCATACGAACTTGTCCCGTTTTGACAGACGATCGAGTTCTCTATGTCTGATTTGGTGCCATTGAAAGAGTTGAACTGCGAGGAATCCATCAGTGCGATGCTTATTGGGGTGTCGCTTGTTACGTTGTACGCTACCTGACCGCTTGGCGAGTAAGCATCGACTGTCACGTAATAAGAGTGATTCGAAGCAATGGTCTCGGAATACTGAGCTGGTATGCTTGGAGATGCCGCAAAGGACTCGGCAGAGAGGACCCCGACGTAGGCTGCACTTGAAAGCAGAAGAAACGCTACGACCAGCCTTGAAGTGTTACGAAACATCTCTAGCGACGAATTCCGCCTGAGGGGCCAATTTAAAGCCCGCTGAATTCCTTCTGCACAGAATTGAATTCCAGTTCCGCTTTAACCACAAACTCACTTGGCCTCGCTCGGGATAAGACATGGATTGCCGAGCTGAACCGGCACACAAGTCTGCTCAGCGAGAAAGCAAGAAGAGGGAGGAAGGAGTAGGCTAAAGAAACCCCGAGTCCACCCCAAGCCTTTCGTTCGCTTGACAAGTTGATTTCAATAACGCAAAGATGGACCCAACCTATTTTCGCAGGTCCAACCCACGTCCTTCTGAGCATCATATAAGAGCCAGGCAGTTGTAACCAGTAGTGTTGAACCGGAAGCTGGCGGTAGCAGTAGGCATTATCCTCGTCGCTGCCGCAGGCGTCGTATCGGCCCACTTTCTCCTTGAGCCTGCCGGCAGTCCCAGCTATCCTGTTGACCCTTCGACCTTCGGGATCTCAGCGGCGGCGACCAGCCAGGTAACGGGAATGAAGATCACGGCCGAACTCAGCAACACTACAATACGCAGCGGTCAGGAGCTGACCCTTACGATTACGGCGTTCAATACCCTTCCACAGGACAACAACCTCAGCTTCGTCGGCTTCCCTCTTCCTGGAATGGTGGGAATAAACATACCATGGATTTACACGTCGGCTGGAGTCTCGATGTACGAAGGATACTATACAAGGGAGAACATCACGTCGGCCACACCCCTATCCCTTCCTCCCATAACGAACTCAGGGCCGCCCACGACGTATCTCTACATAGTCTTTGAGCCCTCCAGCAGCTACGCCACTCTCTTCGTAAGGAACGATGTGGTCACTGGCCAGCCCTCCTTTTACCAGTATAGCTACACCTACTCTGGGACGGGCGTCATCACAGGTAATTGCTCGAATGAGGACTGCCTGGTGAACCAGC
The DNA here is from genome assembly GCA_963772005.1 of uncultured Nitrososphaerota archaeon. Taxonomy (GTDB): domain Archaea; phylum Thermoproteota; class Nitrososphaeria; order Conexivisphaerales; family DTJL01; genus DATKKG01. The sequence continues at coordinate 710 of CAVYVS010000014.1, read as the reverse complement.
TCAAGCCGGGCATCTATACCATCGCAGTGGGAGCGGCATGGGACAAAGGCAATTTCGTGCTACTGCATTTCCTCCTTCAGTAGCTATGGGCCGCCGGCCCTGCTAGTCGAAGACATGGCGGATTCCCTTGGACTTCGATCGTCTCCAGGCATCGGTCCCCACACCCAGGACCCACTCCCTGCTCCGCATGTGGATTTGCATTACCACCTAGCTGGCCCAACTTCATACGTTTCGCAGGTCCAAGCCCACGCCCCAGTCATCGCTTCATATAAGAACGAGAAGCGAGTAACGTCAAGTGAAGGGGCCAGTGAGAAAAAGGGCTTGCGTCATTTGCGTCATGCTACCTAGCGATAGCCCTCTTTCTGGTCGTTCCGTCAAAGGCCGCTCTGCTGGCACCAGCCAACGTGGGAGTCCCAACTCAAAACGCCGCATCGGCGGAGGGAGGTGTAGGCACAGTGGTGACAGCCATACCGACCAGAAGCGATACGACCAGGATAGCCTACGACTCTTCCAATGGATGCCTCTACGTCACTGGCACTTCCTCGGGCGTGGTGTCTGTAATCAACGGCAGCACGAACGCATTGGTAGGAAACATATCGGTGGGCGCTGGGGCCTATGGGATAACCTTCGACCCATCCAACGGATACCTGTACGTCGGCTCCACTGGAGGGAATACCGTGACTGTCATTGACGGAGCGACATGAGGGGGA
>CAVYVS010000013.1:0-49911 GCA_963772005.1 uncultured Nitrososphaerota archaeon | reverse complement strand
ACCGGGCTGGATCCGCAGTCGAGGGCAGCCCTCTGGGACTACCTTGACAAGCTGAATCGGGAGGAGGGTATGCCCGTCTTCCTGACCACACAATACATGGAGGAGGCGGACCGCCTGTGCAAGAGGCTCTGCATAGTCGACCATGGCAAGATCGTGGCCAGCGGCACTCCTGCGGAGCTCAAGCGTCAGGTGGGATCGGACGCCATCAAGCTTTCGCTCGACGAAGGCGTCATGAGGCCTACGGCCGTGATCAAGGCAAAGGAGATACTCTCATCCATAGAGGGGGTGAGCAAGGTCATCGAGTCGGACGAAGGGGTCACGGTCTATGCGAGCAACGCGAGCCAGATCATCGCTGAAATCGTTAAGGCGTTCGACAAGAACAAGCTCCGCCTGAACGGAGTCAGTTTCTCCTCGCCGACCTTGGACGACATTTTCCTAGGCACACCGGCAGGAGGATCCGGACCGAGGAGCTGACGAAGAAGTCGGGCGGGATGATGCTGGGGAGGAGGAATTAGGAAATGGCGTTCGTCTCGGACACGGCCCATCTGTTCGTCAGGGCCATGAAGAAGCTCATCAGGGACCCCATCCTGCTGTTCTTCTCGCTCTTCCAGCCCATCATATTCCTTGTGCTCTTCACGCAACTCTTCTCAGGTTCGCCCAGCTCCCTGGCTTCCCCGCCGGAGCTACCTGCTCTTCGCCACGCCGGGCATACTCCTTCAGAACGCCTTCAGCAGCGCCCTCCAGTCTGGGACCTCGGTCGTGACGGATCTGGACTCCGGCTACCTTCAGAAGATGCTGGTCACCCCGGTGAGCAGGTACGCGATTCTTCTCGGCAGGCTCACAAGCGACGCCTTCAGGGTCGTCATCCAATCTGTTATACTCCTAGTCCTGGCTCTGGCATTGGGAGCTTCGATAGCGACGGGCTTCCCTGGGGCCATCGTAATACTGCTAACCATGGCGTTCTTTGGGTTGGCCTGGTCGGGCATCTCTCTGGCGCTGGGGCTGAGGACCAGGAACGCGGAAACGGTCTTCGGGATAAGCGCGTTCCTCACCTTCCCCTTGCTGTTCATTAGCACCGCCTTGACCCCCACTACCTTCATGCCCGGCTGGATGCAGACTGTCTCAAATTACAACCCGATCAGCTACACCGTGAACGCGGCGAGGGTGCTGGTGCTGAGCGGCTACGACTGGGGAACCATAGCCTCGGCCTACGTCGTCATAGGGGCCATCGCGGTGGTGACGCTCGGTGCGACGCTCTACCTATTCAGGAAGGTAGTCGGGCTAACCGGCCGCCGGCATGAAGCACCGCACGCCAAGCGGGAAGCCCCACTGGAGCCGGCAAGCTATCCGCCGAGAAGGACGTAAACCCCTACGGCCGCTATCGCGAAGCCCACAAGGGCGTCGTTGTACTTTGGGGGAATCCTCTGGAAGGCTTCCGACAGTCCCCAAGAGCCTATCAGGACGAAGGTGATGAGGGCGAGGATCGCGCCGACGGCGTATACCGCGCCGGCGTAGGCGGCGGCCCCGATGCCTATCGGGATGGCCAAGAGAAAGATGGGCAGAATGGTCAGGTCAGGGGAGAGGGCGGCGCCCAGCACCGCGAAGTATCCGACCCCTCTCCCGGCGTTCCGCGATATCTTGGCCCTCTCTTCCTCGGCCATCTTGCCGTAGTCCTCCTTCTGATGAGAGGCCAGAACCCATATCCCGTATGACCCGCCGGCCAGCGGCATGATCAGCCCGACGGCCTGATTCACATACCGGGAGACGGCCTGTGTGAGTACCATACCTACGGCGACGACGGCGAGCCCAGAGAGCACCGAGATGGTGACGTGTCCGACCGCGGTCACCAGGCTGACGGCGACGAGTCTAAGACGGTTCCATTGGGAGGCGCGAGCGAGCATGCACAGGGTGACCCAGTGGTCCGGAGCCGACATATGAAGTGCAGCCACGATTGCTGCTGCGACCAGAATCGGAAGGATTTGAGCCACCTGACGCTCGGCGTGGTGAGGAAGGGGGGGTCGAAAAATACTTTTCCTAACGTGGACGGGTAGAGCCTGTCGACTTTTGGCGGCTTCATCTGGGTCGAATGAGTCGGTGGCTCACGGACCCCCTAGTCCGAGTTAGCCCGCCCTACGGCTCCTATCAGGTCCAAGAAGACAACAGGCTCCCGGCCCACAGTCCATGCATCGTGCCCGGGGTAGACGTCGAAGGCCTCGCCCTGGCTCACCTCCAGAGTCGTCCCGTCGTCCATTTCGAAGCCCATCCTCCCCGAGATCACGTATCCGATGTGCCTGGTCTCGCAGAGGGCAGTTCCGGCAAGGGACTTCATGTCGATTGACCAGCGCCATCCGGGCTGAAGGGTTCGCAACCCCATGTCGAAACCGCCCAATGAAACGAGCTGCAGCCTGCTCTTCGATGTTTCTTTGGTCTCATCAGGCTCATCGAACCCCTTCTTCGAAGCCGACTCTTCGAGTATCCTCTTGCCCTTCCTGGTGATCCTGACTACCAGCCGCACGAACCCTTCCTCCTGGGAGCAGAGCACCAGCCTATTGCCACTTTTGGAGGCCCAGTCCCTTACGTCAGCCTCTACGCCGGGCTCGGTGGCCCTGAGCTCAATAAGGTCCCCGATTTTCGACTCACGCCAAGCCCTGAACAGGTCCGTCAAGGGCGTGGGTGGGCACCAGGCGCCCCTCGAATCGATGACCCTCCTCTTTCCCTCTCTTCCAGCCTTGCTTGGCTTCAAATGGACAACGTTCCTAGAATGCACCACGCCGGCTATATGGGAAGCGGTGGCTTCGCCTTCATGCCGGCCAGCGGGGCGGCTTGACCATCAGCCGCTATATTTATTAATATATCAGTCGATATAACGCCAGATAGTAACTTGAGTGAAGGAGGTCACAGAATGGGTCGGGCCTGCTGGGACGATCCCGACTATCCGATGGTTTCGTGGGGACCCCGTGGGCCCACGTTGGGGATCAGGAGAGGCGAATTCCGCTTCCTGGTGATGACGGCCCTGTCTGAGAAGCCCATGCACGGATATGGTCTGATTCAGGAGCTTGGCAAGACCTACCAGAGGCATGTCAGCGCCGGGCTAATCTATCCCACCCTGCAGGAGCTGGAGGACAGGGGATACGTTACGTCCGAGGAGAAAGACGGCAAGAAGGTCTATTCGCTCACCGAAGATGGGAGGAGTTGCCTGGAGCAGAACAAAGGGCTCGTTGAGAGGCTGAAGGCCGGGAGGGAGTACGCCGACATGATGGGGAGGTTCGGATTCCTCCAGGACCTGAGGGACATGCAGACTCTCGTCATGATGAACGATGTATATCTAGACGAAGAAAAGCTGAAGCGGATGTCGCAGATCCTGGGCGACACAAAGAAGAAGCTGGCAGCGGTGGTCTTCGGGGAAGAGGTGGTCCCCGCATGAGCGATGATTCAGACGACATCGATTCGTTGATCCAGAAGCGTCGCAAGCAGTGGGATGACGACAAGATCCAAGGCAAGGAGGAGAGCGTCGCCGTGGTCCTGACCGACTCCAACTTCGACGACACGCTGCGGAACCACAAGCTGATGCTGGTGGACTTCTGGGCGCCGTGGTGCGGGCCCTGCCGGTGGGTTTCGCCCATCCTAGAGCAGATAGCCAAGGAGAACGCCGGGAAGTTGGTCCTGGGCAAGCTGAACACGGACGAGAACCAAGCCACAGCGATGAGGTTCAACGTCCAGGGCATCCCGACGATCATGGTCTCCCAGGGAGGAAAGATCGTAGATGCGATGGTGGGCGCGCTCCCCAAGGAGCAGCTGGAAGAGTGGCTCAAGCCGTACCTGACGGAGTCGAGCCAGTGATGGCTACCGTCAGGGTCGCCATCGCCACCGACGACGGCCTGACCGTATCTGAGCACTTCGGCCAGGCGGGCTCCTATGTGGTGTATGAGATCGAAGATGGCAAGATCAAGGGGAAGGAGACCAGACCGAAGGCCAGCCATAGCCACCCAGGGGGAATCCACGGATCGGACCATGGGCAAGGCGCTGGCGAGCAGGCGCTCCATCAGGAGCATGTTGTCCAACGTGGCCGACTGCCAGGCGGTCTTCGCGAGGGGAATGGGATGGGGGATGTATCAGGCCCTGAAACAATCGGGCATGAAGCCCTACCTGATAGAGGAAGCTTCTGCCGACGACGCCGTGAAGGCGTTCATAGCGGGCACCCTCGTCGACCACTACGAAAGGCTCCACTGAACAGGCATCAACGTATTTTTCATATCAGCCAACCGAGGGTCACCTCTGGACGACCAGCTGGCCGATCATGTAAGGATGAACCGTGCAGAAGATGTTGCAGTAGAATGTGAAGTTCCCTGCTTCGTCGGCGGTGAAGGTTACGCTGTCCGTTTCACCCGGCCCCACGACCAGCCCTTGAGGGAAGTAGCCGTCGATGGCGAAGCCGTGAGCCTCCACCTTGCCGTCATTGATCACCGTAATGGTTACGTTGTCCCCGACGTGGACGCTGATAATGGGCCAAGGGAGTGCGTGATGGACCGAGCCATTGAAGCCGTTATCGTCGGCCATTATGGTAAAATTGAGAGTGTGGGAGGTGACTGCTGAGGCCGGCCCGTTGAGGTAGACCAGGGCCACGAGGACGCAAAGACCGGCGACCAGGGCAACCGCCAGCGCCAGCTTCAAGGTCGACGTAGAGTCCGAGGCGTCGTCACCTGACCCGCGATGGGGGCTCGACGATTTAAGCCATTGTCGAAACCCGTGCTGCCTGCTTAGCTGTGCAGGAGCGCTGCAGCGTAGATCGCGAGGAAGCCCACCATAAAGAAGAGGGCCAGCTTCACGCGCGAATTCGCCGTGAGCGCCTGGGGGGCCAACTTCAGAAGGAGGTAGACATCCGCACCCGCGCCCGCCGCCAGGATGTATGTCGACGGCACCAGGGAGAAGAAACCGAGAGGGGTGGCGACCATGGCCATGAGGCCCACGATGGCGCCGAGGATGGCTGAATCCCTCAGCGTTGGCCGCGAGACCCCCATCACGAGAAAGGAGGAGAGCATGAAGCCCTCCACCGCCTTGTGGATGAGGAAGGCGGCCGCCTGAGAGCCGAGCAACTCGTTGATCCCAACTGATGCCAGACCACTTCCTATGTCCACCGCCTCCCCGGCGGAGTGAAGCCCGAGGGCCAGGGCTGCGAGCAAGGCGGCCGAGTATGGCAGAGCCGTCGAACAAAGGAGTCCCCCGTCTCCAAGCACGAGGAGGCTGAAAGCGAGGACGAAAGCCAGCACCAGGGCCAACTGGGCGAACCCGCCCCCGAACCCTCTGGCCTCGTCCAAGATGTCCGCGTCCAGCATCAGGTCAATGAAGTGCTAGCTCAGGATTCCAACGCCAGCGGCGGCGGTGGGGCCTTCGGGATGCTCTCCGACAGCAGGACGCCAAGTATGAGTCCTACCAGAAGAGGCACGCAGGTCGCCAGGAAGACCAGCGCCATCGACAGGAAGACGTCAACCATGTGGCGTGCAAACCGTCTTCGCGAGCCTTGATGATAACGGTTTCCAAGAGACGGGCCTACCGTGGCTCCCTGTGGTCGCGAGGAAATGGCGCATCATCGGCGGATCGAAGGTTCGGTAGTCTTAAGAGCGATCGGATCGAGAGAGTCCTCCGTGAGACGGCCGAAGGATTCGCGCGACGCAGCCGCGGGTGATAACAAATCTCCAGGAACTCTGATTCCGCTTGATGACATCGTCGAGGCTAGAGGCAGGATCAAGGAGTTCGTGATCGAGAACACCCCTCTGATCCGGTCCAGGTCCCTGACCCGCCTAGCTGGGTCAAGCTGCTTCCTGAAGCTCGAGAACCTCCAGGTGACGTCCTCTTTCAAGATCAGGGGGGCAGCGAACAAGTTGTGTCAGATGAAGGCTTCGTCGTCCGGTGTCTCGGGCGGAATAGTCACTGCGTCCGCGGGGAACCATGGGCAGGCCGTCGCCCTCATGGCACGAAGGTTGGGACTGAAGGCGACCATAGTGGTCCCCACGAACACGCCGGAAGTAAAGATCGTGAAGATCAGGCAGTACCACCCCAGGCTCGTCCTTCACGGATCATCTTATGACGAGGCTGAGCTGTACGCGAAGGAGCTTGCGAAGCGGGAGGGCGTGGGCTATCTGTCCGCCTACAACGATCCAGAGGTCATAGCCGGCCATGGGACCGTGGCCCTCGAAGTCCTATCCCAGGCGAAGAAGGCGGGAGCGATGGTCGTCCCGGTCGGCGGCGGCGGACTCATCGCGGGTATTTGTTCGGTCGCTAAGCGCGTCGATCCCGGCATCGAGATAGTCGGCGTCCAATCCGAGGCGTCGCCTGCGATGTACATGTCGATCAAGGCCGGCAGGCAGGTGAACGTGGAGGTGAAGGACACCATAGCTGAGGGATTGGCGGGGAACAATGAACCGGGCTGCGTGACCTTCGACATCGTGAGACGTCACGTGGACAGGATGCTGCTCGTGAGCGAGGATTCGATAAGGAGGGCGATCCGACTGTTGTGGGAGGAGGAGGGTCAGGTGGTGGAGGGGGCTGGTGCGGTCCCGGTGGCGGCATTTCTGGAAGGGAAGGTCGGCGACGTGAAAGGGGACTGCGTCGCCGTCATAAGCGGCGGAAACATCGATTTCGAGCTGTTCAGGGACATAGTCCAAGGATCGCCGCTTCCGGAACCAAACCATTAAGAAACGGCATCACTCTGCTCGGGCCCGACGACCGTTCCTGGGATTCGGCCCCAGAAGGGAAGGGTCCCGCCGAGTTGGACCTGCTCCGACGATGCCCTTGAGTAGATGCTGTTGAGGGCAAGGCGACAGCCCCCCCCGGACTCTAGGCCACCGTGCGGATGTGCGAAGCGACCTGGCCCGAATTCGCATGTCGGAGAGGTGCTTTGGCCAGACAACTACAAGGTCACGTTGCCGCATGCGGGTCCCAACGCTCAAGGATGTCTGCGCCGGGGTAGGCGTGCTTGCCTTCTGACGAGCCACCTCTCGTTGGGCGCTCCGTCCTAAGGGCCTTTGAGCGCTCAAACCGGTCGCTGACCACCACGAAGGGACACGCTCTTTAAGGGGCCTAGAAGGCATCATGGGGTGAAGCCAATGCCCGGCAGGAAGCTACCCACAGTGGAGGCGCTGACGTCGGTCATACACAGCACCTTCGCTCCTCCCGGAGCTAACTGGCAGGAGGTGCTCGGCTTCGCCACGCGGTCGGCGGCATATCGCTTCCCGGTGCTGGCCATCCAAGGATGTTGGGCGGAGGACGTCAGGCAGCTCCTCAGGGGTAGGAACATAAAGATGTCCGTGTTCGTCGGCTACACCCTCGGTGGATCCCCGGCCGAATCCAAGGTCGCTGAAGTCAGGAAGGGGTTGGAGGCCGGAGCAGACATGTTCGAGTACCTGCCCAATCTCGGCTATCTGAGGTCGGGGCTCTTCACCAGGTTCAAGGAGGAGATGTCTGCCGTGGTTGGCGCCGCCGAGGGTCGGCCGGTATGTGTCGCAATGGAACTGCCCACACTGGGAATCGAAGAGAGGGTCCGAGGCGCCCTCCTAGCCGAGGAGGCAGGCGTTTCTTATGTAACCAACTCCAGCGGTTGGGGGACGGGGGGCCCGGCCACCGAAGACGGGATTCACTTCCTGCGGTACACCGTCAGCTCAAAGGTGAAGGTCAAGGCGGCCGGGGGCGTGAAGGATCTCGAGAGCGCCCTGAAGCTGCTGGACGCCGGAGCGGATGCCCTCGGAACCTGGTCTGGCTTCGACATCATCGACGAATTGAAGAACAAAAGAAAGAAGCGGTAGGATCGCTGGGCGGCGGGAGGTTCTGGACCAAGTCGCGGCGGGACGTCCACGGGACCGGCGGCATCGCCAGCCCTGGGGACGCTTCGGACCCTATGAGCTCCTCAAGACTGCCGCAGCCCGGACCATCGATTCCAGCTTCTTGGCGGCGATTTCGGGTGAGTTCAGGGGTCTCTGCGCGAACGTGCCGAATCCACAGTCCGGATTGAGGAAGATCTTGTCGCCATCGACATGGCGCATCGCCTCCTTCACCTTGTGAACGATTTGCTCCGGCGACTCAACCTCAGGGGTGCGAGGGTTCACCACCCCGAGGCCCAGCTCCCTCCCATCCAGCATGTCTGCGATCGCCCCCAGCCCTGTCGCCCTGGGGGTGGCGAATTCGAGGACGAACTGCTTGACCCGCATGCTCTGTAAGTAGGGAGTGAGGGGGCTGTATGACCCGCTCAGCAGGACGTTTTCGTTCTGACTCCAGTTGCCTCGGCAGATGTGCAGGCCCGTCCGGACTCCATCTAGCCCGGCGACGACCCGGTTCAACAGGGAGGTCGCGAATTCGAGCTCCTCGGTGGGATCCTGCCTCGCAGCCAAGGTGGCGCACATGAAAGTCCTCGTCTGTCCCTTGGTGAAGACCAGTTCGGTCAGGACGGGTTCGTCGAACTGAATGAAATCGACCCCATCGTCGGCGAGCTCGAGCGCCTCGTCATGGAGGGCGCGGACGACGTCGTCCCCGAGATCCTCCATGGCGGCATATGGGCCTCCTGACAATTCCTTGACCCACATGGCCCGTGTTAGAATGTAGGGTCCGGGCAGCGTGACCTTTATCGGCCGTCTTGTATGGCCGCGGAGGAAGCGGTAGTCTTGGAGGGCCAGCGGCCTCCTCCTACTGACGCTCCCAACGCACACGGCGGTGCTCAGAGAAGAGGCGGGGACGTCCAAGGTCTGGAGTATGCGCTCGAAGCTCGCTTTATCCTCGACGACCTCTAACATCTCGGCCAGAGTCATGAGCTTCACCCCTGTGAGGTTCTCGGCTACGAAGGAGTAGAAATTGTCCCTGCGCTCTTCGCCGTCTGTCACCAAGTCGATGCCCGCATCTTCCTGGAGGCGCAGCGCCCCCAACACGGCCCGGTCCGCCAAGGAGTCAAAGGCCTCGTCCGTCATCCTTCCCTGACGCCTAAGCCGCATTGCCCTCAGAAGGTCTGGGGGCCGGGGCCAGCTGCCGACGGTAGCGACTGGGAAGGGCTTCAGGGCAGGCGCCTCCATCCTGCTGCAATCAAGGTCCCGCGACCGCTTCTTCGCTGAAGTAGTTCTGCTCTCTTACGGCGGCGGTTAGGGGGGCGTAGCCCGAGGTGCGGCCTGGCAGCCACGCCGTCAGCCCCTCCATCTCCATCATCTTCCGATGGTCGGGGTTCTCGTAGTCCATGCTGAATAACACCTCCGTCCAACGTCTCTCCTCCCCTTCCGGAAAGCTCTCTACGACGCTGAAATTGCAATGATCGAAGGGCTCCGTGGTGGCGATCGATTTCAATTCGCCGGGGTCCGCCACGCCTTCGCCCTGCCATCGCTCCCAGTTTGTGTCCAGGGCCGCGCAGGCGTCGCTTCTCCCCGCTTGCAGGCTGTGCAGGGCTTCGAGCTCGCCTCCCACGTGGTCCCCGTGTTTGCCCACCATCACATCGTGGCGCAGCACTCGGTAGTCGCGGCCGGGAAGTAGCCCGCTCTGGTTGATGAGGTGAATCGGGAGGAGCGTGGCCTGGGGGGAGTCCGCAGCGCCGGTGGCAAGGGTCCTTCCCCTGAGGTCCTCAATTCTCCTGACAGGGCCATCCTTTCTGACTATGATGTGCGTGCGCCTGTCCCTGTCCGTGTCTCGCATCGCGATGGGCCTCGAACGGCCACTGGTCCGCCTGACGACGTCTAGCCACGCAAGAGGCGAGTTCCAGGCAATCTGGATCTGACCGGCGACGAGGGCGTCCGTCATGAGTCCGTAGTCGTTGTAGAAGACGCAGTCCAGCGGGAATCCCTTCGAAGCGAAATACCCCTTGATTATCTCCCAGATTGCTACGACCTTGGGATCGTATATGACGGCCCCGACGAGGATGCGTGGCTTCATGTAAATCCCTAGAAGAGAGGCATCCCGCAGAGGGCCCGCCCGATGAACTCCTGAAGCACATCGGAGGTAGGTCCCATGACCGCCGCCGCCCGGGCGTCGCGGAAGTTGCGCTCGACGCTGAGCTGCCTGCTGAACGCCGCACCGCCGCAGGACTGCATTCCAAGGTCGGTCACCCGGAGGGCAGAGTCCGCTGCGGCGCTCTTCGATTCGAGGACCATCAGGGTAGTCCCGGGTCCCGGCCGTTCCACCGAATCGATGGTGCTCGCCAAGTGGGCCCGAGCTTTGTCGGTCTCGATTCGCATCTGGGCCAGACGTGCCCTCAGCGTCGGAAGGTCGGCAAGCTTGATCCCAGCTTCATCGAAGCGCTTTGACGTGAGGTGGCCGATGGTCGAACTGACCGCAGCCTCCGAAATGCCTATGGAGACTGCGGCGTTCCCGAGGTTGAACCACGGCAGCACGACGTTGAGCATGGTCGGAAAGCCTTCGTTCGGCTTGCAGAGGGCCCTTTCAGCTGGGATCACACAGTTCTCCAGGGCCATTGGCGCGCTCGCGTTTCCCCTCATCCCGAGGCCATTCCACTGCCCCCTGACGTCAAAGCCCCTGTCGCCCTTGAGCACCAGGTAAAGCATGGTGTCGGTAGGACCCGTCATCCCTGCCGTCCGTGTGGAAACAACGTAACCGTCGGCCTCCCCCGCAGACGTGACCCAAGACTTCTGGGCGTTGAGCGTGACCATCCCGCCGGCCTGGGCCGCTTGGCTGATGGGTGCCCAGAAGTGGCTCCTGGAGCCCCTCTCGCTCCAAGCCAGCGTGGTCAGATGCTTGCCTGCTGCCGCCTGCGCAATTGCATCCCGTGCCGCGTCGGGAGCAGACATGTAGGCCGCACATCCGCAGAGATGCATCATGTAGACCATGGCGGCCGATGCATCTCGCTGAGCAATCTCGTCCAGGACGGCAGCGCTGACCCGAAGCCCCTGCCCCATGCCACCCAGCTCTGTTGAGATGTTAAGTCCGAGGAACCCGGCCTCGGCCAGGGCATCCAGGCCTTCTCGCGGGAAGCGAGGCTTCGCGTCTACGTCGTTCGCAAAGGGAGCCAAGCTCTCTTCGGCTATCTTCTTGGCCCGCTCAACCACAGCCGTCTGCTCGGGATTCAGGCGATATACACTGCTCATCGCAAGCTACGCTCCTGTTACGGCGCGATCTTCATTCGGAGGGAGAGGTCGACGCTACGCTCCAAGGTCTTCACAAGAGGAGACCGGGCAAGGGTTTTGAGCCAGATCTTGTTCACGGTCGACTCCTCTGCATCGGTCGTCACGTAAAGGGTGCCGACTATGGACTGGAACCCTGGGCTCCCCTCCGCACCTACGACGTTAAGCACGACAAGCGGGTTCGCCAGGCGGCCCGAGAGGGAGAACTCTATGGCCTCGACGGTGAGCCCAGAATTCGCGGCCTGGCTCTCGAATCCGTTGACGACGTCGCCCCCAAGCGCCCCAAGCAAGTATTCGACGGCGCTGGGGAAAGAACCTTCCGACGTGAAGCTCGCTTGCTTCTCGATTGAAAAGCTCAAGTTCCTTACATAGGCCTTAGCGACTTGTGCGCCAATCCGGGCCACTCGCGTCCTCCATTCAAAACCATCCTTTGCATCTGGCCCGACAGGCCCGGCCGCCGCCTGAATAGTCGCGCCTGATTCGGAGGCAGGACCGTGATGCTTAACGGCCGAAGGAACGAGGTCTCCCCCGACTCTCTTGGGTACTTGAGATACCCCGTCCTCAGTGTAAGCCTTATGACTTACGCGGTTTGGCAAACTCAAGGCAGCCGCAAGGATGTGGTGCAATTAAGCCTTGTTACAAGATTCCCAACTCCAAGTCGGAGGGTGGCATGGAGACTGGGCCCTTCAGGAGGACCGAGGCATCCCCCGGGCGGCACCCCTGGGGAGGAGAATGCAGCCGACGATGGTCGATGCCCCCGTCGAACTCCCTGTGACTTCGAGCATATCGCTGGATAACTTCTTAAGCGAAGGGAGCGTGAGAGGGTGAGAGGCAAGATGCCGAAGGAAGTCAAGTGTGCGTTCTGCGGTGGAATTATCGCTTACGAGCCCTATTTCGAAACGATCGGTGGAAAGAAGTTGCCCTTCCATGCCAAGGCGTGTGCCGACGCGTTCGGGGAGAAGAAATGCGCCTTCTGCGGCGGCGTAATCGTCTACGCGCCTTACTATGAGACCATCGGAGGGACGAAGCTCCCCTTCCACGCAAAGGCCTGCGCGACCGCCTACAAGGCTCACAAGTAGAGTTCGACTGGAGCAGCTTTTTTTGTAGTGGTCTCTACTGCGATCGATGCAGGACGTGCCGCCTTGTTCAGGCCTTCGACTTTCTGAAGATCATGTGGAAGTCATCCCCGTCCTGCCAGGAGCCAATGATTTCATCGCCTTTTCCAAGGCAGTAGCTCAGGATGTTCGCTCTCGAGGTCTGATCGTTGACGACTATGGCGATCGTGCCTCCGCTGGAGAGGGCCTTCATCCTCTTCTTGAACGTGAGCAGGGGGCCTGGGCAGAGCTGGTTGCGCGCGTCGACCTCTGTGCTCGGCGTCATCCCGTACAACGCGACCGTCAATCGACGACCCGAACAATTAACGTTGTCGGAAATATCGTGGGTGGGCGTGGTCCTCCCTCCGGAACACGGAACTGCTTACCGACAGCGACTTACCGCCAGCACAGGCGTGCCGCCGGGTAGGCATGAGGGAGAGCCCTGTACCTAGCAGCTCCCCCTCCATCCCACTATAGTGGGACCTCGACCCCGTTGACGAAAAGCTTGTCGACCACCGGAGCCATCTTCGAGATGCTCGCGTGCATCGGACATCTCTTATGCACTATCTTAGCTATTTCGCGAATCTTATCAATCGGTTCGGTCGATGTAATGTGTGTCTCCACAAAGAAGTCCTTGAATGCGGGCTCGATGCCCTCCCACGTGCCCTGACCCCGCCTGTCCCAGTGCCCTCTCACGCTCGTCTCCAGCGCGTCGAGCTCCAAGCCGCCGAGCGCCGCGTACCTCGCAAAGGTCACATTTTCACAGAAGCCCACGGCCGACATGAAGAATTCAAGGGGGTTTGGCCCTTGGTCGGTCCCCCCAAGGTTTGCAGGCTCGTCGCACACCAACGTGTGCTCCTTGATCTTGACCTCCTGGCGCTGATTCCCTACCAGCTTCGCGTCGGCCCGGACCGTGCCCAGGCCTTTCGATGGCTCCGCAATGTCCTGAATCCCGGCGAGCCATTTCTCGACGTAAGGTTTGAAGTCGGACGTAATGAGCGGCACACCGCCTCGCCTTGCTGCATCGAACTTAAGCCTTTGTCCGGAATCGATGGGCCGGGGCGTCGCCAATTGAATCGTCGGCAGAGTGGAGCGCGGGAAGACCGTGTGCCATCCCCCTGGCTTACACTGCCCTCTCTGAGAACCTAACGGAAGCTCAGCCCGAGGGCTTCCGGGATCCGGACCCCGCGGCTCTGGCTTCGTTTTCGGCCATCCGCATCCTGACGATCCTCACCACGAGGTCATCGGGCAAGGGATTCTCTGCCGTGAACCGGACGGTACCCTTTCCCCCTTTGTACGGTCTGAGCTCGCGGGCGAACCTCTTGCGCATTCGTGGGCTAGCGATGAAGAGGCTGAAGTGGTCGCTGAACGCGGCGTAGTAGACCAGGATTCCTTTGTAGCGAAGGGCAGGCATTCGATAGCTGATGACTTCCTCGGCTTCCGGGGCGGTGGCCAACAGGATACCGCGCAAGTGCATGAGGACCGCGCGGGAATCGTCGGGCAGACGGGAGAAGTACTCCTCCACGGTCTTGGAAGGAGGGAACTCGAGCTGTTTCATTTGAAGAAGTCCGCCCCAGAGCGCTCTTAAGAATTGTCGAGAAACAACCCTTCGCCTGGGCGGTATCGAAGCTCGGTCGCCGGGGGCGTGCCTCGAAAGGCTCGCAAATGCTAATAAGCCGAGCCAAAAGGCCGGACACGAAGACCCCACGACCTACTCCGCTTATATCGAAAACATCAGGGCGAAGACGGGTAAAGGGCCGAGAGTACTATCAGGATTTGGCTAGGGCTAAAGGGTTGACACAATACGGGGAGTTGCTCAGGTGGCTCAAATCGGAATGCGGCCTGGGACACGGCCATGCGAATGCCATCATCCTGTACATACAGAACCCTGAGCTTGCCAAGCGGAAGATGGCCGCGGAAACCAAGGAGAAGTAAGGAGCTGCCCTCTATCGCCATGTGCGTGACAGGGCCACCCTCGGAGGTTAGGAGTTGCATAACGCATTTATCATTACCCAGGGCGAAGTCGTGGAATAGGGTTTGTCCCAAGGGCAACGAAGGCTGGCTGCCATCATGTTCACGGACATGGTTGGCTACACGGCGCTAGGACAGAGGAACGAGTCTCTGGCGCTTGCCCTGGTCGAAGAGCAGAGGAGCCTGATTCGGCCCATTCTCGGCAGGCATGAAGGCAGAGAAGTCAAGACCATCGGAGACGCGTTCTTGGTGGAGTTCCCCAATGCCGTGGACGCGGTGAGGTGTGCCTATGATATTCAGAGGGCAACCAGGGAGCTCAACCTTTCCCTTGATCCTGAGAGGAGGATTCACCTGCGGATAGGCATCCACGTCGGCGAAGTTGTCGCGTCCCAGGGGGACATTTCAGGGGACGCGGTCAACGTGGCGTCAAGGATAGAACCCCTTGCCGAGGATGGGGGCGTCTACCTGACTCGTCAGGTGTACGACCACGTCAATGGCAAGCTGGACCTCCGCCTGTCAGGCCTCGGGCCTAGATCTCTCAAGAACGTAGCCGAGCCCATTGAGATTTACAAGATTGATATGCCGTGGGAAAAGGAGGGGGCAGCTTCAGGGACCCAACTGGACAAGAAACGGATAGCCGTCCTCCCCTTCGCGAACCTCAGCTCGGACCCAGAGGAGGGATACTTCGCTGATGGCATGACCGAGGAGCTAATCACGTCCCTCTCAGGAGTGAGACAGCTGACCGTCATCGCGAGGACGTCGGTTATGAAGTACAAGGGATCGCAGAAGGGCGCCCTAGACGTGGGCAGGGAGCTGAGCGCGGGGAGCCTGCTCGAAGGGAGCGTCAGGAAGGCTGGCAACCGTGTGAGGATAACCGCCCAGCTCATAGACGCGGCGACTGAGGGCCACCTATGGGCCCAGAACTACGACCGGCAGCTGGAGGACGTCTTCGCGATCCAATCGGAGATTGCTGAGAAGGTGGCCGAGGAACTCAGGATCCGACTCGTCGACTCTGAGAAAAGGGTGATCCAGAAGAAGGCGACGGAGAACACGGAGGCCTACATGTATTACCTGCGGGGCAGGGAACTCGTTCGGGAAAGGACCGAGCCGTCCCTCAGACAGGCTAAGGAGCTCTTTGAGAAGGCCGTAGCCCTTGACCCGACCTTCGCCAGGGCCTACGCAGGAGTTGCCGAATGCTTCATCAACCTTGTGAACGACGGGTACGAGCCCTACGAGCAGGCCACGCCCAAGGCGGAGATCTCAGTGAAGAAGGCGCTCCAGCTTGACCCGGAGATAGCTGAGGCGCACGCCATCCTTGCACGTGTAGACTTCCAGGAAGATCATGTGCGTAGCAGCGAGGAAGGGGCCAAGCGGGCGATTGAACTGAATCCAAGCCTCCCCGAAGCCTACTTTGTCCTATCCAACGTCGCGTTTCTGAAAGGAGATACGGAAGAAGGAATCAAGGCATCGGAGGCGTGCTACCGTTTGGACCCGGTGATGCCTCGTTATGTCGAACGGCTTGGGCTCTTCTACTTCTACCTGGGAAGGGAGGGTGACGCCCTCGGGCACTGGGAGAAGACCGTACAGCTTGCTCCGGCTGGCACCTATAGGGCCATGACGGAATACTACATTAGCAAGGGCGACATCGAGAAGGCCAAGGAGTTCCATTCGAAAGCTGAAAAACTGGACCCCACCAGTCGTTGGGTCACGTGGATGCGGGGTTTCATCGCGGCCCGATCGGGAGACAGGGCCGGTGCACTCGAGACGTTGAAGGAGATTGAAGGACGGTGGCTGGGCGCCACCAATCTCAACGACGTCGCATTCATACACTACTCCCTGGGGGACCTCGACTCCTACTTCACGTATATCGATAGGGCCACAGACCAGCATACGCTGCAGTATGCCCAGGTCATGTATCGCCCTCTCTTCTCCGGGGCCGAGAGGCGAGCCGAGGTATCAGACGATCATTGACAAGCTCAGCAGGACGTTTGATTAGGTGCCGGACGGCGCAACCCGTCCTTGGGCAACGAGGAGACGCAGATTCCCCGATTGCTTGACATTGTCAAGATCGGCTAATCTTCGCGGGCGGCTCCCCACCATGCCTTCGATTTCTTGCTCCCCAAGATGCCTGTGATGCACTTATAGACGTCGCCGGTCAAGTCTTGACTTCCCGCGCACGTGTTAGCGTTCTACGAGAAGGCGAGATCGAAACGGTCAAGGTTCATTACCTTGTTCCACGCCGCAACAAAGTCCTGCAGGAACTTCTCTTGGGAGTCCTCACATCCGTAGACTTCCGCCAAGGCGCGGAGCTGGGAGTTCGAACCGAAGATGAGGTCGACACGGGTGCCCGTCCACTTGACTTTGCCTGTAGCGCGGTCGCGGCCTTCAAACACGTCAGCGTCTTTCGAGATTGCCCTCCACTGCGTGCCCATGTCGAGCAGGTTCACGAAGAAGTCGTTGGTAAGCGCCTCCGGCCGCCTCGTAAAGACGCCGTGTTGGGTCTGGCCGAAGTTGGCATTCAGGACACGCATGCCGCCGATGAGAACCGTCATCTCAGGAGCAGTCAGCGTGAGCAATTGCGCCCGATCAACCAGCAGCTCCTCTGCGGATACAGCGTATTTGGCTTTGAGGTAGTTACGAAACCCATCTGCAGCCGGTTCGAGTACGGCGAATGACTCCACGTCCGTTTGCTCCTGCGACGCATCCATGCGTCCCGGTGTGAAGGGAACGGTCACATCGTGACCGGCGTTCTTCGCGGCTTGCTCAACGCCGGCGCATCCACCCAGGACGATCAAGTCGGCGAGCGAAACTTTCTTCCCGCCTGACTGCGCGCGATTGAACTCCTTTTGGATTCTCTCAAAGGTCTGCAGCACAGTCTTCAGTTGGGCCGGCTGGTTGACCTCCCAATCCTTTTGCGGCGCAAGGCGAATGCGCGCGCCGTTCGCCCCACCGCGCTTGTCGGAGCCGCGGAATGTGGACGCCGACGCCCAGGCCGTCGACACGAGTTGTGATACGGACAGCCCCGAAGCCAGGATCTTGCCCTTGAGGTAGGCAATGTCCTGTGCATCAATCAGCTTGTGATTGACCGCGGGGATGGGATCTTGCCAGATGAGCTCTTCGGCAGGAACCTCCGGCCGAGATAGCGTGTGCGCGGACCCATGTCGCGGTGCGTGAGCTTGAACCATGCGCGGGCGAAGGCGTCTGCAAACTGGTCCGGGTTCTCGTAGAAGCGCCTTGAAATCTTTTCATAGGAAGGGTCGAACCTCAAGGCAAGGTCCGTTGTCAGCATCCCTGGCGCGTGACGCTTAGCCGGGTCTTGGGCATCCGGCACCGTACCAGCACCTGCGCCATACTTCGGTCGCCACTGATTCGCACCAGCCGGGCTCTTCGTCAGTTCCCATTCATAGCCGAACAGGTTCTTGAAGAAATTGCATGCTCCACTTCGTTGGCGTGTTGGACCAAGTGACCTCCAGGCCGCTGGTGATCGTGTCATCGCCTTTGCCAGTGCCGAAGCTGTTCTTCCAGCCGAGGCCTTGTTCCTCGATACCGGCCGCTTCAGGCGCAGGGCCGACATTGGACGCAGGGCCGGCGCCGTGGGTTTTGCCGAAGGTATGGCCGCCAGCGATGAGCGCAACCGTCTCTTCATCGTTCATGGACATGCGGGCGAAAGTCTCTCGGATATCCTTGGCCGCGGCGATCGGATCCGGGTTGCCGTTCGGGCCCTCCGGATTGACGTAGATCAGTCCCATCTGCACGGCAGCGAGCGGATTCTCGAGGTTTCGGTCGCCGGAGTAGCGTTTGTCCTCCAGCCACTTGCTCTCAGGACCCCAGTAGACATCTTCATCCGGCTCCCAGACATCCTCACGACCGCCACCGAAGCCGAAGGTCTTGAATCCCATTGACTCCAGGGCGACGTTTCCCGCAAGAATCATGAGGTCTGCCCATGAGATTTTCTTGCCATACTTCTGCTTGATCGGCCAAAGCAAACGACGCGCCTTGTCGAGGTTCGCATTATCGGGCCAACTATTGAGGGGTGCGAAGCGCTGCTGGCCGCGACCGGCGCCGCCACGGCCGTCGCCCTTGCGGTATGTGCCAGCGCTGTGCCATGCCATGCGAATGATCAAGGGCCCGTAGTTGCCGAAGTCCGCCGGCCACCAGTCCTGCGAGTTGGTCATCAGCGCCTGCAGATCCTTCTTCACGGCCGCCAAGTCGAGACTCTTGAACTCCTTGGCGTAGTTGAAGTCCTTACCCATGGGGTTGGATAGCGGCGAGTGCTGGTGCAACACCTTGAGGTTCAGCTGATTGGGCCACCAGTCTATGTTCGACATACTCCGCGCGCCTGTAGTAATCATCGGTCTCTTCTCAACCATTCCAAAATCGCCTTAGATTAGATTACGGATGTGAACCATGGGCATTGTTATTTAAGGAGTCAGGAAGATTGGACGCTACCTAATCCTTTGGGAAATTGGTGGTGAGCCCACTATCATCGCCTGACTTCTGGAGAAGGGGAGCAACCCTGAGGACAGACTGGCTTATTGGCCATCTGGCTCCTAAAGGCATTCCCGGTGTTCATGTGTGCGGATAGTGGCATGGCTTTATGACGCGCCATGGAAGAATGGTGCCTATGTCCTGCCCTTTTGACATTGTGCTTTCCATTCATAACGCGTTTCGTCAAGATATCTTTCAGATTGACGAAGCTGCCTACAGGATAGCGCGAAGTGGCGGAGACCTTGCACCCGTCATGGCTCGGCTTCATATCATGGATGAAGTCCTGGACTATCACGCGAGGGAGAGGAGGAAGCAGTCTTCCCAGCCGTTGACGACCTGACGCCGCTCGTGGCAAAGGCATACCTAATGGATCATCATTACCTTGACGCCTTGGTGGGTAAACTGGAGGCGATGAGGGCGGCGCCGGACCCTCTGATAACAGCCAGGGCGACGGCGGCCCTAGACACACATCTGAGAATCCATCTGGACAAGGAAGACGCCCACCTGTATCCAATCCTTAGAGAGAGGGCGACGGCGGAGGAGCAGGCCTCCATCGTAGGGGTCATGGCAAGGAAGATCCCACCCGAGAAGATGCCCACACTCGTCCATTGGCTCCTCCCCTGCTGAACCATGACGACCGCGCCGTGGTTGCGAAGGGTTGGATGACCTTGATGCCTCCGCAGGCCTTCGCCGGACTCAAACCTCTTATCAGAGAGGCCGTCGCCGGGGACTGGGCCGAGCTGACGCGACGAGTCCCAGAACTGGAGTCTCATTAGGCCCGAAGGCCAACTTCGACTACGCAGAGTTGCCCAGGCAGCGGCTCGCCCTAGGCGGCGACCTTGTTTGGTCATCTGGTGCTGCTGGAAGAGGTCAGTAGCATCAAGCGCCCATCTCAGGGCGTAGGCTTGGACCTGCGAATGACCTGTCAGATTATGGGGAAGTGATCGCAGACAGAATCAAAGGCGAAAGTGAATGACCTTCATCATGAAGACGGAATCCACAGTAAAGAAGAAAGACGTGAACTCAGCATTCTTCTTGCCTTGCGCCTTGTCACTCGGCTCAACATAGTGGCATACGAGACTGTGGGTTTAGGGGCCTTTGTCATCCTTCTAGCATTCTTGGAGAACCGGGAACTGGGAGGAGACCCGGCAACAATGAACTTCTCTTGGGTATTCTGGTTGGTAGGGGTTGTCGTGATCCTGGTGGGCTTGGAATCGGCCTCGCTCCTCCGTCGACTACCGAAGGAATCCTGAATTGGGTCGGCTCCTCTGGACTGATGCTATCTGGGGCGTGGGCTTGGACCCGCGAAACATGTGCCTGAGTCTGTCCTAACATTATCCAGGCCTTTGCTTAGCCATCGCAATGTTTACAGCGAGGCGGAGATGCCCGTTGAGACATGCTGATTGCGGTTCATGTGGTCACTAATTCCGGGGAAGCTCGAGTCATCAAGGTGGGAAATACCAAGCTGGAAGTGAAGGTCGACGAAAGGGCGACCGAAGGACGAGCCAACAAGAGGCTGTTGGAGATTCTAGCGGCCTACTACAAGGTCCCGAAGTCGAGGGTCCGTCTCGTTAGAGGAGCAAAGTCCAGGGACAAATTGCTCGAAATCGTCGTCTGAGAATCCCTGCAACTGGAGAATGCGGAGGCTGAGTCGCGGCGTGTGCTTGGGGCTGCGAAGAAATGGGCCAGACAAGAGCAGAACTGGACAGCCGTGACCTCACAAACAGGACTAACCCACGGTGAAGTTCAAGGTAATTGGTTGAACCCAGGCTGCGTATGCGATAACCGAGTACTGGCCGGGACTGAATGGGCTGTACAAGGAGTTCTCCAGTGGCGCGCTTGAATTCGTGAATGTCCAGAACCCGCCGACTGAGAAAGAGAGCGACCGGACTTCCGATGCGTTCAAGCTAAATGGCATGCCGCACGAAAGGCTACCACACCACGTCAACGAAGGTTCAACGCTGAGCTGGAGGTATGCCCCTGATCCATCCCTGATCATAATGCCGGCGGGGGTACAGTTCTCGGAAATGACATCCGCGTCGAGCTGATTGATGGTGAGGTTCGTTGTCCTGAGAATTGACGCCAGGCCCACGTTCTGGCCACCGCTGACGCACTGGAAGTTGGTCGCGCTCAGGTCATTCCTCAGCGAAAAGGTCGCCGTCATATTGCCGCCTGTTGCAACCTGGTCGCTTCTGACGCTCAAGGTGAGGGTGATGCCGACCTGGCAATTCGAGACGGAGACGCTTGTGGAGTTGCCGTACTCCACATCGCATGGGTGACCACGAGGGTATGCAATGAGGTCGAACCCATAGATCGATGCGGCTATGACGAAGGCTACGGCCAAGATAATGGAAATCGTCTTCCTCCTAGCCTTCATCACTCAAACTCCACCAAACGTGTGACAGACCGCTATCCTATTTGATTGTAACTCTCTGTGTAGGCGTGGGCTTTTGGCTGCAAAAAAGGGTGCCCTCTGGATAGAGAGGCGTCCTAATGATAGTATAGTCCCATTGCGTATTGGATGAGGTTCGAGCAGTTCCAGGTAAAGACTGTCCCCTTAGTTTCACCGCCTACGGAATTGGAAACGTGGAACTGCACCTCGCCAACCCCAAAAAGGAGACAGCTCGGCGAAACGACTCTGTCAACGGTGACCAGGAAAGCGGGAACACAAGTGTGCACGTTCGGAGTCAAACATCCAGATGCCGTGGGCAATGTGACGACGGGTGCGAAGAAGAAGGCACGGCAAACATTCCGACCATAAGAGCAGCAATTGTGACTGTCTGTCTCCATCCACACCTATCTCGCGCCTGCTATCTTATCAGAGAATTCCCGTTCTTATACGAAGCGAATCGGCGACGCTGAAATCGAGGTATGGGCTTGGACCTGCGAATGGGCCCTGATTCGGTCTCATGTGCCGAACCTGCAGCCCTGGACCGGACACGGATAGATTACCCAATGTCTATTGCTTGGTGAAACGTCATCTTGCCGGCTTGTTTGTTGAAGTCGACCAGGACCGTATCGCCTGAAGCGATGTTTCCAGATACGATTTCCTGCAGCAGGGGCGTCTCTATTTCCGTCTGGATCTTCCGCTTCAATTCCCTGGCACCGAATTCCGGTATGTAACCGATGTCCGCGACCCTGTCCAGCGCCGCATCCGCGAACTTCAACTCTATTCCCTGTTCCAATGTCGTCCGCTTCACCCTTTCGAGCTGGAGCTGCACGATGAGCCTTGTCTGCTCCTTGGTCAAAGCGTGGAAGACGATTATGTCGTCGATGCGGTTCAGGAACTCAGGCTTGAAGCGTTGGCGCAGGATGACCATCAATTCGTCCTTGAGCTCCCCATACGACTTGGGGTTCGTGGAGGTCAAGTTCTCCTGAATGATGTCGGAGCCTATGTTGCTGGTGGCAATTATGACGGTGTTGGTGAAGTCGACCACCCGGCCCTTTCCGTCCGTTACCTTTCCGTCGTCGAAGACCTGGAGCAGGATGTTGTCCACGTCGAGGGTGTGCTTTCTCAATCTCATCCAGCAACACGACGCAGTACGGCCTCCTCCGGACCGTCTCCGTCAGCTGCCCACCTTCCTCGTACCCGACATAACCAGGCGGAGCGCCCACCAGTCGGCTGACCGTGTGGCGTTCCATTACTTGGGACATGTCAATCCTAACGAGGGCGTTTTCGTCGCCGAAGACGACCCACGCCAAGGCCTTGGCGAGTTCCGTCTTACCCACTCCGGTCGGACCGAGGAACAGGAAGGTCGCAGTCGGGTGCTTGCCTTCGGTGAGCCCGGCCCGGGCTCCTCAGGACCGCGTCGGACACTGCCTGCACTGCCTCCTCTTGGCCGATGACTCGTTGATGCAGCCTCTCTCTCATCTTTAGAAGTTTCTCCTTCTCCTCTTGAGTTAAGTCGGACACCGGAATTCCAGTCATCTTGGAGACGATTTCTGCGATGTGGATGCGTTTGACTTCAGAGGTGGTTACCCCCTTTTCCTTTCGCCACTTGCTTTCAGTCTCGGAGCGCTCTTTCTCTAGCCTCTCGATCTTCGCATTGAGCTGCTTCGCCTCTTCGAACTTCTTGCGCAGGGAGGCCGATTCGACCTCGCGTTTAAGAGTGTTAATCTTCCTGTCCAACTCGGCGACCTCCGGAGGGCGCGACGTGATGCCGATCCTGACCCTCGCGGCTGCCTGGTCGATGAGGTCGATGGCCTTGTCGGGCAGGAAACGATTGGTGACATACCGGTCTGACAACTCGGCCGCTGCGACGATGGCTTCGTCAGTGATCTTCACCTTGTGATGGGCTTCGTAGCGGTCGCGCAATCCTCGAAGTATTTCGATCGTCTGGGGGACCGTTGGCTCGGCGACGAAGACAAGCTGGAAACGCCTTTCGAGCGCCGCGTCCTTCTCTATGTACTTCTGGTACTCGTTGAGGGTCGTAGCCCCGATTAGATGCAGTTCGCCTCGCGCCAGATAGGGCTTGATTACTTGCGAGACGTCCAGACCTCCCTCTTCGCCGGTTCCGCCTGCCTTCATGATCGTATGCAATTCGTCGATGAACAGAATCAAGTCGTCCTTCTGGGCCAGCACTTCGTCTATGACCTTCTTGATCCTCTCTTCGAATTCCCCACGATATTTCGACCCCGCGACCAACGAGTTGACGTTTAGTTCGATTACCCTCTTACCGTGAAGCACTTCGGGGACTTCATCGTGCAGTATCCTCTGGGCGAGCCCTTCGACAATCGCGGTCTTGCCGACGCCAGGCTCCCCAATCAGCACAGGATTGTTCTTCGTCCTGCGCGCCAGGATTTCGATCGTCGTCTCGATTTCATCAGCTCGGCCTATGACGGGGTCGAGCTTGCCTTCGCGGGCAAGTTTCGTCAGGTCTCTCGAATACTTGTCCAGCTCGGGAGTCGTGCTCTGCGCCTCTACGCGACCTTCTTGGGCTCCCTTGCCGACGACAGTCACGATCTTCTGCCTGACGGCCTCCGGCGTAAGCCCATACTTGCGGAGGAGGTCGCCCGCCATTCCATCCTCCTCTTCGATTAGCCCCACGAGCAGGTGTTCCGGTCCGATGTAGCTGTGGCCAAGCTCTTGGGCCGCCTGGAAGGCCAGTTCAAACGCGTTCTTGACCCTTGGTGAAATGTAGAGCTGAGCCGACTCGCCCTCCTTTGGTTCCCCCTTTCCTTTGGGTGCGTTAGCTTCGATGTAGCTCTTGATTTCCTCCGGGCTGACCTTGAGCTGCTTGTAGATCTCTTTGACGACGTCGCTTTCAGAGATCGCATAGAGGAGATGCTCGGTGTCAACTTCGTCGCGCTTGAACCTTAGAGCCGTCTGAGCGGCATTCTGCAACAGCTCCTTTGTGTGCGCGGAAAGGTATTGATCTATGTCCACCGCTTCTCGATGACGAGACAAGGGCTGTTCCTGCCCCGACGGAAGACCTCCGAACTCGTCCATGCCTGGGAACAGTTCATCCATAAGGGAGCCGCCAAACATCCGGTCGAAAGGTGAGACCGACTGCTGCAGCCTCCCCAGGTCTTGTGCGCAGACATGCAGGACCTTCCTCCTGCCGTTCTCTATCACGGTGACCTGGGCGGTCGCAGGCCTTGTCTTGCAGATGTCACACAATCCCGACATTTCGACTCGCTACGAAAGTACTAGTCTGGAAGCGCTTCATTAATGTTATGTCGTAGCTCTTGCGCTCTCACACGTGCGGGTTCAAAGGCAACGCAGGAACGCCGATACCAGCAACATAACCGTAGATACCTGGGGCGAGCCAACGTTCCTCTTCAGGCGGAAGAGCGGGCAGGCGGCAAAGAATATGGCGACGCAAATCAACAATAAAGCCAGCCAGATCTGATTGAACTCAACAGGACGGTCTTGAGTGAAATCAGGGTGCGGAAGGCCGACAGACCCCAAGTGCTGTCTAAGGAGGCAATCTCAAGCGTACTCCGGGGGGTTGAAGCAGAGAAGGGAGACCCGTATGATATCGCCGCAACTCTCTTGATGGGATTGGTCAGGCGGCATCCCTTCGCAAGCGAGAACAGGCGGAGGGCACTGGTCGCGGCCGTGTCACTCCTCCGAACGAACGGGGCGGCCGCAAATCCACGTCACGATCCCAGAGTGCTGATGGGCATACGAGAAGGCTCTTATGACCGAGCTGAGATCAGGGAACGGCTGAAAGGAAATGCCATCAGAGAGTTCAAGAGAGGAGGCTTCTGAGTTCCTCAAGTACTGTAAGGCATTCATCCTTCAGAGCAAAGAATTCTTGAAAAGCATAGGAAACCTATAGGACCTTGGGCATTGAAATGAGTTGCTTTCCGGCGAAAGCTCTCTCAAATGTCTCGGTGGGCCCTAGTGGACGAGCAATCAAATGGGTCGGATGAGGGGCGTTTGAAGGACCGATGAGGGGCCCGTCGCGAACCGCGTCTAGGCCGGTCTATCAACTGGGCCCGACGGTCGGGCGTGGAGGTCAAAGTGTTGGGATTATTTCAATAATAGTATCCCATAGTTTAGATTATTCATAGGCCCGAAGGGATTAGTGCTCAGATGAGTTCCAAAACAGAACTTCGCATCCAGAAGGTAATAGGAACCCAAGTTTGTCCATAAATGCATCTTCGTTTGCACGGGGATTTCGACAGTGCTTGTTTGGGAATCCTGAACGTGGGACTCCAGCTAAACGAGCGCTCAAGGCTTTGGGCGGTAAGCCTGAGAATGAGTACCGGTAGACAGGAAGGTGAGGCAAGTCTTCGATACCCCGAAAACAACGATCAGGTTGCTCCTGACCCTATGGCTCCAATTGCAGTAGTAAGCCCTACGCTCCAGATGATGTGCAAGGTATGTCGGGTCCTCGGCGGCGATGAGCTTCATCACCGAAACCTCTACCAGGGACCGTTGACCTCTGGAAAGCTCTCGGAATTGAGCCACGAATTCATCAGCGTACCTGACCTGTCTTGGCATACACTATTCCTTGGCAGCCAGCTTGCGCAGGAATTCAATTGGGTCTTCTCCCTTTGGAACGTTCTTGTACCTGCCTCGGCCTGCGTCTTCGACCCCTCTGACTATGCTCTGCTCGAACTCCCTGTCAAGCATAGGTAGACGTTCGTCAGGATCTGCTCCTTGGGCTGACCCTCCCTGGAAGCTCGTGAGACGTAGTCAATGACTTCTAGGCATTGTCGACGACGATATCACAGCTGGCGGAGAGAGGGTTTCCCTCAATGCCTGCTCCACGATCAGGCTCAAGGCTCCCCTCCTTCCTCCATATTTCTCCTTTACCATCGCCCTCACCTCCTTGGCAAGGTCCTCGTCAATCCGAATCAACAGCTGGACCATATCTAATGACATCTTATGATATCCTCACATTCAAGAACCTTGCGCTCGGTACGTCGAGGATTCGCCCCCACCCTGTAACCAGTGTTTCACTGGGAAGGGAAGCTCGATGTGTGAGGGATCAAGCGGCTCGGCGCATCAAAGTGAGCGTGTGGGTATGAGACTCAACACCCCGGGAGACGAATTGTGTGAAACATTGAGGAACATAGCCAATGGTATGATAGATTTCATGGGCCCAAGGGACTTGAACCCTTGACCGACCGGTATCTCAGGTTTCCCATATGAGCCGGTCGCTCTACCAGGCTGAGCTACGGGCCCTCGTCCATTAGGACACGTAGCGTTCTCCTTTTAATCATTGTCATAGCCCGCTCGGCGAAGCGAGCATTGGCTGTGAAACGCTTAATAGACGAATTCCCCGTTGGTGGAATCTGCGAGGGTACCCAAGCCTGGCCAATGCCGGCGCCGCAGAGCGGCCTGAGGGGGCGGGACCCCGATGCGGGTGCCCAGACTTAAGATCCGCTGGCGTAGGCCTTCGTGGGTTCAAACCCCACCCCTCGCACTCCTAATCCATTGCTTCCGAATCGGATGGCCGGCCGAGAAGACGAAGGAGCCTGACTTGGCTCCTCAGCCGTCGAACGAGAAAGTTTCGCCGACCGTAACATTGTATTGGGCGACGAACCCAGCGTTGACTTCGAGCACGTATAGGGCGTTCCCGCTGGGGTAGTACGTCTGGCAGTCGACGGGGGTGCAAGGAGTGAGGTCCTGGACGTAGTAGATGACGCTCTTGTTGGCGCCGAACCAGATTATATCCAGCGGAAACTCCATGCCCTTCATCCAGAAGCCCCAATTGGATGCCGCGCTGAATTCGAAGAGCATCCCATGGTCCGCGGCCATGGAGGACCTCCCTCCGAGCCCCAGCTCCTGCTGCGAAGAGGTCTTGGCCAGGTCAACGGAAACCGTCTGACCTGCGAAGGAGATGGTCGCGGTCCCTTCAGGCTGCAGGTACAGGTATGCAAGGCCGGCGACGGCCACGAGGATAGCAACCGCGCCGGCTATGAAGACCTTCTTCAACCCCTTCCTGCCCGCGACGTTCGGGGTAAAATGCGTATCTCTTCACCATCCGGGTCGGCCATCAGCTGGCCCAAGGGAGTCTGAGGTGAGATGGAACTGGCGGCGACCTAGGGGAAGAGCGGGGACTTGTTGTTGGGGTAGGGCTTCCGGGGCAGGAACCTCCCCCTCCCTTCGACGGCGACCAGCTGGTTCTCCTCGACGACCACTTCTCCCCTGGAGATGGTCATGATCGGATAGCCTTCCGTCAGGAAGTTCTCGTAAATCGAATAGTCGATGTTGGCGTGTAGGAAGTCGGCCGTGAGCCTCGCCTTGTAGGCTGGGTCGATGACCACAAGGTCGGCGTCGCTCCCTACGGCGATGGTCCCCTTCTTAGGGAACAGGTTGTAGGCCTTGGCGGCGTTGGTGGAGGTGACCTGGACGAACCTGTTGATCGATATGCGCTTCTTGGCGAACCCCTCCGTGAACAGGACCGGCATGATGACTTCAGTGCCTGGGACACCATTGGGTATCAGGGTGAAGTCGTCCTTACCCATGGCCTTCTGGGTGGAGTTGAAGTCGGCGTGGTCGCTCCCGATGGTCTTGATGTCTCCTTCGATGATCCCGTCCCACAGGGCCAGCCTGTCCTCCTCTGACTTCAAAGGGGGGCTCATCACGAATCGGGGGGCATCGGAGCGCTTGTAGACCAAGTCGTTGAAGACGAGGTAGTGGGGGCAGGTCTCTCCGAAGATGGGCAGGCCAGCCCTCTGGGCGTCCCGGATGCAATCCCTCCCCATCTTGCTTGAGAGGTGGACCACGTAGAGGTTGGATGAAGTGTACTTCGCGAAGGTCACCATCCTCTGCACGGCCTCGCCTTCCGCTATCTGCGGTTTGGCCATTGGGTGATAGTCCGGAGTGAGCTTGCCTTCCCGCCTGAAGGTCTCTATGTTGCGCTCGATGATGCCGTTGTTTTCCGCATGGACGGCCATCAGGCCCCCATTCCCGGAAACCTCCTTCATTGCCGCCAGCAGGTCTCCATCGTCGAGCATCAGCCCCTGGTTCCTGTAAGTGGTGTAGACCTTGAAGCTGATCACCCCGGCCGCTATGACCTCCTTGATCTCCTTGAATGCCTCTTCGGTGGCGTCACGGAAGGTCATATGGAAGCCGTAGTCGATCATCACCTTCGGGGCTGCCTTCTCACGCCACTTCTGCAGTGCCGCCCTCATGCTTTCGCCCTTCTGTGGGAGGACGAAGTCGAAGATCGAGGTGATCCCTCCCGACGCGGCGGAGATGGTCCCCGACCTGAAGTCATCGGCGGTGGTCGTGCCCATGGAGGGCATCTCGAAGTGCGTGTGGCCGTCGATGCCTCCGGGGACGACTATCTTCCCCTGGGCATTGACAACCTTGTCCGCCGGCTCGTCTATTGAGGACGCTATCTTCGTGATGATGCCGTCTTCGGCCTTGATGTCGGCCTGGAAGACGTCCGAGGCCGTCGCGACGATGCCGTTTCTCACAAGGAGGGTGGGCATCAGATATCTTGCAATCGTGCTCGCCGGGTCACACTTATTAGATTTGCCATGATACGGGGCGACTTCCTAGAATTTGCGCGAAAATGTCCTCTTGGGGTGCGCTATTTTTTGATGGGGGGTGCCCAGATATGTATGCAGATGAACGGGGACACAGGGCCCCTGACTCGCCAAGCTCAGCCGAAGACCCCCGCGCTTCGCATCCTCTTCACTTCGAGGGCTGTGTAGCCGGCGCCCATGAGGACCTCATCCGTGTGCTGGCCGAGGGTCGGAGGAGGCCTCCGTATTGAGAATTCGCAGCTCGAAAGCTTGAACGGGAGGCCGAGCTGCCCGATCCTCCCCGCCTTCGGATGTTGGACCTGTGTCACCATCTTCCTGGCCTGCGTTTGGGGGTCGGAGAAGGGCCGCATCAAGGGAGTTGATCCGGGCTACAGGCACTCCTGCGCTGGAAATCAGTCTCACCCAGTAGGCGGCAGTCCGCTTCGCGAAAAGCGAGGAGAGTTCGCCTTCCAGTTCACTCCTCCTCCTGACACGGTCCCGGTTCCTGGAGTACTTCCGATTCCTCTCGAGGGTCGACGAAGGAAGGACGGAGCAGAGAGCCCGCCAATGGGCGTCGTTCCCGACCGCGAGGACGAAGTAGTCGTCCTTGGCCTTGAAGGCCTGGTAGGGTGCGATCTGGGCGTGGGCGGACCCCATCCGCCTGGGGACGTCACCCGTGGCGAAGTAGGAGCCCGCCTGGTGTGTGAGCCAGGCGAGCTGACCCTCGAAGAGGCTCACGTCCACATAGTCTCCCCTTCCGGTGGCTGCTCGCCTGAGGAGCGCCGATGCGATGGCGAAGGCGGCATACATTCCTGCTCCGATGTCCGATACGGGGACGCCCACCTTCACGGGCGGCCTTCCCCCTTCGCCAGTTATGCTCATCATCCCGCTCAATGCCAGGGCGATTATGTCGTAGCCTGGGGAATCCCGCCTCGGGCCCGACTGGCCGAAGCCAGAAATCGAGCAATAGACCAACCGGGGGTTGATCCTCCGAAGCGTCCCATGGCCGGCGCCAAGCGAGTCGGCGATGCCCGGCCTGAAGTTCTCGACGAAGACGTCCGCCTCCTTCACAAGCCTGCGAAGGACCTCTTTCCCTGCGTCCGTCGCCAGGTCTAGGGCGATGCTCCTCTTGTTGCGATTGACGCTCATGAAGTAGGCGCTCTCCCCCTTGACGAACGGCGGCCCCAGGCCCGGGATTCGTCGCCTCTCCCAGGCTCCTCGACCTTGATCACGTCGGCCCCCAAGTCGGCCAACATCATCGTGCAGTAGGGCCCGGCCAGAGCCTTCGTGACGTCTACGATCCTAATCCCCTCCAGAGGAGGCGAATCCTTCAAACGAGAGTCATGGCATCCCGGCGAGAGTGGCGTTTATACTTGTGCCCACCGACCTGCCACGAATGGGCCCACCGCCAGCACCGAAGTGGACAAATCGTTATAACTTGCAGCCTAGGCGTGGATTTCGAAGGAAGGATGAAGGAGACCACGCAGTTCCTCGGGTTCACAGCCCTCGGGGTCGCCATGCTCCTGGGCGCTGTGGTCGGACCCTTCGACGAGGTGGCCGACGTCAACCTCGTCCTTCATCACTTCCAGCATGTCATCATCATATTCGGAGGCTTCTCAGTCGGGTACGGCCTATCCGTCCTCTACAGGGTGAGCTGGACCCCACGATGGGCGCGATTCAAGACCCTATGGGCTCACTTCAACAAGGGCGGGTACGTGGCAGCGGCCCTTTTCATGATCGTGTTCAACTTCTGGCACATCCCACAGGCTTTCACCTTCACCGTCCTCCCCGGGAACGAAGGGATTCACGAGATGGAGCATGCCATGTTCTTCGTGACGGCTGCGCTCCTGATCGCAGCCACACCCTTCATGTCGAGGACGCTCAAGACGGTGTACATTTTCGTCTTCGGGAACATGAACTCGATGATGGGCCTGCTGTACTCCGTGTGGGGGACCAACCTCTTCGCCCCCTATCCTGCGTACCAGCAGAACCAGTTCGGGCTGGTAATGTCGGTTTCTGGCTTCTTCACGATGACGGTGGGCACGTTCCTCTACGCCTACCTCTCTAGAGGGAGACTAACGCGACCAACGGCGGAGAACGCCCAGCTGAGCCGCCGAGTTTGAAGACGCCGCCTCCCGTAGAATCCTCGCTCGCTTCAAATAGGACCGGCCGCCGCTGGCGGACTCTCAGAGGAAATGAAAAGCAGAATGGCACGTCGAATGGTCGTAGGGTGTCCAGGAGTCCTCATCCTA
Organism: uncultured Nitrososphaerota archaeon; assembly: GCA_963772005.1. Classification (GTDB taxonomy): domain Archaea; phylum Thermoproteota; class Nitrososphaeria; order Conexivisphaerales; family DTJL01; genus DATKKG01. Next base: position 19,071 of record CAVYVS010000013.1, on the reverse strand, counting down.
CTGGCGGGAGTCGTCTTCGCCCTGCAGGGGGCCAACATAATCGGTGGCAGCTCTGTGATGAACGGAAGCACCAACTGAATTATACGCTGGAGGCCTCATTGCGGTGGTGGGGGCCCTCATCGCAATTATGGGCTTCGCCTCGAAGCATAACACTAGTCGGCCAAGGCCCCCGGCACTCCCAGGGACTAGGGACGAACCCCGTACGCCTACGAGGAAGAGAAGGACTCGTAGACTTGAAGCCGGACGGTGGCCACCCAGGAGCTTGTTTCGCGGCGCAGCAGGCGCAAGAACCGAAACTCATATAAAGCGAACAAAGAAAGGTTCGTTTCGATGACCATGCTTGAGTCGACTTCTTGCGTTTGTAGACATTTTTGTCGACTCACCGTATATGGACGACGTATCAAGGCACTTTCTAAGCTGGACTGCATGGAAGAGCTTTACGAAGTCACCGGGGAGTTCGACATAGTAACTCTGGTGTCCGCCTCCGACATAGAGGAGTTCCGGGAGATCCTGAAGAACAAGATATGAAGACGGGGGTGAAGAGCACCGTAAGCTCCAGTGTCTGCACACCCACAAGGGACCAGGTCGGGCGACGGCTCGCAGGGTCCGCGGCGCACCCAGCGCCCAGTAGGCCTTTGGAGAGGTTGGGCTTTCTCTTGACTAGACCGGCTCTAAATCAACGAGGTCCTGACGCGTGATTCGGCGACCGCAGATGTTCCTCTCTGTAGTCCTTATCCTGGGCGCTGCGCTCGGGCTGGCTTGGCTCATCTTCTCCCTATCTCGCCCGGGTGTACAAGAGGGACCCCGGCCGAGCTCGACAGGTTCTTGGAACCCCATCGAGAAGGGCATCTACAGACTTGCTGGGAGTGGACCCCGACCACGTGATGGGGTGGAAGGAGTACTTCCTCTCCGGGCTCTTCCTCAACATCGTCCAGATGGCGCTCGCCTTCTGATCCTGACCTTTCAGGGCTCCCTGCCCCTGAACCCCCAGGGCTTCCCCGGGCTGAGCTGGGACCTGCCCTGAACACGGTGGTCTCCTTCGCCACGAACACCAACCTGCAGCACTACGGCGGCGAGACCACCCTCTCCTATCTCAGCCAGATGACCGCCATCCAGTTCCTCCAGTTCACGTCCGCGGCTACGGGGATCTGCATGGGCGTCGCCATGGTGAGGGGCTTCATCGTCGGCTCGAAGGACATGGGCAACTTCTACGTCGACTTCGTCAGGACCCTCACCCGGATTTTTATTCCATTCTGCCTGGTCGCGGCCCTCGTCCTGGTCGCCCTGGGAGTGCCTCAGACCCTCAGCGGATACACGACCGTGACGACCGTCGAGGGCGCGACCCAGTCGATCCTCGTCGGCCCCGTCGCGTCTCTCGTGGCGATAATGCAGCTCGGGACCAACGGGGGCGGATACTACGGAGCGAACTCCGCCTACCCCTTCATGAACCCCAACCCGGCCTCGGACATCCTCGAGATAGGGCTCATGCTGCTTCTCCCGACCGCCCTCATCTTCGTCTTCGGGGAGCTGCTCGGCAAGAAGCGGGAGGTAAGACCGATCCTGATCGGGGCCTACGGACTCTTCGCCATCGACCTGGCCATCGCGTTCATCCCGACGACTCCCCTCGGACCGGGGATCGAGACGAGGATCGGAGGCTTCTTGTCCGCATTCTGGACCGTCGTGACCACCGCGGTGACGACCGGCTCGGTCAACACGTCCCTGCGGCCATGCACCCTCTCGTCATCCTGTCCGCTTCATGGGGATGCTCATCCAGGCCACGCCCGGGGGAAAGGGGGTCGGGCTGATGTACATGATCATGTACATCGTGATCACCGTCTTCATCGTGGGCCTGATGTCCGGGAGGACCCCAGAGTACCTCGGCATCAAGATCACCAGCAGGGACGTCAAGCTCGTGATGGTCGCCTTCCTCATTCATCCGCTGATCATACTGGTTCCCACCTCGTGGCCTATGCCAGCGGGGCAGCGGCAGCCAGTCGGCGCCGCAGCGACTCCGATCGGGTTTCACTCAGGTTCTCTACGAGTTCACGACTGCCGCGGCCAACAACGGCTCGGACTTCCTCGGGACCGCGGCGAACACGCCGTTCTTCAACTTGGCCACGGCGGTCGTGATCTTCATCGGGACGATACGCGCCGATCGGCATCCTCCTGGCGCTCGGAGGGTCGATGATCGGCAGGAAGAGGAGCGCCGAATCCGGGCTCAAGACGGACAGCGTCATCTTCTCGGTGGTGCTCGTCGGAAGCATCCTGATTCTCGTTGTGCTCACGTTCTTCCCGTTCCTGGCGCTCGGGCCCATCCTGTCGTACTTCCAAGGGAAGTGAACAGGTTTGGCTAGCGAGACCAGAGGCCGCAGCGACGCAGCCCGGGCGCCGCAGATGCCACTCCTTCTCTGACCAAGCGTCCTGAGAGGACTCGCTGCTGAGGCTGAACCCCGTGTCGCTGCTGTCCAACCCGGTCATGCTCATCGTCGAGATCACCTTCTTCGTCGTGGCAGCGATGGCAGTCTACCCGCAGGGTTTCGTCCCGTGGCGTCGCCGGCGAAAGCGGCTGTTCTACGTGGAGGTCGCCCTGATACTGCTGATCACCGTATGGTTCAGCACCCTCTCCGACTCGCTCGCCGAGCACCAGGCGAGGAACACGGCCAGCAGCCTGCGGAGGCTCGAGACGGAGGTCGATCAGCAAGAAGATAATCAAGCGAAGGAGTGGACGACGAAGACATCGTCCCGACCCCGTCCACGGACCTGAGGAAGGGGGACCTGATCCTCCTCGAGAAGGGCGACTTCGTCCCCATCGATGCCGAGGTGCTCGAGGGCATCGCCATGGTGGACGAGTCCCTGCTCACGGGGGAGTCCACCCCTGTCAGGAAGGCGCCCGGCGACACCCTGATCGGGGGTTCCAGGCTGCTGAGCGACACGCTCACGGCCAAGGTCACCGGTGAACCCCGGCGAGACCTTCATCAGACCAGATGATCAAGATGGTCGAGTCCTCGAAGAGGCCGAAGACCCCCAACGAGCAGGCGGTCACGATGGTCCTGCTCGGCCTCACGGCGATCTTCAGCATCATCATCATTTCGCTCCTCGGCCTCTCCGTCACCCTGGGCCTCGGCGCGGACCTCTCCGTCCTGATCGCCCTCTACGTCTGCCTCCTTCCGACGACCATAGGCGCCCTGCTCCCAGCCATCGGCCTCTCGGGCATATCGCGGCTATACAAGAAGAAGATAGTGGCGAAGTCCGGAAGGGCCATCGAGACAGCCGGGGACACGGACGTCATCCTTCTGGACAAGACAGGCACGATCACGGTGGGCAACAGGCAGAGCGATGCAGTTCATCCCGTTCGAGGGGCACACCGAGAGGGAGGTCGGCGAGGCCTCCTTCCTCTCGTCATGGTACGACGACACGCCTGAGGGACGGAGCATAATCAGACTCGCCTACGAGAGTGGCTTCATCCCCGAAGGAGCTCAACACCCTGGCGCTCTCTGAGGTCTACGAGTTCTCGGCAGCACCCGGACCAGCGGCGTCAAGATCAACAGGGGGAGCCGCTCTCATCCTGCCGAAGGGCATGGAGACCGGAAGGGCGAGAGGAGAGGTACAGGAGAAAGATGCTCGGGGTCTTCGAGGACTGGAATGAATCCGAACGCGGAAATCGAGGTTGATCAAGGGGCACCCGACTCCATGAAGAGCAGCTCTGGCGTCGGTCCCCCAGAACTTCGACGAGCTCGTGAACAGAGTCTCCGCGGCCGGCGACACCCCCATGGTCGATCTCAAGGAACGGAGAGGCCCTGGGCATCATCAGGCTGAAGGACGTGCTCAAGCCGGGCATCAAGGAGAAGATTCAGGCGGTCAAGGCCATGGGCATAAGACCGGTGATGATCACGGGCGACCAGCCCCTGACCGCCAAGAGCATCGCAAGCGGAGGTGGGAATCGACGAGTTTGTCCCCCAGGCGAAGCCCGAGGACAAGTACGGCATCGTCGAAGAAGGAGCAGGCCCAGACCAGGATCGTCGCGATGATTGGCGATGGCACCAACGACGCCCCGGCCCTGGCCGTCGCCGACGTCGGGCTCGCGATGAACTCCGGGACCGAGGCCGCGAAGGAGGCGGCCAACATGGTCGACCTCGAGTCCAACCCTGCGAAGATCATAGACGTGGTGATGCTGGGCAAGCAGCTGCTGATGACCAGGGGCGCCGTGACCGACGTTCAGCATCGCCAACGACGTGGCGAAGTACTTCGCCATAGTGCCTGTCCTCTTCGCGGCGTCGATTCCCAGCTTCAGGCACTGAACATCCTCAGCTCGGTCCTGCACAGCGCAGTGCTCTCCGCCCTCATCTTCAACGCGATCATCATCCCTCTTCTGATCCCCATCGCCATGAGGGGGGTGACCTTCAGGCCGACGAACACGATGTCCATCTTCCTGAGGAACGCTCTGATCTACGGGGTGGGCGGAGTCATCGTCCCGTTCGTCGGGATCAAGCTGATCGACCTGCCATCACGTCGGTGAGGCTGTGATGGAGGGAGAGAAGGTGGCGGAATCGAAAGAGAAGGGCCGCGGAATCTCCGGCCTGTGATCACCCTGGCCGTGGTCTCCATGCTGATATGCGGCCTGTTCTTCCCGCTCCTCGTGACGGGCATCGCCCAGGTGCTCTTCCCCGGCCAGGCCAACGGCGAGATCGCCACGCTGGGAGGGCCAGGAGCGTGGGCTCATACCTGATCGATAACAACTTCACCCTCCCGTCTTCTTCCACGCTCGGAACGACTCCGCGTCCGGAGTGGACCCTGACATCCCGCTCCAGGACGCCTACTCCCAGATCCCGGCCATACAGAATGCCACGGGGATCGGGACTCGGCGCTGAAGGCCGTCGTCGACAGGAACGTCGAAGGGGTCTTCCTGGGCTTCGGCGACCCCTACGTCAACGTCCTGCGGCTGGACCTAGACCTGATCCAGTCGTACCCGTCGGTGTACAACTATGCGGGCTGACCCCTGGCGCTCGCGGACCTTGGGGTCAGCTGCTCGCCAGGACCTCCTTTAGCTCGCTCTTCAGCTCTTCGTAGCTCTGCTTGGCCTCGTCCACGCTGGCGCCGTCCTCCAGCGTCGTGACGTCTCCCAGGGGCCTCTCTTCCACGATGGCGCCCGAGCAGGCGTCTCATTATCTTCCCGCTCCTCGTCTTCGGGAGCTTGTTGACGAAGTAGATGTTCTCTGGGGCGTGCAATGGAGCCAAGGTTGTGCCTGACATGGTTGATGAGCTCCACCTTCAGCTGCGGGGAGGCCTTGAACCCTGGCCGCAGCGTGACGAACGCCACTGGGACCTGCATCTTGATCGGGTCGGACTTCCCGATCACGGCGGACTCGGCCACCGCCGGGTGGGATATGAGGACGTCCTCCAGCTCGGTGGTGCCGATCCTGTGGCCGGCGATCTTCAGGACCTCGTCGGCCCTGCCCGAGGAACCAGAAGTAGCCGTCCTCGTCCTTCATCGCGTAGTCCGAAGCCTGGTACATGCCCGGGAACTTTGAAAGTAGACCTGCTTGAACCGCTGCGGCGTCCTTCCAGATGGTCATATCTCTCCGGGCCACGGCCTCTTGATGACCATGAGGCCCTTCTCCTTGGGCCCGGCGGGCTTGCCGTCCTCGATGATGACGTCGGCGTCCACGCCCGGGAGGGGCAGCGTGGCCGAGCCCGGCTTTCAGTGGGATCTGGGCGATCCCCGGCTGCGGGCTCACCATTATGCCCCCGGTCTCAGTCTGCCACCAGGTGTCCACTATGGAGCACTTGCCGTAGCCGACCTCCTTGTAGTACCACTGCCACGCCTCCGGGTTGATGGGCTCGCCCACCGTCCCCAGCAGCCAGGGTGGAAAGGTCGTGCTTCTTCGCCCACTCCTCCCCGTTCTTCATGTGCATCCTGATGGAGGTGGGCGTGGAGTAGAGGATGGTCACTCCGTACTTCTCGATCATCTCCCACCACCTGTCCGGCAGCGGGATAGTCGGGCGCCCCCTCGTAGATCAGGGAGGTCACGCCCCTGAGGAGCGGCGCCGTAGACGACGTAGGAGTGGCCCGTGACCCAGCCGCAATCACCCGTGCACCAGTAGATGTCTTCGTCCCTGACGTCGAAGACCACCTGCTGCGTGTAGTAGAGCCAGATCATGTACCCGGCGGTGCTGTGGACTACGCCCTTGGGAGTCCCGGTGGTGCCGGAGGTGTAGAGCATGAACGAGGATGGGTCCCCATGAGCCTCTCGGGCTCGACGAACGCCTTTGCGGGCTTCTCAATCTCGTCGTACCAGAGGTCCCTGTCCTCCACCATCTCAACCTCCTTCCCGACCCGCTTGATCACGATGACCTTCTCGACGGTTGAGGTCTCCTTCAATGCCTCGTCGATGACCGTCTTGAGCTCCACTACCTTGCCCCTGCGGTAGAAGCCGTCGGCGGTGATGATGAGCCTTGCTCCCCGAGTCGTTCACCCTCTCCGCCACGGCGTGGGCGCTGAAGCCGGAGAAGACTACCGAATGAATCGCCCCGATCCTGAGGCGTGCGAGCATGGCGATGGGCAACTCGGGCACCATGGGGAGGTAGATCGTCACCCTGTCCTTCTTGCGGACGCCCATCTGCTTGAGGACCCAGGCCATCCTGTTGACCTCGTTGTACAGGTCAGTATACGTGAGGATCCTGCGGTCCCCGTTCTCGCCTTCCCAGTAGTAGGCGACCTTGTTCTTCCTCCAGCTCTTGACCTGGCGGTCGAGGCAATTGTAAGAGAGGTTGGTCTCCCACTCGGGGAACCACCTGCCGAAGGGCGGCTCGTCCAGCGGCTCGAAGACGGCGCCTGCCTTCTGGTACCAGAACAGCTCGTCGGCCACCGCGCGCCAAAAGGCGTCTGGGTTCTCGAAGCTCCTGAGGCGGGCCTCCCTCAATATCTGTATGCTGGGGTGGAACCGCTGGTCGGTGGGCAGCACGTCCTTTACCTCGGACATATCGGGAAGGTTGGACAGCCCAGCCCACTTAAGGATTCCCGAAATGGTGCCCGGCGAGGACGTCTGGCCGCCGAGGAGTGGTCTCCATCACTTTCCTTCCGCGGAGCCCGGTCGTCTCATGGGCCGATCTCCATCGACGTCAGGAGGAAGGAAGAGGTTCGGCAATCGACGACTGTGGCAAGGCTGCAAGCCGGAGGCCCATCCTGCCCAATTCTGCGATGGCAAGCCTAAACTTACCCGAATTCACGTATGTGAATTGTTGTTCGTCCAGCGGGCCGTATCGTTCCTTCAGAGGCACCCGATCTTCTGCCTCTTCCTGCTCACTCCTGGAATCCCGGAGTACCTGTCCAGCTCCAGCCCTCTGAACGCCTTAGTGCTTAACCCCGCGCAGTTCGCCTTCCAGCTGGCGGCGAACACCGCCCTTTACCTTCCGGGCGCGCTTCTCGTCCGGGAGGCCATGGTCAGGTGGAGGAAGGGCTGGGGCTCCGTGCTCCTGCTGGGTGGCGCCTACGGTATCCTAGAGGAGGGGATAGCCTTGAGCACGCTGTACAACCCCAACGCGGGGCCGGTGGGCCAGCTGGGCTTCTACGGCCATTGGCTGGGCGTATCCTGGGTATGGGCCGCTGGCATCCTTCTGGTCCACGCGGTCTACAGCATCGCCCTGCCGATAATGCTGCTGGGGCTGGCCCTGCCCCAGACCAAGGGAAGGTCCCTTGTCGGGAGGAGAGGGCTGGGGACCGCGATATGCGTGCTAGGCGCCGACGTCGTCGGACTTTCGGCACTGATCACCTTCGGGATGCACTTCTGGATGGGGTGGCCCGTCTTCGCAGGCAGCTGGCTGGCCATGGCGGCGCTGGTCCTGGCGGCGAAGAAGGCACCTGCCGCCCTCATCGGTTCAACGACGGCGGAGCCTAAGGTGGGCCCGGTCGTGTCCTTCGTAATGGGCCTGGCCTTCTTCCCCTTCCTCCTCTTCCCCGAGCAGATACCGAAGGCGGCGAACCTCCCTCCTTTCGTATCGATCATCTCCATGTACGTCCTGGAGGGGCTCCTCCTGCTGTTGATCGCCCACACCGTCGGTAGCCGCGGAAACGAAAGGGTCCTGATAGGCCTCGCGCTGGGGGTCCTCGTCCCCATCTGCGTTCTCGGCGTTGCGGCCGAGCTGAGACTGCCGTTCACCCTTGGGGGGGACCTCCTCATGGTCTGGTTCCTGAGGAGGCTGTGGCGGAAGGAGGCCCCGGGCCAGGGCATCGCGCAACCAATACCCGTTTAACATGGCCATCGGCCCCATGGGGTGTTCAGATTGGCCCAATCGCCGTCTCTGCAGCTTGTGGGTGTGAGCGCTGGGTATGGTGAGAAGAGCGTCCTCCACGACGTCAGCTTGACCGTTACGGAGCCCTCCATCTACGTGGTGCTCGGCCCCAACGGAGCCGGCAAGACCACCCTACTTCGGACAGTAGCAGGGATCCTCAAGCCGTCGAAGGGGGGCGTCAGCTTCGACGGACTGGACGTCTACGAGTCGAAGGAGACGAGGAGAAGGTTGAGCTATCTCTCTCACCTCAACGCCCTCCCGGAAGAGATGACGGTAAGGCAGGCGCTCGAGTTCTATGCCTCCATCGAGGGCGGGGACGTGGAGAAGGCCATATCGGCGCTTGAGCTCAAGAAGCTCGAGACGAGGAAGCTCTCAAACCTCTCGCAGGGCCAGAAGAAGCGCGTCTCCGTGTCGAAGCTCTTCCTCAGGGAGAGGGACCTCTATCTCCTCGACGAGCCCACCAGCAACCTCGACCCGGCCATGGCCAAGGACGTCAGGGACCTCCTACTCAGGCTGAGCAAGAGCAAGATCGTGCTCTATTCCTCTCACAACCTATACGAAGCGAAGGAGATTGGGAAGTACCTCATCCTGATCAAGGACGGCACTCTCAAGCTCTTCGACAAGCTGGAGAACGTCCGGCCGAAGGAGTACAGGGTCGGAGTCAGGGCCATCGGCGACCTGTCGAGCCTGAAGGGAGTCGAGATTTCAAACGGATACTACGTCTTCCGCGTGTCCGACCAGGAGGAGATCGGCGCCCTGGTCAAGAAGCTCGTCGAGGCTGGGGTTACCGTGACAGAGGTGAAGGAGCTGGATAACCCGCTTGAGGAGTTCTTCACAAAATGACCTTGTCAGGCTTCAGCAGGGTGACTGCCAGGAGGGGGCTGAAGCTGGGCCTCTCATATGTCGTCATTTCGTTCTTCCTGCTCATACCTGCCATCACGTTGTCCGGCGCCCAGCTGCTGAACCTGCCCACCCATGGAGTGCCTGCAAACATCGACATGAACGCCTACCTTTCCCTCCTCTCGGTCCCGCTGATTTCCCTGACGGGCGTCATGGCATCCATGCCGGTCTCCCTGTTGTTCGTCCATGACAAGGACAACGGGACGCTGGAGTACCTCCTGTCCCTCGGGATGGACCAGACGGACATCTTCAGGGGATACCTGGCAGCGTCGCTCATCCTCGGGAGCATACTCCTTGGGGTCGGACTTGCTGTGGAGGTGGTCGTGGGGGTGGCGTCCTCCCTGAGCTTCTCCCTTGATGCCACCAGGGTGATCCTCACCCTCGCCCTCGGATACTCGACCATAGCCCTCGTCTCGACGCTCATGTCGGCGTTCAGCGCGCTGCAAAGGCAGCCGGTGGGCGCGAACCAGCCCCTTGGCATAGCCTTCGGAGCGTTGGTCCTCGTCGGGGCCATGATAGTCCCGGCGCTGGCCCCATCTCTTGCGCTGCCGGTGATGCTCGCCATCGCCGTGCTGGTGATACTCCTGACCCTGTCGCTGCTGTCCCTTTCGGGGCGTCTGATAAGAAGAGAGAAGATGCTGCCCTAGGCAGGCGTCGGGCTCGGCAGGGCCTCCTTCGACCGCAACCCTCTGGTCGCGGCATAGCTCACCACAAGGAAGAACGACGAGAGAGCAAACACGAGCCCTTCGAAGGCTGCAAGGGAAAAGGAACCTGCGAAGGGCACGAGGGCATCGAGGAGGCCCATCGGAAGCGCGATGAGCAGCAGGCCTCTCTTATGATAGAATGCCGCCATGACGGTCAGATATCCCCAGGCTATGTGCCCCATGGCCGAGGATGTCCTCTCCATTACAGAGAAGAAGACCGAGACCACGGCCTGCGACGGCGGGGCGAAGAGGCCAGGGGTGGCGGCGTAGAGCGCCTGGTAGACCTGCTGGGCGAGGGTCGAAGACCCTCCCGCCAGGATCAGGTATTCAAGGGCAAGGTTGAGCAGAGAGATGACGCCCAGGAGGACTCCGTTCTCCCAGAAGGAGAGCCCTATGCCGTAGGCCTCGGCGTCCTCCCCCGTGAACTTCTCCCTCTTCACGGCCATCCTTGCGAAAAGGTAGGCCAGCCCGACCTCGAAGAAGACGGTCTGGAGCCCGTAATAGAGGGCGGTTGCGGCGCTGGCGGCGCCGAATGCAGCGATGAAGGGCCCGATGGTCGGGATCTGGACGACGTACTTCAGGGCGATGGCTGTGGCATAAGCTCCGAGGGAGTAAACGAGCACCGACCCCTTGAACTTGTGCTTGAGCGCCCAGTACAGCACGAGGAAGACGCTGAAGGCTATGGTGAGTCCCGGCGAGAGTAAGAACAAGGGGTCGATGTTCTGCAAACGCTTCCAGAGCGATGGAGAGGGAACTGACGTTAATCAACGAATTGCCCTTTGGGTGAGACCGAAGCGTCGCCTGGCGTATGTGGCATCGAATGTTGGTGCTGCGGGCGGGATTTGGACCCGCGATCAGCGGCTCGAAAGGCCGCTATGCTTATCCGGGCTACACCACCGCAGCGCCGACACGAAGGTTGCGGTGTCGCTTTTAAAAGGATTAGGAAACGAAGGCTTCGGCGCCCGGGTTTCAGAGAATGGGCCAAGCAGGACGTAGGTACTTTCTGTCCAAGACCCACTCTCCGAGGGCGTCGGCCTTTCCTTCGTCTCCCGTGGACCGGACCGATGCCAGGGAAGCGCCCGAGAGCAAGACCGTCGAGTCCGGCAGGGTGCATATCGGCGGGCTGCCGGCAAGACACTCCTCGATCATTCTGTCAAGGTCGTCCGCCAGCCGGGTCATCGGCAAGCGAACGTGGTGGAGGAAACCCCTCCCCGCCAAAGGCACCGGCGGCGACAGGTCCTCCGCGTCACCCGCACTACTGGTGAGAACCTCTACGGCATCGGCGCCGCTGGCCTCAGCAGTGGCCGCCATCATGTAGACCTCGTCCGCGGAGAGCGGCGACGCAACCTTCGAGATTTCGGAGGCGAACCTCCGGCGCGAAGGAAAGTGCCTCGGCCTGGCATGGTACACGAGCGCCCCCTTCGCCGCAGTAAGACGCTGGTAGTCGTTGTCCTCCCAAGACACGTAGAGGGCTTCCTCGGCCTGGCGGCTCGCCTTCAGGTCCAGGGCCCCTCCCAGCTTCTCAAAGGTGCCCACGGACCCCATCAGGAGCCCCCGGGGCATTATCCTGATAGAGGAAGTTGCGTCGGCGAACCTGAGGATGTCGGGTCGTCCCATGGCAGACTTGGTCTTCCGATAGCCAAGGGAGGCAAGGCGCCCGGAGAGCTCGCCGATTTCTCGGTCGCCCAGCTTGGGCAAGTAAGTGAGCTCCAGGCCTTCTCCCAGCTGCAGCACCCTGAACCGAAACGGGATCGGCCAGAGGCGCATTGGGATGCCCCTAGCAGACGCTGCCGATACAGGTATTGCAGTCGTCGGGGACAGCTTCGACGGACCTGTGGAAGGCGCAGAAGGCGTCGGTCGAGCGTAGCTTGGAACAAAGGAGGCAGAACTTGGCCGTGGCGTCGGCGTTCTTCAGCTGGCCTGTGGCGAGTCCCTTGGCCACGTCGACTGCGGCCGACCTGACCAGGTCGTTCTCCTCGAAACCCCTTATCCTGCTTCCCCTCCTCTCGCCGAGGTAGTAGCTGATGGCCGCCTGGGTCGTCCCGAGGGCCGATGCGGCCTTGACCTGCGTGAAGCCGTACTCGGTTACAAGGGACCTGGCTACGCTGCAGCGGAACGCGGGGAGCACGTACTTGATGACGACCTCGCAGGGGGGACGCACGTCATGGAAACTATAACTCGCCTATAATATAAGATTTGGCGAGACTGGCAGCTGTATTTACATTATTAACCATCAGTGAAGTGGGGTGCACTGGTGCCAGCCGGCGTTTCGGGTCGTTGCCCGTGAGACGGTGCGAGGATGTCTGAGACGGGTCGGCCTAATCCTTGGCTCCACTACCCCGAGATTCTGAAGAATTCATCGACTAAAGCCTCGATAGAAGCTAAATACTGGAGCTCCATTTACCCTGAGACAGGCAGGCAAGGTCTCCGGAGCTAGATTTCAGCTTTGGTCAAAGATTCTACAACCCAGGAACTGCGGTTTTTGAAGGAGCATCAGGCCTACATCGAGAGGATCGACCGGGGGATCGAGGACCTTCTGGAGAAGCACTCGGCCCACCCCCTCCACGACCCCCTGACCTATTCGCTCGAAGGAGGGAAGAGGCTGAGGCCCTTGGTTGTCCTGCTGGTAAACGAGTCACTGGGGAAGGGGACCGAGGACCCGATCCCTGCGACTTCGGCCATCGAGCTCCTCCATACCGTCTCCTTGATCCATGACGACATCATAGACAAGGAGAACGTGCGTCGCGACAAGCCCCCCTACTACCAGCTCTACGGAGTCGACTCCGCCCTTCTGTCCGCCGACTTCGTGCTGGGAGTCATACTGGAGGTTGCGTCGGCGTACAGGGAGAAGGCCGTGGGGATTGAGCTTTCGAAGGCCGCCATAGAGATGTCTTCGGGGGAGGAGACTCGAAAGGAAGGCGACCCAAGGTCCCGGCGTGGTCTCATGGAAGAGCTACATCAGGATCCTCGAGCTCAAGACGGCGTCACTCTTCAGGGCCTCTGCCAACGTGGGGGCAGCCCTTTCCGGCCAGAGTCACCTCGCGGCCAGGATGGGCGATTTCGGCATGAAGCTGGGCATGGCGTACCAGCTCCGGGACGACCTGGCGGACATCGAGAAGCCCGGTGAACTCATCAACCTCCTCGAGTTGGAGGGGGAGGAGAGGATAAAGAAGGTCGTCGGGGCAGCCGAAGAGTACGGCAGGTCGGCCCTTGGGATGCTCAGAGGCGTCCAACCCTCGCCGAGCTTGGAAAAGCTGGAAAAGCTCGTCGTCGAATACTTCTCGAGCTACGCCGGTCACCAGGGAAATCAGCCTTATCAGCGGCTCGGGATAGAGGCCGGTCACTATTATGAAGACCATCGCGAAGAGGGCCACCGCCAGGACGTCCGGATGTTGTATAGGAGTCCCGGGCGTGGCCGGGTCGTCGAAGAACATCCTCTTCGCGAGGTAGCTGTAGTATCCGAGGGCCACGGCGCTGTTGATCAGGGCGATGGCCGCCAGCCATGCCATCCCTCCCTGCGACTGCCCCATGAATAGGAAGAGTTTGCTCCAGAAGCCGTTGAAGGGCGGCAGGCCGGCCAAGGCGAAGAGAGACACGGCGAAGCTCGAGGGCCATTACTGGGGCCTTCTTGTAGAGTCCCACGAGGTCCTCCATGGAGGAGCCGATGTTCCTGAGTGAGATGAAGGCGTTCCCCTTCATCACGGCGTGGAAGAGCACGTGGAGGAGGAGGCCGATGAGGCCGAACATGGCGCCAGCCGTCCCCTGGACGGCAAGGCCGATCATTATGTAGCCGGCCTGGGCGATGCTAGAATACGCCAGGAGCCTGGGGAGGCTCTTCTGGGTCAGGGCCGCGACGTTCCCCCACGTCATGGTGATGGCCGCCATTATCCCCAGGGCCAGCTGCCATGACGGCGAGACCGAGACGAAACGGCTGACCAGCACCAGCAGCACGACCACCCTGAGGGCGGCGGCGAAGCCCGCCTTCTTGGAGCCGGCGGCGAGGAGGGCGCCGACGGGAGGATAGGCTCCCTCCAGGGTGTCGGGCAGCCAGAAGTGGAAACGGCGCGATGGCCATCTTGACGGCGAACCCTGCCAGCAGGAAGGCGGTCGACAGAAGGATGATGGAGGAGGCCCCCTGCGGGAGACTCGCAAGCGTGCTCTGGAGGACGTAGAGGGAAGTCGAACCCGTTACCCCGTAGAACAGGGAGATTCCGTAGAGTATCAGGGCCGAAGACAGGGCCGCCGCCAGGAAGAACTTTATCGCCGCTTCGTTGGCCTTGGGGTCCCGCTTCTTCAGCGGCACACGAGCATGAAGACGGGACCGTCATCAGCTCCCAGGAGATCAGGAGGAAGATCAGGTCGGCCGCCGACGACACAAGGACCATGCCGATGGTGGCGAAGAGGAGGAGTGAGTAGTAGACTGGCTTGTTTTCGTCCCCGTCCAGCATGGTGGAGGAGGCGATCGCCACCGTCATGGCGACGAGCATCACCGTGACGCTGAAGATGAACGAGATGCCGTCGAAGTTGAGGAGGTTGTGGGGGTAGGACCAGATCCAGGACGAGTGCCGAAGGGGAGGCGCTCGGAGAGCAGCATGAAGGGCAGCTGGATCATGGCCAAGAAGAGGGCCGCCACGGTGACTATCTCGGGGAACCGCTTCTCCTTCAGGCCCAGCGCTGACAGAACAGGTATCACGAGGGCGGGTATGGCGAGCGTGGCTATTGTGATGAGCAACTCCTTCTAGCCTCCGAACACCGCCTTCGTGAACTGCGAAACGGGGGAGAGCAGGAGGCCCGGGACGAGAAGAAGGATGACCAGGGGCACCAGGTAGAGGGCGAGGTAGACGACCTGCGCTCTCGTGAAATATCGTGGTACTCGGACCCCGGCTTCGCTCGCTGAGGACCGCCCGCCAGAGCATCCAAAGCAGGTAGGCGGCCGTGATGCCGGGGACCAGCACGGCCACCCACAGGTAGGGCGCTGTAGGTGATGCCGCTGAGGAGCGCCATGAATTCGCTGATGAAGCTGCTGAACAGGGGGGCGCCCATCCCCGCAAGTGCGGCGAGGATCAGCATGACCCCCATCCTGGGCGTGGCGCTTCTGAGGCCGCGCAAGCAGAGTGATGTCCCTGGTCCCGGTCCCGTGCTTGATGAAGCCGGCGAGCATGAAGAGGGCGCCATGGCGAAGGCGTGGGTGAACATCTGGAAGACCGCCCCCTTATGCCGAAGCTGACGGACCAGCCGCGAGGCCGGCGAACGCCCCCAAGAGCACGAAGCCCATGTGGTTGATGCTGGTCAAGGCTATCATCCTCTTGAAGTCCTTCTGCATCAGAGCGACGATGGCGCCGTAGAACATCGTGACGAGCCAATCGCGATGTAAGCCCAGGCGTACTGGTACGGCGGCGGTCCGGAAGAGGCTCGAGGCTGATCCTGAGGAAGCCGTAGCCTCCCATCTTCAGCAGGACGCCCGCCAGCAGGACGCTGATGGGGGAGGGCGCCTCGACGTGGGCGTCGGGGAGCCATGTGTGGAAAGGGAAGACCGGGAGCTTGACGCCGAAGCCCATGAACGATGAGGGAGAGGCAGCGAACTGGAGCCAGCCGGGTATGCTTCGAGTTGAGGAGGTCTGGCGAGGTCGAAGGAATGTCCGGCGTGCCATGAAGTAGAGGAGAGGAAGCCCAGGAGCATTATCGTGCTGCCGGCGTAGGTGAAGAGGATGAACTTCACGGAGGCGTACTTCCTGTTCGGGCCGCCCCATACCCCGATGAAGAAGAACATCGGGATGAGGCGAGGCCTCCCAGAAGAAGTAGAACAGGATGAGGTTCAAGGACGCGAATACGCCCACCGCCGTCGCCAGGAAGAACATCATCAGGGCGTAGTAGGAGGCTTCCTTGTCCTTATCTCGAAGAAGGAGCCGCCGGTGGCCAGGGCGGTGAGAAGACGGACATCGAGGATCGAGCGGCCCGCTGAGGCCGTCGATGCCCACGTGGTAGGTGACGAGGGAGCCGACCCAGGGGTACTCTCCTGGAGCACGAAGGACGAGATGCCGAAGGGCCCTTCGGCGGCGAAGACGCTATAGTAGGCGACGAAGGCGAGCGCCGCTCTCGACCAGTGTGATGGATAGCGCGAGGTACTTGCGGCCCTCGTTGCCAGCCGTCCGGCAAGGTACACGGCCACGCCTCCAAGGGCCGGGAGGAAGATCATTAGGCTGAGGATGGGGAAGCTCAAGCTATGGGAAGCCCCCCGTGTAGAAGGACAGCAAAGCAGCAGCAGGAGGAGGCCGACGAGTATGAAGAAGAGTAGGACTCGGCAACGCCCGTCTGGAGCTTCCTGAGCCGCACTGAAAGCCGCGGCGACAGCGGCCACTCCGTTCACGAACCCGTCGATGACATGCGGTCGAACCAGTCGCCCGCGGCCGAAAGCGCTCGGGCGCCCAGCACCCCGCCGTTGAGCCGTCGAAGAAGCCCTGCTCGATCACCCGGTCAGCCCCAGGTGCGAGGCAGCTCGGACGGGATTGACGAAGACCTTGTAGTAGATCGCGTCGAGGTACCACCTGTGCCAGGAACTTAGACTGCCCTGGAGGATGGCGCTCTCTGACGACGATCCTGTCGCTGGGGCTCCAGCTACGGGATATGTAGAACGGGTAGGCGAGGAAGGCCCCGACCAGGAAGACCGTGAGCGACGTGCCACGGCGGCCAGGTTCAAGGCGAACGAGCCGGTCTCGACTACCCCGAACGCGGCCGACGTAGGAGCCCAGGGCGCGAGAAGAGAGAGTTCTCGAAGCAGGGGCCCACGAACCCGATGGCAAGGGTCACGCGCCTGCGAGTATGGCGTAGGTTGAGAACCCCCGGAGCCGGGCGTCGGAGGTGGCCCCCTTCCTCGCGTCCCTTGCCGAAGAAGACCATGCCCACCATCCTGATGCTGTAGAAGGCGGTGAGCAGGGCCGAGACGCTGGCGGCGACGTAGACCAGTTCGGTCACCAGGTCCCCGGGCCCAGGGCCGACGCAAAGATGGCGTCCTTGCTCCAGAAGCCGCTCAGCGGCGGCATCCCGGCCAAAGCGAGGGCCAGTATCGTGAAGGCGTAGAACGTGCGCTTCAGGGGGCTCCTGAGGCCTCCCATTTCGTCCATGTACTTGGTCTCCGCCACGTGGATGAGGACGCCGGCGGCCATGAAGAGGCCCGCCTTGAAGACCATGTGGGACAGGAGGTGGAACACCGAGGACACGTAACCCTCGATGAACGAAGAGGAGAGGCCGGCGACCCCGATGGCCAGCATCATGTAGCCGATCTGGGAGACCGTGCTGTAGGCGAGGACCTTCTTGAGCTCCTTGTTGACCATCGCCTGAGAAGCGGCGAGGAAGGCCGTGAACCCTCCGATGAGGGCCACCGCCGTGAAGAAGTCTCCCTTCTCGACGAAGGGAAGGATGAAGAAGATGGGGGCGAGCCTGGCAACGAAGTAGACCCCGGCCTTGACCATGGTGGCGGCATGGATGAGCGCCGACACGGAGGTGGGACCCGCCATGGCGTCGGGGAGCCACTCATTGAGGGGGAACTGGGCGGACTTCCCGACAGCCCCTCCCAGGAGCAGCAGCATGGTGGGGAGGAGGAGGCCGGATGCGTGCATGGCCGTCGCCCACGACGTGTCGGCGGCCAGCCTGACGTATTGGAAGGTGCCGGCGTAGGCGTAGATCAGGAAGAGCCCGATGAGGGTGAAGATGTCCCCGATCCTCGTGGTGACGAAGGCCTTCATGCCGGCGTGGGTTGGTGAATATGCCTGGGGCTGGCCCAGGGCCGTGTCGCCTTCGGTCCCGACCCACCTGCTCTTCTCGTCGGTGTACCAGAACCCGATTAGGGCGTAGCTGCACAGCCCCACGCCCTCCCAGCCGAAGAAGAGCTGGAGGAGGTTGTCCGAGAAGATGATAAGCTGCATGCTTCCGATGAAGAGGTTGATGAAGAACCAGTAGCGCGTGAGGCTCTCGTCGCCGTGCATGTAGTCGAGGGAGTAGACCATGATGAGGAAGCACACCCAGGCGACGGCCGTGCCGATCAGTATGCTCAGTGGGTCGGCCAGGACGCCGGCGTCAAGGCCCAAGAACCATGGGACCTGGCTGTCCACCGAGTGGCCGGCGAGGAGGATCGGAAGGAGGGCGGTGGCCGCAAGGGCCGAAAGCAGCGCGAACCCCACGGCTGCGTAATCCCTGACCCTGTGACCTAGACGGGCGAAGAGCGGTGTGAGGAGGGCCCCCGCCATTGGTAGGATCCACACGAGCCAGGCGAAGATTCCTTGGTCCAAAGCCTAGGCGCCTCCCAGAGCGATGCGGAAGAAGTCCACGGCCCTGTCCAGCAGGAACGGATAGATGCCGATGATCACGGAGAGGGCGCAAAGGGCGAACATGGGGCGAGGGCTGAGAGTGGCGGATCCCTCGCCTCGGACATCCCCTCGGGGAGCTTCCCGAAGAATATCCGCTTCATCGTCCAGAGGGCGTAGCCGAAGGTGAGAAGGGAGGCCACCATGGCGAGGAAGGCCAGGGCGAACCGGAGGGTAGAGCCGCTCAGGGCGGCAGTAGAGAAGGCGCCCTCGAAGATGAAGAACTCCGAGATGAACCCGGCGCTGGGCGGCACCCCCATTATCGTCAGGAAGCCGATGAGCGCCAGGGTGGCGGTCAGGGGCATCTTCTTGGCCAGGCCTCCGAGCTTGGAGATTGATCGGGTGCCGGTCTCCATGATCAGGACGCCGGCCACCATGAAGAGCGTCCCCTTGCCAAGGCCGTGGGCCACGTACTGTAGCACTGTGCCCCCGAACCCCAGAGAGCTGGCCGACCCGATGCCCACCAAGATGTAGCCCATCTGGCTGATGCTGGAGTAGGCGAGGAGCCTCTTGATGTCGTCCTGGGCGAGGGCCATCAGGCCGCCGTAGAGGATGGTGATGAAGCCCCAGAACAGCAGGTAGGGGGACACGATGGAGTAGCCGCTGGGGAGGAGGGTGACCAGGAAGCGGAGGAGGGCGTACCCTCCGATGCCGATCATCGCCGGAGAGAGGAGGGCGCTGATGGGGGTGGGGGCCTCGGCGTGGGCGTGAGGAAGCCACACGTGGAGGCCGAAGGCGGCTAGCTTGACGGAGAGGCCCACTGACAAGGCTACGGCGACGAAGAGCTGGACGGCCACCGGGAGCAGGCTCGCCTGGGT
>CAVYVS010000012.1:0-4317 GCA_963772005.1 uncultured Nitrososphaerota archaeon | reverse complement strand
GGTCAATGGGCTTTCCTTAGCTCGGTTCATACTTGCGTGCGGACTCTATTTAACGATGCCGAGGTGGAAGGAGAGGCCCAGCCACTCCATCAGTTCCGGTTCCTGGCCAGCTTGACTTCCCTGTACCCGCTCTTGAGGAGGGATTCCGTTTCGGCGGGGAACATGGCGACGACAGGACCTGCTCCTCTTCCACCGCAAGCCCCTTCGCCTCCATCTCCTCCCTGCACTTCTGGAACATGGGCTCCACAAGGTCGGCAGGGCGACAGTCCACTATCTGGTCCTGCCAGTCTTCGCCCAGCACTGTGCTTCTGATGTCCTCGGATATCGCCGAGGGCGGCCGCCCGTACATGCCCCTGAGGTACTCCTTCGTCTGGTTTGTCACCCTCTTGTATCGCCCGAAGACGACGTTGAAGGTCGCCTGGACTCCTACTATCTGGGAGGTGGGGGTCACCAGAGGAGGCCATCCGAAGTCCCTCTGGACCCGGGGGACCTCCTTCAGGACGTCGTAGTATCTGTTCGCGGCCCCCAGCTCCTCCAGCTGCAAGATGAAGTTCGACAGCATCCCTCCTGGGTCCTGGTGCATGGCCACCGAGGGGTCCACCTTCATGGCCTGCTCCCTGTGGTACTCCCTGTACTTGTCCCAGATGCCCAGGAAGTACTTCCGGCATTCGAGGAGGCGGTCGACGTCGTAGCCGGTGTCAAAGGGGGTGTCGCGCAGGGCCATCACCATTGATTCGGTGGCCGGTTGGCCAGTCCCTCCGGAGAGGGGTGAGATGGCGGTGTCCATCACGTCGATGCCGGCGTCGCAGGCGCGCATGTAGGCAGCTTTGTCATGCCGCTGGTGCTGTGGCAGTGGAGCGCCATGGGGAGGTCGATCCCGCTCTCCTTGCAGCCGAAGATGATGTCGTAGGCCCCTTGAGGGGAGATCATCCCCGCCATGTCCTTGAGACAGAGCGAATCACAGCCCATCTCGGCCAGCGCCCTGAAGCTGCTGACGTAGTAGTCGACCGTATGGACCGGGGTTATCGCATAGCAAAGGGCGCCCTGGGCGTGGCCCCCCACCCTCTTGGCCGCCTCTATTGGCGTCTTCAGGTTGCGAAGGTCGTTTAGGGCGTCGAAGATCCTGAAGTAGTCGACCCCGTCCCGGTGGGCGACCTCCATGAATTTCTCAACGACGTCGTCGGGGTAGTTCCTGTACCCTACCACGTTCATCCCCCGCTCGAGCATCTGCATGGGCGTCTCGGGCATGCTCTCTTTGAGGAGCCTGAGCCGCTCCCACGGGTCCTCCCCGAGGAACCGCAGGCAGACGTCGAAGGTGGCCCCTCCCCAAGTCTCGAGGGAGTAGAAGCCCACCTTGTCCATGGTGGGGGCGATGGGAAGCATGTCCTCTGTCCTAAGCCTCGTGGCCAAGGTGGACTGTTGGGCGTCACGGAAGGTGACGTCGGTGAGCTGAACCAAGATTGACCACATCCGGGGAACCTACTATATTAACCGGGGTAGAACGGCGTCGTTCTGGGAGGGGCAATCGACAACTGCTGTATTTATGGTCATCAAATGTCTAAGCTCGACTTAAGGCGTTCATGACACGGTGACCATTCGGCCCGACCGCCGGGAAGCCCTTCATTCGACTGGGGTCTCGGAGAGGAATCGCCTGTTCAGCGCGTAATACACTACGGCGACGAACATCAAGACGAAGAGCAGGAGCACCAGGAGCACCCCGTAGACCACGGCGGGGGAAATCATCGTGTAGACGTTGATTAGGTCGGAGGGAGTCAGTCCCGGTCATGCCGGTAAGCACCATATAGGGGTACTTCCCGGCGTCGTTGAGGAATTCGCCCGCCACCGCCACGGCCATGGCGAGGGGTCCGAGGAGCAGGGCGTAGCGGGGCACTGAGCCGGCGCCGCGCCTGATCGCCCCCCATGTCTTGAACGAGACGACCGCCAGGCCCACCACCACCGCCATCTTGAGCAGGAAGACGGGGAGGGCATCGAAGGAGCTCGATGCCAAGTCCAAGATGTTGGCGTAGAGAAGAGGGGCATAGGTGCCGAGCGTAAAGAGGTAGAGGGGGCCAGCTACTCCCTGGACCCCCAAGAAGATGACGCCATGCCAAAGGCCCGTCCAGGCCGACTTGACGTCCACGTTGCGTTTCAGCGCGAAGAAGGAGACGACCACGAAGCCACCGATCGAGAGGGCACCCGCCCAAGTGTGGATGATGAGGGGGAGGTAGAGGGGGTTGAAGAAGACCGCCGTAAGGGAGGCGCTTGCCGCGCCCTGGAGGGCCGAGCCGATGGCGTAGGGATAGTTGACCTCGGCGAAGAGGAACCTGAAGCCCAGAGGCACCGCGAAGCCTGACAGGGCCATTGCGAAGCCGATGGCCGAATGGACGGAGGGGCGGACCTTTCCCCATGTGTACCAAAAGAGGGCGATGGAGGGTATCCTCACTATGATGGAGGATAGGGAGATGAGGAGAGGGTAGAAGAGGACGTCGGTGAAGGTCGCCATAAGGCTCGGGAAGAAGGCGGCGAGGACTATCGTGATGATGGTCCCCCATACCCCGCTGAATAGCTCGTGGACGATAAGGATCTTGAAGGTCTTCCGTCCCATGGTCACCAGGCCGGCGTCGTTCCTCCTCCATCCTAGGAATCGGGCTACGGCGGAAATCCAGCCGGTGCCGATGGTTATGTTCACGATGATTATGTGCACGATCAGGGCCGTCCCCAGGAAGGAGTAGCCGAGGAGCTCGAGCCCGTTCAACTGCTATCCCCGGATCCTCCCATGGAAGCTGAAGGAACTTCATGGGGCTCGTGGCGAAGACGTACATCCCGTAGACGCCGATGGCCGCCATTGAGACGAAGACCGCGACGAAGGCCGCCATCACCAGCGGGCTCATGGAGACGGGTGAGACGACCTCTGCAGGATAGATGAGGCCGTAGACCGTCCAAGGCTTGCGACCCACCTCCCTCACAGCCCAGCCTCGGGCCGCCGCGACGATGGACGACGACATCGCGAGGAGGCCCAGGAGGGCGAAGGTGCGTCCCTGGCCGAGCCTTCCGAAGAGCTTCCGGGCCACCGCAGTGAGGAGGGGGACCCGGTAGACAAAGGAGACGAAGGCCGCCACGGAGAAGAGGTCGAGTATGCCTGCGACGATCATCGCGTAGTATCCTGTGTTCACAAAGCCCATGTTCGCTTCGGCGCTGGTGAGATCGGCAGCGTCGACGGATGCCAGGGTGACGTTCGCCGCCGGCCCCGCGGAGAGGCCTGGCACGACGCTAGAGGCCAGTGGCCGATGGTGAGGTTCCCCAAGGACCTGATGGCGGAGAAGAAGGAGTCGAATCCGACGACGACGTGGGATGGATCGCCGTAGGCCAGGAAGGCTATCAGCGGGTTCCTGAAGCTGACATTGGCTCCCTCGAAGAGGGCGAACTTGGTGGGGTCGTAGGCGGTGACCGCCTTCCCCATCATGTCCCCGAAGACGGTGGGCTGAAGGACGACCAGGATCAGCAGGATCGGGAGGATGACCCGGATCACCTTCCTGTAGGAGGCGCCTCCAGTCCTGAGGAACCTGATCGAGTAGCCGGCCAGCGCTATGGAGACCCCTACAATCATCCCGGCGGTGACCGTGTGGAGGATGCTTGCCCAGGCGTAAAGGGGAGACGAGGGCAACGAAGGGGTCGGCCAGGGTGAGCCAGAGACCGAGCCGCCGAAGAGTTCTGGACCAGAAGCGAGGGGCTCACGCCCGAGAGCAAAGAGCTCAGAAGAGAATTTTGAGCTTCACCAGGGACTGCAGGTTGGCTGCCGTGGGACCATATGACGGGAGGAAGGGGTAGATGGCCGACGCAAGCGACCCGGTGCCCCACGGAGCGTTCATCCAGCTGTTGACCGCTGTATGAGGCCCCGAAAGCACCGCGAAGGCGCAGTATCCTCCCATGATGAGGGCACTGATGGCAGCCTTCGCCTTCCCCAGCGTGACTATGAACCATAGAAGGAAGACTATCTCGCCGGCGAACGCGAGGAGCTCCAGCACCAAGGGAGCGAAACCAAAGGTCGCTATGACGAACATGACGCCGGGCCAGGCCTGGACGAGCCCCGAACTCCACCAGGGTCCCGGTCACTGCCCCCAACGCAAAGTTGAGAGCGAGGACGCCAGTAGCGTCTGACGGCTCGGAGTACTCCCCGTCGCCGGTCCGATGGAACTGATAGAGAAGCCCACAGATGACGAGGGGGAAGCCCAGGGAGATGCTGAGAAACAGGGCATGCACGTAGATGCCCAGAGCGCTAGCACTAACCGAACCAGGAGAGAGCACAAGAAAAATACA
>CAVYVS010000011.1:0-36215 GCA_963772005.1 uncultured Nitrososphaerota archaeon | reverse complement strand
CAGCCCTAATTTACTGGCAAATTATTCAATGCTCGTCCGTTTATGGCATCATCGACCCCCAGTTCTTGAGTCCTCGGTGGATTACAGTGGAGGACGGAAATAGGCACTCCGGCTACTCGAGGTGTGCCCCTGATTCAGTTGGGTTGTATGCTGTGATTTCGGAGATTTATATCTCGGACTTTCGCCGTTATCTCCGATGTGAGGAGCACTCCGTCGAAGGTAGCGCCGAGACATGTCACATGATTGTGAAGGAACAGCGCTGCCTCATTGGATTGAATTATGCGGCGAAAGAATCGCAATCCACGGGGCAGAAGGAAGTTTCGTATGCAACCTCTGCCTCGACAATAACCACCCGAGAGTGACGAGAAAGATTAAGAGCAAACAGGTTGAAATCATCTTCCCGTCTGAAAGTCTCTTGCAGGGGCACCTCGTTACACATCACAGTAAGAAGATAGCCAGGATTCTTCGAGAAAATCCCCACGTACTCTCTGCATGGGACATTCTTGAGGAGAAACGCAAGATGCAAAGGGAGTCGAAGTGAGGCGGTTGAATACGCTGAAAGAGGAATATTGTTTTCCGACTTCGGCGTGCATATGGAAATCCACGAGATCATGGAGAACTGGAGGCCTGGTAGGTTCATCGACTACATTGATAGAGTGATAGAGCGGCTATCGGCAGCAGGGTCCGGAAGTCGATTCTTCGGAAGATTCGACGATTTGATGCTGGAAACCGCCTGGACTTCTCGAAGGGTCGCCGAGTTGGATGAGAGGCTCGCGGCCAAGACTTGCGGGCTGTTAGTGGACCTAATCCTCGAGGAGATGACTCTTCTGGGACAGGATAGACCACGACTCGCCGTAACTCAAGGATAGGTCGAGTTCTAATCAGGGTTGGACAGCCGACATCTCCCCACCAAAAACGGTGGTAGCGGAACGGATTTGTTAACGAGCCGAAGGAGGTTACTGCTTGAGCCGTTGGAATTACTTGAGGCGCGTGAGCGTCCTCCACGTTTCGTACACTGAAGCAACCAGGGCCACAACGATGGCGCCGAGCGCGAAGACGTATGTCGAGGTAAGCACTGCCGGCCTGAGGAATGTCAGCAGCACCAATACGCACGCTGCGAAGAACGCGACATACGCGGCCTGAAAGGGTATCGTTACCCTCCCTATCCTGACCATCTTCTCGTAGATGACCTTGTCTATCGCGTACCCCTCGGGAACCTCCTTCACGAGTCCCAGCCGGAGCAGCTTCTTGAGGTGATACTGGGCCACGGAAGGAGAACTCAGCTTGAGGTCCCTCTGCACGTCGTTGACCCTCACGGGCTTTCCGATCCTGTACATGTACCGGTAGACCCTGTAGGTGGTGCCCTTCAGGGAGGCATCGTAGATGTCAGGAGACTCTGAGGGTTCGCTCGCCGACAAGGCATCAACGCCGACGTTAGCCGTCTGCCTATTAATACTACGAATTAGTACGACCGCAAGCCCTCTTCTAAAACGTAGTGGTATATCCCGAGCTTGTCAATATCCACAGGTAAAGAAAGTTGTCCGAGTACAAGAGGCAGGTCGGGATTGCCGTGACGATAGCTCTCATTGGGGCGTTCAGCCTTGCAATTATTGCAAACTATTCGTTCCCGACTCAGCCTGGTGAGGTCAGCACAGCATCGAACACCAGTTCGACGACATCGATTGCTCCAGGAGCCACGGCGACGACCACCACTTCAGGGCCAGAGAGCGTGACGACAAGCTCGACCACGACGACCGTCACCACGCTCCCATCGACCAGCACGCCAACGCAGAACGGGACGAGCCTTCCGATAGTGAATGATGGAGTCAACTTCACGGAAGTAGACTCCGTCGCGTTCAGTTCTCCTTCCGTCCAGGCCTACTGGAGCAAGAACGTAAACAGCACTCAGGGATATGGAGTCGGACCGGTTGTCCAAGGCCAGGACGGATCTTCGCTTGTCTTCGTTACGTTCAGCGTGACGGACAGTCGAGCCATTAGCGGAAACTGGACGTCCGAGTATTCCCTGACCTATTCGCAGAGGTTCAACATCAACGTGACGGTAGAGTTCACGCCTCCCTCTGCGTATCAGGTGATCAACGTCGGGATTCAGGACCTCCCCAACTTCAGCCAATCCATCTCCTTCACAGGTCAGCAGATGCAGATCATACAGGTGGCGCTTTCGAACAGCACGGTGAAGCAGTACACGGCCCAGTCCGAGTACTATGTGCAATCGGTCACCTTCTTCCCAAGTTCAGGAAATGAGACCTTCGCTGGCGATTATCAGGTGAACATCGGCCAAGCAAATGGAAGCTGTGAGATTCAAATCTTCGTCAACCCCACGACGAACAGCGTCGTCACACCTACAACGATGCGTGGATGGGTGTGCAACTGAGATGGTCGCCAGACGGGCTATCTCCAGCGGGCGCAAGCTGCTCATCGCGGCGATTGCCGTGGCGCTGGTGCTCGGCTCCGGCACTTTGTTAATTGCGATGTCATCCGCGAATGACACCGCCTCGGACACCGGTTTATCGACGACCACGATCGCCGATGGCACGCCAACCACGCAGTCGTCCCAGAGCTCCTCCGTCGCCAGCCACGCGATCCTGATTCGGGTGCTGAACGATTCGACTCTCGGGATGGTCAACGGTGATTCGGTCGTAGCCGGGCCGGCCTCCTCAATGGACGACGTTGCGTTCACGCCCGGCGGTCCGACGACCAAGGAATGCGTCACTGAGGTCGGGAACGGGTCGTCGGTCGGTGCAAACGGCACGGTCGTCTCTGGGACATCGACCTACACCATCCCGGCGTGCCCCCTGAAAGACGTATACTACGAACAACACCGGGTGGGTCACCATCGCGGACGCTACCGGGCAGTATTACTTCGTCAAGATTGGCAACTTCGAATCGTACAACTACGCGATCGTAGATGTCGGCGAGAACCAGACGCTATACGTCACTATACCGTGGCCGTCGGGAGCGGCGAGCGTCTCGACCAGCCCGCCCAGCTCGTCCGGCCACTCTCAGGTAGCCGGTCAGGTCTACAAGGTGACCTTTCAGCAGGCCGGTTGGTGCACTCCGCCCGTGTACACGGCCCCGTGGGAAGTCACACTTGGAAACGAGACCGAGCTGGAGCCTTCCAACGCGACTCTGCCGATTCCCACGAACACTGCGACTGAATCGGGTGCCTTCCAGAAGTACTCGACGATAGTCTTTCTCGGTTCCCGACGGGACATACGGCTACACTGTCCAGATTGCGGGAGTCCAGCCAACGTCAGGCATTGTGGTGGTGAGCGGCTCTGACGTGACGATAGGCGTGAGCGGTCTGCCACCTGCTTGTGTCGCGACCCCGACCGGCCAGCCGAGCGCACTGAAACTCAACCTCAACGTCAGCGAGACGGTAATGAACCCCGGAAGCGCGTCGCCTGACTACGCCATTGAAGCGAACGTCGGCGAGTTCAACGCCCTGACGACCTACAACTACATATCCGCTGTCCAGAGCTGGCCCAATGCGAACCTGTCACTTGGTCCTTGCGGCACCTTCGAACTCCCGTTCGGCATCACGCTATACCAGGGATACTACACGAACCAGAACATATCTTCTGGGACGCCCTTGACGATATACACTCCGAACGCGAATACTACCTCGGCGCCGCGACCTGAAGATTGTCCCGCCAAGCCGTATGTGTTCAGTGACGATTTTGCTCCTCAAAGTGATAACGCTGTCGTTGATCTCACTTGGGCAGGCGACAACACCTCGACGGCCCAGAGCCTTTCTGACAGCGTTTCGATTATCGGATATTGGTCAGGGAGTTCGAGCACAGAGGCCTTTCACCCGTTGAATCCGGGCGTCTACACGGTCTTCGCCGGCGACGAGTGGGGAAACATGGTTCTCGCGTATGTCGCTGTGAAGTAGCCATCATCGTGATTTAGAATCTCAGCGCCCACGCTTGAGCGATTTAGAAATCTTCCCCAAAAAGTATAGCCCAACTGCAAGGAAACCGAAGAACGTCATGAGAAAATACTCCTCGTCCGGCGGCGGAGGCATGTGGGCGACGTCTCCGTGATAGACGGCTCGAACAACCAGGTTGTGGCGACCATCCCCGTGGGAGGCGAGCCACTTCCGGTCGCCTACATCCCCATCAACGGGGACGTCCACGTGGGCGACTCTAACTCGAGCGAGCTCGCCGTCATAGCCGGTTCGACCAACGAGGTGGTCGGGGCCGTCGCGGTCGGCTCCGGGCCCGCGGACATAACCTTCGACCCGGCCAACGGCTACGTCTACGTGGCGGACTCCGTTTCGGACACGGTCTCGGTCCTCTCCCCCTCGCAGTGGCCCACCGTTCCGAGCCTCTCGGTGACGAGCAGCGCACTACCGGCCTCGGCGGCGTTTTCCAGCGGCACCGCACTCTCTTCCCCCGGCCCGGGTCAGGGCCAATACCTTCTGGCTGGCGCGGTCGTCGTGATCCTCGTGTTGGCTGGCGCCCTCCTGACACTGAGTCGGCGCAGGTCTAAGTAGTCAAGGATGAAGCTCGCCGCCTTTCAGAAACTCGGACGGCTTCCGTGAGCGAGAGCATCTCTTGCCGACCCCAGCAGTTCCTAACACTCGACCGGACATTTCCCATCCGAAACTGCCCATCATCGTTTTAAGACCCGACCGCTTACACATTTGGCACTTGAGCAAGATCGAACCTGAGACGACGATCAACATCCGGAGACGACCGAGCAGTTATCAGGTGGGGAGCGCCGCGCGCCGTGATCTGAGTGGGATTGGGTGGGATAGCATCTCTGGCGGAATCCACAAGCGCACGCCATACCTTTCGCTGTACGCTTTGGTCAGCTGCGAGCGAGTCATCGGGAGCATCGATCACTCGGGTACACATGGCCCCCATCCTCACAGTATCAAGGTATGCATCCTCAAGACAGACAACAATGACGACATCTACGAAGCCCTCTCTGCAATCGTGGGCGTGAAGCCACCTCTGCAGACGAACAGGTTTTACGCAAAGCCAGTTGCGAAGATGATAGTGGATGCGATGTTAAATGAAGGCGAACATCCTGGCGTCCAGCGGATCGGGGACTTGATGGTAATTATGCCCAGGCGCATTCCAGAGCTTGTCAGCCCTTACGAGGTTACGACTGCAGGCAGGTCGAAGAGCTTGAGGATGATAATAGCGCGAATGATGTTGGACAAGAAATCATTCGTGAAGACAAAGTACCGAAACGGATTGGCCTACAGAAGGAGGCCTCTTCCAGGGAATTAGAGAAGAGTGGGATAAGCAACCGCTATGGCTCCAGGTAGTCTGGTCTTTCGTTGGCCGAAACGAGATTTCGGCCATACCAATATCCTTATTACTGCCTACATCTCGCCATTGGCTTAACTTGACCATCGACGAAGGCGTGGAAGACGCGGTCTTTCAGCCCATCCGCTTCAGGATCGTGACGCTACTAACTGGGAAGCCGGAGGCCATGTACATCGAACAGATCGCGAAGGCAGTTGGTGAAGCTCCCGGCTGGTCTCGCATCACCTCGAGATACTCGAGGACATGGGACTCGTCAAGAGTGAGTTCGGCATCATCAAGGAGGCCTCCAGGCCTGTGGCTGGCAGGTTCTTCGTAACGACGGAGAAAGCGGACGAGACGCTCGAAATGATCCGCCTGAGCCTACCGAGGGCGAGAAGAGATGAATAGCCTCACTGACCTCAAGGCCAAGGCAAGCTTCTTCTTCCTGAGATACAAGTTCAGAGTCGCCTTCGTCGTCGGAACTCTGGCGTGGATATCCATGCTGAGGGTCATTCTGATCTTCACTACTCCGCTGACACAGCTCCTTCTCATCTCCTCCTTCGTCCCGTTGTACTTTGGATTCACGATAGCGTTCTCGCAGATTATCGCCGCACCGATCGCGTTCTCCATAGAGACATACCTCTACAATCGGAAACACGCACCGGAAGAAACCGACTTCCCGGAGCTCTATTCCGTAGCGAAGGAGATGGGGTACCCTTACTCGAAGAAGATCAGGCTTACCGACAATCCGAAGGTCGAATCGGCCTACACGAACATGACGTCGGGAGTCATCACGCTGCCCAGAACTTGGAAGGAGAAGTACACGCTCGAACAGGCCGTGAGCATCCTCGCCCATGAGCTCGCGGCACCTGAAGACGTCGAAGCGTTCCTACCTCGACATGATATGGGTGGTGGGTGGGGTTACTCTGGCGACCCTCGCGATTGGCATGGTCCTGTCGTCTATCTTCGCTGAGCCTCGGGGGCCTCGCCGTATTCTACCTGCTCCTGATCGTCGCACTGCGCAGGAACGAGTACCGAGCAGACGAAGAAGCAGCAAAGGTTCTCGGACCAGACCATCTAATCGAAGTGTTCAAGGATTTCGATTCGGACCCCCGGTATGCCGGCGGGTCTGAGTCCCATCCGCCTCCCAAGAAGAGAATCAGACGGCTGAGGCGCCTCTTCCCCAACTATGGGCAAGAGACGTCGTGATCGAGTCTTAGAACATCTATCCGGACATTTCCCCTCTGAAAATAGCTGTAATGGAACGCATTCGTTCACGAGCCGGAGTGCCCGTTCGGACATAACTATTAATCAGGAATCGACCTACAAGAAAGCGAAACGGCGTGAGAAGGCGGAGAACCCTCTTCATGCTGTTGGCTATTGGGGTGGCCGCGATACCGCTCTTCGCGGTTTTTGCCCCAATGGTATCTCTAACAGCAAACGTCCCGGGTACCGGAGGGGTGTTCACAACGGTCACGACCCAGGAGCACAAGCTCAATACATCGCTGATCGGGCCCCTGCGACATGGGGAGCGCCCTCATAGAGACGATCGGGCTTGAAAAGAGCTTTTCAAGGTTCAAAGCCCTGAGAGGCGTCTCGTTCCAGGTCCAGAAGGGCGCCATCACCGGTCTCATCGGTCCGAACGGTGCTGGAAAGACCACGACCATAAAGGTCCTGCTCGGCCTCCTGCGGCCTGACTCCGGAGAGGCGCGTGTCTTCGGCGAGAACCCCTGGGACAATCCGGGGATAATGGGAAGAATCGGCATAGTCCAGGAGAAGCCCAACTTCCCGAAGAACATGAAGGTGGGCGAGTATCTGGAGCGCGTCGCGAGGATGCGAGGGTTCCCTGAGCGGGATGCCATCGAGCTTCTGAGGCGAGAGGGCCTCTCGTCGGCTCTCGACAGGGACATAGGGAAGCTCTCCGCGGGGATGACGCAGCGCTTTGCGCTCGCGCACGCCCTGATTCACGAGCCGGACCTCGTCATGGCCGATGAGCCCACGTCGAACCTCGACCCTCAGGCCAGAGGCGAGGTCCTGGAATCGATCACGCGTCTTAACAGCGAAGAGGGGATCACGTTCCTCATCTCGTCGCACCTCCTGCAGGAGCTGAGCCGGGTGTGCGACACGGCAGCGGTAATCTCGGCTGGCAGGGTCGTCGCAAGCGGGAACCTGCAGAACCTGTATGAGACGTTCAAGTCCTCGGCCACCAGGATAACCACGAACAGGGTCGCTGCGCTGGCAGGGAGAATCAAGTCCCTCGACTACGTGTTGAAGGTGGAGGCCTCGGGCGAGAACCTGCTCGTCGAGACGACCCAGGACTCGAGCTCGAGGCTCTACAGCGACGTTCCCAAGATTGCCCTGGAGGTTGGCGCCGAGCTCTATGGCATCGAATCGAAGAGCGCCTCGCTTGAAGAGCTGTTCAGAAGGGCGACGTCCCCGTCCGAGGATGGTCAGACCGGAAAGAAGGGGGCAACCAGTCGATGAGCGACCAGGGGTCGAGAACGGCCGGACGTCAAAGCACCCACAGACGGAAGGGTCCGGCGTTCACCGAGATGCTCTCGATCTTCCTGAAGCAGGACTACAGTTATCCCGTTCTCGAGATCTTCGCGTTCCTCTTCGCAGTGGGCATCCTCATCTCGACCTCATCCCTTCAGGGATACAACACCACGTACCTCGCGTACAGCTATCTCGGCATGGGTGGCGCGGTCGGCCTTCCGATCCTGGTCTTCATGATATTGATCTGGAAGAACATCTCGTTCGGGCTGGGTGGCGACCTCGAGAAGGGGCTCATGCAGACCTTCCTGACGTACCCGCTCAGCCGGAGAAGGCTGCTCGGTGCGAGGCTTCTTTCGTCGGTGGGTGTTGCTGTAGGTATCCTGTCGCTGGCCGAGCTCGCGGTGATCCTGATCATGATGCCGGGTCTTGCGAGCCAGCAGGCGTCGACGCTCCTGCTGAACTATCTCTCCGTTCTGGCAACGCCCATCCTGATCACGATGATCGTGCTCTTAGTCTGTGTGCTGGCCAAGAGCAGCGGGGTGCCACTGCTCATCGGGATCGTCTCCTACTTCTTCGTGGGGCTCTTCGTCAACCTCTTCGTCGGGGTGGCAGGACAGACGAAGGATGCAGCCCTTCTGGGCCTCACCTACCTGCTCAACCCGGCGATCGCGCTTCAGAGCTACTACAACTTCAACTTCAACGACGGGTCCACCGGCTTCTTCAGCTCCACATGGGGGATCCCGGGCTTCGAGGCCACCCTGGTCTACCTCGTCGGGAACTATGCCATCTCGGTCATCCTCCTCGCGGCGGGCGTCTTCTGGTTCGCAAGGAAGCTCGAGCTTTGAGAGCGGTGAGAGATTGAGAGCGCACAGATACGCGAGTCTGGTCAAGAGGGTCGGAACGGTCCTGGTGGCCATCGGTCTTGCGTTTGCGATTGCGGGGGCGATGGCGCAGGTGCTCGTTGAACGCCGGGCCGCCCCCGGGCGAGTTCGTATCGTCGGACCTTCTTCCGCCCCACAGCTACGATATCGTCTGCTGCAGTCCCCCGCTCGTCAGTCCGAGGCAGGCTGTGTACCTGAGTGCGATTCCCACGAACGTCTCGGCGTCGGTATACGTGATGAAAACCAACGACGCCACCTTTCAGTCTTCGGTGTCGGGTGTATCGCCGCCAAACTCCTTCATCGGCTTCGGATACGGGGAGGGCAACTCCTCCGCGTTCTTGGACTATCTCTCGTCCCACGGCGGTCAGCTCATAGCGGAGTACAACGTGTCTGCAAGAGGCCATCTTCAAACAGACCTCATTCCCAAGGATGTCGAGCCGCTCATGGTGGTCCTGTTGAACGCGGGTGATTCGAACACGAGCGTCTCCTATGCGGTCTTTCAGAGTTCGATAGCCATAGCGCCCGGGCTGGGGTTCGAGGCTGCCGCCGGCCTGATGGTCGCCGGAGGCGTGATCTTTGCCACCGGCTATGTGCTGGCCCGTCCAGAGAAGAAGGCATAGTGGAATCAGCGGTTACTGGTTGGTCGTCAGCACCATCTGGTTCGGCTCGACGAACAGCCGTAGAGTGAACTGCCCTGTGTACTCATGGCCCAAGACCATACCCGTTCCCAGCACGGTGAGCTGGATGCTCAGGCTCAGTGAAAGGTTCCCGCCGGCGTAGGGAGGAGCGAGCAGGAGGTCGACGGTGACGGACCCAGCTCCCAATCGGGCCGAAGTCTGCTATCGTGACCGAGTCTCAGCACGACTATCTGGACATTTCCCCATGGGAAAAGGCTGTAGTGGAATGGATTTATGACGATTGGAAGACAATCCCTCGCGTCAAACCTTCTGGTGTTCCACGATGCTGAAGTCGCCGGCGACGTGAGTCGGAGACATGGCGTCCTGCATCTTCTGGCCGAGAACCTGATTCATGAAGCCATCGAAGTCTGCGGGAATGGTCACCTTGTGACCTCCGTCCCTCGCATTTACCACTACAGTGTGGCGTATAAGTTGAGAGAGTCTGTGGCTACCGTTCGGGCTTCCAGAAGTCCTTGATGTTGAGGACCTCGCTCGGCACCTTCACGGCAAGCGACTCCACCTTGATTTTGAAGTACTGAACGAAGCTGCGGTCGCCGACCAAGACGAACTGGATGGCTTTCATGTTGACGTAGTTCGGGGTCAACTTTTCGCCTCCTTTGGTCGCCTTGGTCTGCGCCGCAACAGCTCGGAACTTGTGCACGAATCCCCTGGCTATTGCCCTGGACTGGGTGGTGTCGACAATGCTGAACCCTGACCAGACCCTCCTCTCATAGGATTCATACTTGTAGTTAGAATCCAGGATGTACGGCATGACGGCTTTGGGGCTTTGGCTTCCCATGACGGTGATGCTCTCAGCTTTGACGTCATAGTCTCCTTCGAAGAAGGACTTTAGCGTCAACCCATCCTCATCCTTCAGGTAGACCTTGAGATCTGGCTCGTTCTGGTTGGTCAGTCGAAGCATCTCGCGAGACAACTCGGGGTTCTCATACACGAGAGGCGCCGCCATGGTGAACTTCGGCACGTCGATGTGGGCTATTGGCGCGAAGAACTTCCCAGCGAGGAAGAGAAGGCTCTTGGATCTCAGAGGAAGCTTCTGCACAGAATTCGTGACCGTGTAGGCTTCGAACAGGTCCATTGGGGCTTTCTGCTGCTCTTCTTCGTCCCCTTCTTCCCTCAATGGCGCCTTGACGATCTCATAGAAAGTGTAGAGTGTCAACAACACGATTGTAAATCCCATCACTTCGAACGTAGGCTCAAGGTAAGCGAGGCCGAACAGGAAGGCGAGTGAGAGGAACAGCGAGATTGAGACGCCACTGATCGCAGCCAGCAGCATGTCAGACCAGACCTGGACCTTGTCCAGATCTGCAGCCAAAGAGTCGTTGCCCTCGTAGATGGCTCGCATTTTGGCCACGAAGGGCTTGAAGTCTTGGCTGAAGAACCCATCAGAGAGCCTTTTCGATGTGCGCCTGCCGAATAGGAATGACGTTACCATGAACAGGAGAAGCGTGATGATCAGAGCAGCGATGGATACGGTGTCGAACGAATAACTGGGACCGAAGTACTGTCGGTAGGCATAGTACAGAAGCGCAAGATAGAGCGAGAACGGGAGTCTGCCAACGAGCCTGCCTGTCAAACCCGTTCTTCAGGTACTCCTCGAAGAGCTCACCAAACAAGGTGCCTTTCTAATGGCTTCGGTTACCTATTTAAGAACGGAAAGGGACTGTTCGCTCGTAATGGATGCGGATTCAGGAACCAAGCTCTTTCGAGCATGCTACCCCGGCGGATTCCACACTTAGCAGGCCGTCTGGCTCGTAATCGAAGTCGGGTCGTGAGCTCCGCGGAGGCGAAAAAAACCGTTGCGAAACGCATGATCCTCCCCGTGACTGCTGAACAGCTTCAGGGAACCCTCTGATTCGAGTACCGCTTTCGATTCGCCACCTTAATGCTCACCTAAGCACGGGCGACATCAGGGGCAGGACCGTCCCGACTTTCAGGATGGCTCTTGAGGGTGGGACTTCGAGCTGGAAGGACTTCAGGAAATCCCTTGTAAGCGACTCACGAGAAACGCTCGATTGGATGTTCGACCAGGCCAGGACCAACTGCATGGTAGCGGGAAACCCCGCCCAGTCCCTTCCAGTTACATCCAAGGAATAATAACGCATGTTCCGAACGGCAAGTCAGGTGTCATGATATTCCGAAGTGCGTTAGGTGTTCGAGAATGTATGGCAACTTAATCGCCGAGTGTCCCACGTGCAAGCTCATCAACCCTGATTTAATGGGCTCTGTTCCAGCCGAGTTGCGAGATAGCCATTTCGGCGCGATGGACGGGTCCCCGTTATCAACATTCACCGGATGAGGTTCGTCGACTTCTTGAAGATGTTCTCGTTTCAACCAAAGCCAAGTACAAAAAGTCGATTGTGAAAGACGGAACGAGGGGACAGGGTGTCTACGACACTCACATCGAGCCTAACGGGATTCTTAGCCTCACTTACAACCCATACATTGTGAGTTGCCAAAGCAAAAACACGCTTCTTGCTTGTCTGCGCCACGAAGCGTGCCACATCCTGACAATCCCGATGTCAAATGTTCCGGTTCCACAGACAAGCCCAGAGATGATGGAGTTTCTTGCTAACCAAGTTTCGGGTTACGACGAATATCTCGCTCATCGAGAGTTCCTAAAGAGATGGCCGAATGATCAAGTCTTTCTGACGTACAAACGAGGCGAGCTGGCTAACTTTTCACTTATTCTATTCATGCTCCGAAAGCGTATGCAAGAAGGAACTCTGCCCAATTTGTTGTCTCCCTTCAATACTCTCTCCGCAATCTTTCAAGACGCTGTATACTTTAGAATCATTGACGATGGGTCTCTAAGAGAATGGGGAGGAAGGCAGAATGCCAATGTCATTCTGGACTTCTTCGAGTTCTGGTTTTCAGATTTTGTGAGAATATTTGACATGTCAACGAATCGCGATAGGACCATTGACCTGGTTCAGTCTAGTGGAGCGCTGTCGCTCTCAGTTGACCCCCAAGAAATGGTGAACAACATCAGCCTTTCCTTCGAATCGGGTGCTTCGAGTATCTACGCCAAGTTCATGGCGAACAGAAAAACCGCTCAGGAACAAGAACTAATCACAACTTGGCTTGATCGCGCGAAGTGAGACCAGGACCCCTTGGAACCGTGAAAATGTTACCTCATCTTGGGGTGACAGTTAGGGAGTCCGAAGCAACACCCTTGGCCAGTCTATATATCGAACTCGTTTGTAATCTCCTTCCGCGTGCTACGGATCTTCCCATGATCTTGCGGAGGAGTGCAGATTTCTTCGACCTCGAAGAAGGTAATTCCGCCGTTGATGAGGCAATGAGATTCACGTTCGTAGCCTATCCACGTAATGATCAACTCACACCGATCCTGATGAAAGCAGCCCTCGTAAACTCGTTGTATCACACGAACATCTTTGACATATACTCGGTTGGAAAACACATTCTGGAACAGAACATAGACCCCCTCTTAGACGAAGGGGACTTGGCCGCAGTGGAGAGACTTCGTCTCGGACACGGTGTCCTCAACAAGGGTACGGAAGCAGACTTCTACTCTTTCAGCACCAAGTATTGCCACTGGCATAGACAGGATGCGTATCCGGTCTTCGACCGCTTTGCCAAAGAAGCCATTCAGTGGCTGGATGACCACGCATCACTTGGGATGGGCGTTTCTGACCGTTCTCTTCATGACGTTTTCGAGCTCAGAAAGACCGTCGAAGCCTGCCGAAAAATCGCAGATCCCAATTGGCAAGGTTTCAAGCAGATAGACAAGGCCCTCTGGACGTTGGGGAGATTCCTTGACAGTGAGATCTCAGACACTGGCTTAAGACAGCTCATCCCCGAAACCTCGAGTCATTAGTACTCTATGCCCACCCGGCGGCACCGGTTCTGGTAATTAGCCGCGAGTTAGCACCTTGACAAGTCCTGCCCGTTAGCCGAAGAATTACAGGAAGCCGAAAGTGGTGGGGAGTGGGATTTTAGAGCCTAATTAGACGCTCAAACACTCGATTTTTGATGATTCTGCCATGTTTTCGGTCGGTAGACCCTGTACGATTGGAAGAACCTGAATCGTCCGTCAGCTAAGCAGATTCGACCGGACATTTCCCCTCTGAAAAGGGTGGTAATGGAACCAGGTCCTTTCGGCGAGTTGGGGTCCAAGTTCGGTGTGGTCAAGTAGGGTCTCTCCCCTTTCTGTTGCCACGAATGACCAAGTGATGAAAGAAGAACGCAATCATGGTCAAATCGCCGATATGGTGTTGGGCAGATTCGGCATCACAACCCTCTGATTGCCTTCAGGCTCTCGTAGAGCGAGGCCGCGAGGGCGATCCAGACGACCACCAGAGCAAAGACGTAGAGGGAGGTGAGCATTGGGGGACGGAGGACAGTGAGCATGACGACAAGGGCGGATGCGAACAAGATCGTGTAGGTGATCTGGAAGGGCACGACCATCCGCCTGACGCGCACCAGGTTGCCGAACATCACCCTGTCCACCGTGTAACCGTTCTCCGATTCCTTGATCAAACCCGCACGCAGCAGCTTCGCGATGTGGTACTGGGCGAGTGAGGGGGAGGAGAGCTTCAGGGACCTCTGGACCTCGTACGTCCGGACGGGCTTTCCTTCCTTGAAGATGAACCGGTAGACCCGGAGGGTCGTCCCCTTGAGAACGTCATTCTCGCCGTCAGGGCCTTCCGTGGACATCCCTCTTCGGATAACGTCAGGCGCTTATCAACCTAAAAATTGTAATGAGTACAGAGAACATACCGAAACTGTAGTATTATACCTCGACCACGCACTACCGTCAGACAGCGAGTAAAGTTGAGCGCACTGAAAGGATACAGGAAGGAGATAGGCGCGGGAGCCGTGGTAGCGATATTCGGAATAGCGATACTTGCAGCTGTCTCGAGTTACTACTTCCCCTCTGCCGACGCTACGCAGACCACCACCAGCTGTAACCCTTCGAGCATCGATCAGCCACTCCCAGCAGACCTCTTCAAAGATGCGCCGATTTCAGGATACACGTACTTAATCGTGTACAATACGACAGACGGTGCGATATTGAGCGGAGGGGGTACCGAACTGTCCTGCCGCTCGGCGGGAAGCTTCCGCCCGGCCCATTTGCCTCGTCCAGCATAGGGGTGGGTCAAGTGGCGACGATAGAGCAGAATGCGGCGTGGCTCAACGTGACCGCTGACCCCAATCTGCGCCCAATGGTCGCGAACGGGTACTCTGACGCCTTCTACGTCAGTCTCCAGAGCCATCTCCTCGTGCTCAAGCCCGGCGTAACGTTCAACAGTGATTATAGCCAAGCATATTACGACGGTCAGCCCATCACGAACGGGACGAGCTTGCCGACTCCGCCTCAGTAGTAGCTCATGGTCCAACCCCAGATTCTTGTACGTTCTTCGGGTCATGGGGATTAGAGGTTGCAGGCCGGGGAGAGCTGGGAGGCGGAGAGCTGGGAGGCGGAAGCTGGGGTCTTGTTCGGACAAAACTATTAAGCAGGAAGTGGGATTCCAGACTCATGGACTCGCGGCCCTCGATACGCTGAACCGGTCGGCGCGTTGAGGACTTTCAGGGAGCCCCTCCTTGCATTCTCAGCAATCCTCGCGACGCTCCTCTTGATACCCACTCCGTGGGTGAGTTTAGCCGGGTCCCATCCTGCGCTCGTCTCGCTGTTCGTCAATGGCGTAGCGAGGGAACTTCCGCCGGCCAGTTGGACGCTCACCTCTGGTGGCCCCGTGCCACCGTTCTTCGAAATCTACTTGACGGCGTCGGTGATGCTGGCCCTGCTGATCGCTTCTCCACTGATTTCGTATCAGGTAATGAAGCTCATCGCGCCTGCCCTGGTGACCCGCAGGAGGGTGCTGTACTCTCTTGTCGGCTGCGCGACTGTGCTCCTTGCCGCCGGGGCGCTGTTCGGAAACCTCCTCGTCGTGCACTACTATCTTCCCTCATCGCTTTCCTTCGTAGAGTCCGGCCGCTTCTACTTCAGCATCTTCCGAGCCATCGGTGTCAGCGCGCGCTCGCGTTCACGCTACCAGTATACATCTACGCGCTCATTCGGTTCCGACTGTTCAGAACGAAGTAGCGAGCATCTCCCGCTGACCCCAGCAGTCCCTAACATTCGAGCCGGACATTTCCCCTCGGAAAAGGGTGATAATGGAAACTCTTGGGACCCCATCCAAGAGTTCGTGACTCCAATCAACCGTAGCCT
Source organism: uncultured Nitrososphaerota archaeon (assembly GCA_963772005.1). Classification (GTDB taxonomy): domain Archaea; phylum Thermoproteota; class Nitrososphaeria; order Conexivisphaerales; family DTJL01; genus DATKKG01. The sequence goes on along the minus strand of CAVYVS010000011.1, from coordinate 20,668 downwards.
TACCAGAGTCATCACTGGGAGGAAACCGCCCCAAAGTAATAAATCCTTACCGCAGAAGATTATGGTTGGCTTGGATGCGAATTCTGCATACCGCTGACAACCACATTGGTGAGACAGACTATCAAAAAATCGATTCGCAGACCGGTTTGAATGCAAGAAGCATAGATTTCCTGAATTCCTTCAAGAGCATCGCCGACCTCGCGATTTCCCAGAAGGTGGATGTCCTCTTGATAGCCGGTGACTTCTTCACAAAGGTCAACCCTCACCCCCGCTACATTCTGGAAGTCATACGCAAACTGAAGCGGGTATCCAAGGCCGGAATCACCACCCTGATAATCACTGGAAATCATGAGACCCCCAGAATAGCCACAACTTTGAATCCACTTCTCGTGCTTGGGGAGATTGATGGTGTTCGTGTTGTCCTTGAGCCGTCGACAATTTCGATAAACGGTTATGATTTTGTTTGCGTACCAGCTCCTCCCCAATTTCGACGAGATGAAGAACCTCTTTGGCCCGATGCTCACTCAGGCCATGAAGGATTCCAAATCAGATCACAAAGTCCTGGTCGCCCACATTCCGCTTGGACAGGCAGTTACAAACTCCGAACAGACGCCCGAATCCTTTATCGGAGACACGGTAGATGTCAAGCAGATTCCTGCAAAGTTCGATTATGTCGCATTGGGACACATCCACAAGTTCCAGAAGGTGCCACACGACTCGATGCCAATTTATTATCCGGGATCCTCTGAAAAGCATGAATTTGGCGAGGAGGCAGATGAGAAATACGCGATCCTTGTTGAATTTGGTGCATCGGCGCAGGTTTCGCCTATCAAGCTGTCAACGAGGCACATGATCACTATTGTCGACGCTGATTGTCGCGGTCGTTCGGCCGCGAGTATCTCGAAGCTCGTTCTCGACAAGATAGAGCAGGAAAAGATTGGAATCGCGAACTGTCTCGTCCGAATCAAGCTCGAAAACATCGATGTTGACGAGAACCGGCTAATTGACTGGAGGCAAATCAAGTCAAAGCTCGAAGAGGCTAAAATCTTCGACTACAAGTTGCAACCGAGGACCGTAGTCTCCCTGCCGGAATCCAATGGGCTCGGCGGCGAATACATACTCCCCCCGTCCAAAGAAGTCGAGCTCTACGTCAAAGGCAAGAGCCAGCACAAAGGAAAGACCGAACTCATGATGAGGCTCGCGAATGAGATAATCCGAGAAGCGAAGGAGGCGATGCCATCTGAAGCTTAAGCGAATATCTCTCAAGGGGTTTCTAAGATTCAAGGATGGTTTTGAGGTCGACTTTCCCCAGAACCAGGTCACCCTAATCTCGGGAGAGAACGGGGCGGGGAAAACTTCGATTCTCGATGCTCTCTGTATCTGCCTCTATGGGAAGACTTTCAGGACGTCGGGCAGGACCACATCAGGCTTCCTGAGCATCTACGACCTCGTAAACCATGATTCGGGCAAGGCAACAATCAGAGTGGAGTTTGAGAACCAGGGACACAACTACGTTGTTACAAGAGAAATCACGAAGGACGATTCTGACGGGGAGCTGACTTGAAGATGGAGAGAGTAAGGCGATTGGTAGGCATGTCTACAATTATGTGAAGAACAGAGCCATCGGACTTGACTGGGAAGGCTTCAGGAAATCCACTGTCGTCCTCCAGGGAGAGATGAGCGCTCTCACAGACCTGAATCCTGAACCACGAAAGGAAGCATTCACGCAGCTTTTTGGCCTGAGCATATACTTCAGGCTTGAAGGCTTAGCGAAGGACAAGGCCAAAGCCAGAGAAAGCGACATCCACGCAACGGAAGAGGCAAACAAGATTCTACAGGCCGAAGTCGAGAAGATTCCCGAAGTCAAGAAACAGATAACCCAACTAAAGAACACCGTCAAACGTCTGACCAAAAAGAAGGAACGACTTGACCAGTCACTGAAGACCGGGCGGAGCTTCTGTCGACGCCTTGGAGCAAGACCACAACGAGTTCATCCGGCACAAGGAGAAACTCGACGGAATCCAGGGTCAGCTAAGTGAAGCACAGAAGGACGTGAACAAGAAGAAGAATGAGCTCAATAGACTGTTGTCCATCGAAGCGAATTTCGACACTCTGAGGCAAGACTACGAAACCTACTCTTCGTTGGAATCGAGACATTCGCAGTTGCTACCCGCCAAATCCACTTACGATAATCTGACCAGACGCTCTGACAAACTCGCAGTTGAACTTCGTGAAGAAAGCAAGTCATTCAACAAGACTCTGAGCAAGATAGCGGCAACCAGATTGACGATTGCGGGATTGAGAAAGCAGACGCCGTCAGCATCAAAGCTGTCTAAAGCCAAGAACAATCTCAAGAGAGCCCGTAATGAAGAGAAAAGCTTCAAGGAAAGCGCGGATAGCTTTCAGGGCCAGATAACACAGATAGGCACGGCGGTTGCAGAGTCTCGAATCGAAGAATCTCCAGGTAAAGGGGAAGGACAGGTGTCCAGTATGTCTGCAGAAGATAGCCAACCCCCAGCATGTCTTGAAGCATTATGATGATGAAATTGCCAAACTCAACTCTGACAGGAGCGGGTTTGAGAATGCCAGAGGATCCGCGGTCAGGAAACTAACCGCTGCCTCCGCCCGCGTCGCGAGATGTGAGAAGGCAGACAGAGAACTTTCAGACAAGGCGTCCCTGGCCGGGCAAGTCCTGAGGGAAATGAAGAGGCTCTCGGACCTTGGCCGAGAGCGAGAGTCAACAAGGAAACAAAGGAACGGACTTGGGAGCGAGATTGCAAAAATGGCGAAGCAGCGTGAGGGCCTGAACTTTGACCCTGTCGAGTACAAGCGGATAGATGCGAAAGTCAGGCAATACAGGAGGGCGCGCGTAGCGGAGAACTTTGCCAATGCCAAGACCGAATTGGACCGATTGCCGGAGGTTAGGCAGGAGCTGCAGACAACTCAAGATACGGTTTCAGGTCTCGTAGATTCAAGAGACTCTATTCGGAATGAACTTGAAAGATTCGCCAAAGCTGAGTCTAACTATGTCAAAGCGAAGAAGCAATTAGACAAGATTCAAGAAGAAGCGAAGGCAAACGGCGAACTGCTTGCAGCAGAGTCGCAGAAAGACAAGCAGGCTAACGAGCGACTGAGCGAGTGGAAGGGAACAGAACCAAGTTGAACGTGAACCTCAAGCAGATTCAACGATTCAGGAACGAGATTGATACACTGGAACAGCTGGGCGACGTATTCAAGAACATCCCCGGGAACATCCTACGAAGGCTAAGACCCTTCATCGAAAAGGAAGGGACGGACATAATCAACAGTCTGTCTGACAGCGAACTCACAGCGCTTAACATCGAGGAGGACACGCTAAACGTGGCTGCCACAACTAATGGGGAAGTTAGGCCAATCCATTACTTCTCAGGTGGGCAAAAGACCAGAATCAACATGGCTTTGCGTGTGGCGATTTCGAGGATCCTTAGCAGGATGCCCCAGACCGAGGAGCACACATTCGCCATCATGCAGACCCTATTCATAGATGAGGGTGACTTTGGGAATCTGGACGAAGCAGGCATCAGGGACGCCGTGAACGTCATCAGGAATCTAACGAAGGAATTCGACCGCGTCATTCTCATCAGCCATGTTGGCGCTGTTAGGGAGATTTTCCACGGGTACACAGTTGAGGTGCGGAAGACTGGGTTAGAAGAGAGTGCAATTACAATGCGGGGAGAGAAAGTAGTTGGTTAACGAAACCCTCAGAAAGCCCCACCCATATCGAGCCAATGCCGCCGGACATTTCCCCTCGCAAAAAGGCTGTAATGGAACGGCTCTTGTTGGCCGGTTGTTGTCCAAGTTCACGGTAGCCAAGTGTTTAGTGCCCATTCTGACGCCGTGGCTCTGTTTGGCTTTCATCGCCGACGCGGCGTGAATGAACGTCTATGGGCCGAATTCGATATGGAAGCGCGCGACCTCAGATTGCGAGAACGTCACAATCGTTGACGACGGTCCCACCTGTACCGAAATCAGCTCTCACGATTACTTCACAAAGTCACCTATCGGCCCTTGCGCATGAACTGACGTGTACAAGATTCCGGTCTTCCCGGGTCACCATGCCCGCTCAAAGGACTTGCAGTCCGTGCTTTCCATTGGCACATTCGGGTAAGTAATCGGCCTGATCCCCTTCCTGAAATAGTAGACGTCGCCCCACTGGCCCACAACTTTCGCACCCTCTTCGGGGTCCTCATAGAGCGGACAGTGGAACCTGAAACCCTCCTGCATTAGGTTCTGGCATCTCAAACATATAGGCGCGTTTGGATCTCTTTCGTAGAAGTTGCGTAACCTCTCCTCCTTCCTTGTGTCATTTAAGTTCCCCAATCGATCTACCGTGTCGGTGAGAGGGTCTATGCTCCCGGAATCCTTTTCTCGCATGCCAACCGACAGTCTTGAATAAGGATAAGTTTTGGCGTATATTCCTACCTGAAGAATCCGCGAGGACTTCGTAGGAGGCTTTCAAGAGGCATTTGGGATAGTGCAGGACTCCTTGTGCCGCTCAGCAGGATAGCCGCAACCAAGCAAAAGTACAGCGTGAGACCACGTTCAACTCCAGGGTAAGGGCGACTCCGAATCGTTCATGGTACCAATGTCATCCAGACATTTCCCATCCTCTCTTTTCCTGGTGGCCTCGTATTTGTTATGGGTGGACAGACCGCGATTGCTGTTCCCTGTGATTACCCTGTTGAATCTTTCTTCTTCCTCGGTGGCTTGCTTTCGTCAGCGGGAGTTCCCGGACTTACATTCGCCTCAGATGGGAGGGGGGTGTAAACAACTTCATGCCCCTGATTCAAGTCAACGGCTGTTTTGACAGCTTCTATGAAACCGAACACCACCAGTGCGTAAGCGAGAGCCAGATTGATGACATTGAACCGTTGACTCTCAAGGACGGCTGGGGCGAGGACATTGAGTGCAATCCCCTGGTACGTCTGTTGGATGGGCTTGCTCCCGTTGTTGAATACAATGGTGAGAACTGGCGAGTAGACGCCGGCATTGAGGAACGTCAACTCGGCCTTGGGCCCAGTCAAATACGCCCCGAGAGAAGGATTGACCAATGCATATTGAGACGAGTTGGGATAGAGTGCCACTCCGTATCCGTTTCCGATGCTGAATCCGCTCCCCTCAAGCCCTACACCGATGCGGTATGGGCTCGCACTTTGCCAGGCGACGGAAACGACACTGAGGTTCTTGAGCATCTGGGGAGAGGTGGTTGCAATCGCGCTCACGTTGACTTCAGCTCCTTCAACTATGGGCGCAGGGCTCTTGATTGTTAGTTCTATAGCAATAGCATCGGTCGAGTTCATGTATCTATCAGGATGAAGGATTGTGTCGGGAGTGCCGGAGAGGGTTCCAATCGGGTAGATAATCGGCACACCCGCAGACACATTGTCTCCTTGGCAGAAACCCTCGTAACACAGCGGCGAATTGACTGTCTGGGCGATGTAAATGCCAACACCGATAACCAGCGCGATAAGAAAGATGCTCAAGCCCGCTCGGATTGCCCGTTGCTTAGGCTTCACGGCGTTCCCTATTCCTTTCAGCCATCTTGGTTTTTGCCCCTTTTCCTTATTTGAATCTTCGTCGTTCAGTCAAGTAGACTCGTAAATAACAATCAGACTTGGCGCGGATCATGGCCGGCAGACACCCCGCCCCTCCAGTTTTTTCGGCGGATGGTTGTCACGTAGAGTTAAGGGTCGCCTGGGAGCAACCCAAGAGAGTTGGGGCGGGTGTCTCTGGCGGTTCGAAGGACTTTCTCGCGAATGTCGACTCCCGTTTCTTGGTCACGGCAAAGGGAACGCATGATACCGATCCGGAAAGGCTCACTGGCATCCTGCGTAGGGCGCTGACGCGGGCGCTCGGCTCTGAGCCGATTGCGATGCCTCCGGCGTTCGCATCGGGACTCATCGAGTTGACTTGGGAAGGCAACACTTGGGTGAAGGAAGAGGCCCTGCTGGCGATTCTCTCCGAAGCGATATCGACGACGAAGGTGCGAAAGGAGTGGAGGATCCCGCGAGAAGCCTACCAACCCGCGCTTCGTGGGGGAAAGATCAAGTGCCCACCGGGGTTCTTTCAGACAACAAACCATTATGATGGAAAGGCCGTCTGGAGGTGCATCAGTTGTGGTGCCGACTTCGAGACTGAAGAGGCCGTCAAACGGCATCAGTCTTGAGAGGATCTAACGGACTTCATCGTGCGGACTAAGCCGGCCAAGTTCTCTTGTTAAATAACACAAAGCGTTAGAACAGTTTCATGAGTCCCAGGTTCGTGGCACTCTCAGCAATCGCAGTGATAGTAGTGATTGCAATCTCACTCGTTTCGTATTCCGGCGGATACGCTCAGGAAGCCCAGCTGTACAGACCAGTAGCTCAAGCTCCCTTGTCCAGAGTTCGAGTCTCGAGCTCTGCGAGCAGCGAAATTGGAAATCTTACGCAGGAGAAGACCCTTTTGATGTACGAGTTGAATGAGACTCAGACCTCGTATAATGCGCTTCTCGGAAACTACACCATCAAATCCTACGTATACATACCGCAAGGAGTGAACGCAACATTTCAAATCTGGGGTATTCCCCAAACAATGGGTCCAAAAAGTTCTGAGGCTTGGGACTTGCTTGACACCTTCATCAACCACATCAACATCAACACGACTTCGCCTTCCAGGTTCTACATATTCGACCTCGATGACTTCGCGCTCTGGTACACCCACAAGTTCTCGATACCCTTGGTCAATCAGACGGGGACCAACTTCTCGTACGAGTTCGAGCCCTCGGTCGGCTGTGCCGTCTATGTACTCGTAATCCAGAACTTGGAGAACTCATCGAACACTATCATTCCACACGTAACTGCCACGTACGCCCCAAGCCTGTTCCTGACCGGCGTCTGCGCAGGCTGAAGTTATGATTTGGTAGGGTTTCTTTGCTTCCCGCCAATCCCACTTGCCCTGAAGATTGGAATTACGAAGAGGGTCAGGCACCCGGGCGCGCATGAGGACGAACCATCCGCTTCTATCAGAGAAGACATAAGAGGCCCGGGTCCGCAAGTCGAACCACTACATGCTCCCGAGACGAGTCGATGGCAACCGCACCCTAAAGCCCAAGAACGAATGGCTCTCTTAATCCGCTAACTTCAACGATTTTCAGGCCCACCGTAGTCGTCATAGTTGTAGTCATAGTTGGCGTCATCGTGCTGCCGCGAGTCGTCATCATCGTGGTATCCGTCATCCGCGGCTCCATGTTTCTCTTTGGCAGTTGATTTGGAGGGGCACAAAGCCTTTCCGCACCATGCGATGCAGGTACACTGATTCTGCCATGCCGACGCTCCAGAGCAGAAGAGGCAAGCGGACGCCCTACGTCAACCCCACGAGGCTCATGAGTTTTCAGACCCGCAAGGTTCAGGTCCTTGAACGGATTTATCGGTTTCTCGGTCGTCTTTCAGGATTCGGTATCCTTCTCTCCTTCCCGCCTTCGCCCAGCACTGCACTGACCAAGAAATCTTGGCTCGGAGAACACGTCCCACTGCGGTAACCCACGGACCCTGTTTTCATCTGATCCCGGGGCGTTCTGATCCCACCATGTCCGGAACGCGTCGATAAATCGTCCATTCTTCTTGGACCTGAAACCCCGCCCTTTGTGTAGTATGCCCTCAAGTTCGGTCGGGAGATTGATGGGTTCGCGCCCGTAGTAGACAAATTGCCACGAGAGAAGCGCATTCATCCCTTTTCTGTCTGTTCCGCGATTCTCTCGCCTATGTACGCCATCCCTCTGCGGAATTCCCTTCTTTGAGAAATCGTAGATTGAGTCACCAAGCCTCAGTTTCCAAGCACGACTTCCGGGCCTGAGGGTCCCAATCGGATGCTCGACAGCTGGAATCTTCTGGGGCAGATGCTTCTTTGTATATTCGTCGTATGCCTCCATCGTCATCTTACGGTCCACTTGCATAGCAAAAACAATCTTGCCACGGTAATCTCTGTGGACGGGATTAGACTTGGAACCTAACCCAACAATCCAATCACCTTCCTTCGCAGCGAGCCTTATTCCAGGCTTACATATCACGAGCGTACAAGTCCCCCAAAAAGGATTTGGGGCCGCTCCATCATCGTACCTGAGAACGTAGTGAAAGAGAGTCGGCCTGTCCAGCACACACCGGTCGCTCCATTCGAGCCTATTGACCGAGGCGCTTCTTGGCGTCTCTGGTTTTCTGATCATCTCCCGGCTCTATCATCGGGTTCGGTTCCTTCTCTTCGACCCTTCGACTCTGCCTGTAACCCTTGCCTCCCCTGTGCACCAACTCGGGCATTTCATTCAACCTCCGGATTCTCCTGTCCTTCTCAGGTTTTCCCATCAAACCATCCCATTGGTTATTATCCGGCTTCGCCATATAAGGAGGGAGATTAGAGAGTCAGGCATCGCAGTCGTCTGCCCCTTATAAGATGCCTCTGAGCCAATCCCCTTGCAATGTATTCTGACGCCTGTGTGAGGTTGCGCGAACTAAAGACGATGATCGTGGAGGCGTCAGGTCACACCAAGACCGAACTCGATGCGATGGGTTCAAACAATCTGGTCTCTGGAATCTTGAGTTTGGCATCGGTAGTAACCTTCCTCGGGACAGCGTACTTGTTCTCGCTCATTCCGATTTGGGTTCCAGCATCATTTCTGATATTATCCGGTTGGGTATTGATCTCGACGTTTGACCTTGAGCGGAGGGTGTTGAACTTCAGCAAGAAGTATGACTACTACCTGAAGGAGTTCAAGAAGACCCCGCCGGATAAGATGAATTATGCGTTGTTCACAGTCAGCAGAAACTCGGATCCGCTCTCCAAGTCAATGGGAGCCATCTTTGGGGTTTCCTTGATCTTAATACTGTTGATAGGTGGGGGCTTATTGAACGGTGCGAAAAGCTCCAATCTGGTCTGGGCCGACCTGATAGCACTTTTCTTCTTTCTCTGCTACTATCTGGGGTCGGGCCGTCTTACTCGACAATCGAAGTCCGGAGATCTTACTCGACGATTCGATGATATGGCAGATAGGCACCCGTCAAAGATGCCATATCCGACAGCGATTCTCGCGGGCGGCGCAGTCTTCGGACTCTTCGTGTTCTCTCTTGCGATGTACGGGCTCTCCGCCACGTTGCCCTTGGCTGATGGGTACTCTCGTCTCAGTGTCGTAGTTGGTTGGGAGCTCCTTGCCATTCTCTTCTTGACCAGCTACCTAAGTTATCAAAACGCGAGGTCAGAGTTGTCCAGATCGCTTACAATCTTCGCAAGGCTTGACGGTGCAATCGGGGACGATATTCTTCAAGGGAGGTGTTCTAATGAGGTTTTCGAGAAAAGGAGGGCGGAATACGGGCAAGCTAAACAGTACAATGTCCAGGCAAAGTCAGTTCTCTTCCTCAACTTCTACAGTTTGCTCTTAGAGCCGACATACCTGAAGAGATTGGGACAGGCTGATGAACCAACGCATCCTCCGGACTATATTGGATAACGAAGATCCTTCTCAAACCATCAAGTTCTTCAACTCGCTCCACAGCAGGCGGAAGAGAGGCCCTATAGGGACCGGGAAGCTGGCAGAGGCAGGTTCAAGTCATTGAATAGGAGACGCCAGACCCGCAGGACGTGACAACGTGAATGTCGAAGATGTCTTCTTGCTAATGCGGCAGTTGTCCGACGGAGACTTCGACGTTCTGTTCGTGGTCGACCAGGAATACAACCACACCGAGGCGCCCCGCGGCTTCTCGTATTGACTCCACGAGTCTTCTGTCATACTTGTCTGCTGGCAGCGCTATTGCTGCCAGTTCTTTTCGCGAGACAATCTCGGCCACTCGCAATAGAGCTCTTCCAAGATGGCTCTCCTTCTGGCTTTGAGTAAACTCCTTCCCCTTCCTTGATGTGTCCTTGGAACTTGTTTGCCCCTTCGCTTCAACTATGAAAGTGGCCAGTGTCTTTGGCGTCAGCATCTCAATGTCGTTCCCGCGCTCGTAGGGGGAACTAACTTTGTGGACTGGAGTGAACAGGCGAGCGAGCAAGTAGTTCCAGACTGCGTCGATCACCTCTTGCTCGACAAGCAGGGTTGGCATTGATCTCAGTTATTGAACCGACCTATTAAGTTCACAATCTGCTCGCTCATGGCGAACGTCTCCCTCATGCCAAGTTCGTCTCTGAACCTTGCCAGACAGGTCTGAAACACACCTTCTTCGACTTCGTTCACCACCTTGACCTTTCTCTGCCATCCCGGGAACATCTTCGGATTGACTTCCTTCATCAGTCCCTTCACGAACGCGACCACCTTTTCGTCGTCAAGGTCCACGTACTTCCTCAGGACGTTGAGGATGGCATACTCCTCCTTCGTCACTCCAAGCTTCTGGGCTTCCGCTTGGATATGGACCATCGCCCCGACGAGGCTCTCGAGTTCCTTGAGCAGCTCGGCGTTTCTCGTGGGTCTTCAGTACCTTCTGCAGCCTCTCGCCGAGGCCCTCGTAGGCGGGGTCCCCAGAGTTGATTGATATCTGGTGCTGGAGGGCGCGCTTCAACTCTGCCACCTTCTCGTCCTCAGAGAACCGTTCCCGTTCGAGTTTCCCGAGGTAGTCCCTATCTATCGAGAAGGTCTTGATCTTGCTGTCAGTTCCTTCACGATGAGCTTCTCCATTATGAGCGCCTTCGTCTTGGCCTCGTAGGAACTCAGGTCGGGCTCGTCCCTGGTGACGAACTTGTTGTAGGCTGATGTTGATCGAGATTACCCACTCGTAGTCCCTGATCTTCTCGAACACCACCGGGTCGGGCATCAGCGTCTCGTAGAGCCTTCGCAAGTGGCTGAGTTTCGTCTTGAACTCCTGAAGGGTCTCCTGATGATCGAGGATCGAAATGCAACCCATGAGCTCGGCACGGGAGCCGTCACGCCTCACGGAAGCGAAAGCTTGAGGAGATCCCCGAGGTTGCGGTTGAACTCCTGTCGGAGCAGGTCATAATCGTAGGCTACGCCCTCGATGTCCTCGTGCTCGAAGTTCAGGGCGCTGACGAGGTTCTTGAATATCCCGAGGTAGTCCACGATGATCCCTGCCTCCTTACCGTGGTAGGGGCGGTTGGTTCTCGCTATCGCCTGCAGCAGCTTGTGGTCTCGAAGGGGCTTGTCGAGGTACATGACCTGCTCGATCGGAGCGTCGAAACCCGTAAGGAGCATGTCGGTCACGACCAGGATCTTGGGGTTCTCCCCGGGCTTCTGGAACACTTGCCGCGCTATCCTGAGCCTGTTCAGCCTTGTCCATCTGGTGCCTTCTGAGTAGTTCCTTGTCGTTCTGGCCCGAAGTGTAGATTGGGGCCGAGTACTCAAGAGGCAGGTACCTGTCGAGGGCCTCCTTGTAGAGGGCGCACGCTTCTCTGTCGACCGCGACGAGCTGGGCCTTGAACCCCTCTGGCTCTATCTGGGAACGGTAGTGCTCCGCGACGTCCTTGGCGATCTTGTCGATCCTGTCCCTCGCCTTCAGCGCAGTCCTGAGCTTGACGCTCTTCTCAAGCACCTTGTCCTGATCCTCCTCCGGTAGGTCCTTGGCGATTTCCAGGAACTCTTTGTCGAGTAACTCCTTATCGATCTGGTAATGGGCAAGCCTCGGCTGGTACAGGAGTCTGACCGTGGCCCCATCCTCGATTGAGGTCTTAATCCCGTACCTGTCCATATAGAGCTCCCCGGGCGGGCAGAAGGCCCTGAAAGTGCTTTTTCCGAAGACTCCCTTCTCGATGGGGGTCCCCGTAAATCCGAAGATGAACGTGTTCGGGAAGGCCTGCCTCATGCTCAGGGCGAGCTTTCCGTACTGGGTACGGTGCGCCTCGTCGACGAAGATTACGATGTTGCTTCTCTTGCTGAGAGCCTCCCTGATGTCCCTGTATTTCTGGATGGTCGTTATGATCACCTCGCGGCTATCCTTCTGCAACTTCCGAACGAGGTCCTTGGCGCTGACTGCCTTGGCGGTGTAGGGAAGGTCCACATTGGAGAAGGTTCCCCAGAGTTGGTTCTCGAGGTCAATCCTGTCGACAATCAACAGGATGGTGGGGTTCTCGAGTTGTGGTATCTTCTTCAGCTTCCAGGCTGCGAAGAGCATGGTGAGGGACTTGCCGGAACCCTGGGTGTGCCAGACGAGGCCAGACTTCGGCTTCCCGTCGAGGACCCTCGCGACGATTTTGTTAGCGGCTCTGACCTGTTGGTACATGGCGACCTTCTTCGTGACTTTCTCCCTGTCCTTCTCGAAGACGATGAAGTTGGAGATGAAATCGAGCAGGGACTCCTTTCTGAAGAGGGCCTTGACAGAGTTCTCCAATGGGTCAGAGAGTTCCTTTCCCTTCCACTCGAAGTACTTGTTTTCGGTGTTCCAATCGTATCGAAAGGAGATGCCGTCGGTCGCGCAAACGAACGCAAGATACTTCAGGAACTGGGGCGACTGCTCGAAGTACCTCGATATCTGCCTGATTGCCTCATGGAAGTCGAGGAACTCCTTGGTGGGAACCTTGGCCTCAATCATGACGAGGGGGATGCCATTGACCATGAGGACGATGTCGAAACGGACATTCTCGTGGCCGGAGAACTTGAACTGGTTAGTGACTATCCAAGTGTTGTTTTCGGGGTTGTTCAAGTCGACTAATCGAATCGTCTGAGTCTTTTGTGCCCTGTTTCAGAACAAGGCCGTGCTCCCCCTTCAGCCACTCGAAAAACTCCCTGTTTCCCTCGATGTCGTTCGGAATCCTCCTGAGCTGATTGATGACTTTCTCAACGTCCTCGTCTCTTTCGATTACGCCCTGATTGAGTTTCTTTATCGCGGTTGAAAGCGCTCTGAGGTCGAACGGATCGTCCGTGTCACGTCCAAGGTCTTCTGGTGCGATGAACCGCCAGCCGAGACTTTGGAGCCAGTCCAAGATTGGTGAGCTCGACAACCCCAGCCTCGGTGAAGGACAGGGTCAGTTCACCTTGGCTCTGACCCTGCCAGTAAGCAGAACTTGCATTAGACTCTCCTTCAAGCTTAGTGTTTTTTGACGATGTTCTATCTGTTTGCTGACCAACACATCGATGTCTGATAATAGTCTTGATATTTTGTCTTGTTCCGCAAGACTCGGAACAGGAACTTTTATCGATTTAACTATCTCTAAGCTGATGTTCTGTCTCTTTGTACCACCTGTAAGCGACATTATCTTGTCTCTCATTGCCTGGTAGAAGTAGAAGAGAAACGGGTTTTGGAGTCGACCTAATGATTGAATGGCTCCACACGCTTGGTTGACAGCCGCCTCAATGCCCAGAATCGCGCACCGTCCGCGTGTCCCAGCGGCCTCCAAGCCATACATTGCTATTAGTAGGGTACCTTTAGGATACATCCGCGCGCTTGAGTTCTCCAAGCCCAACTTCGTTATGGTCTCCTGGGTAGAAACAATAGTATTGTAATCCAGCTCGGTGGTCTTTACCCAAGGAATCCCCCCACCAAAATACTCTGGTCTATCGCGTCGTGGGGTTCCTCCTGTACCAACTTTACATTCGTCGCCGACAGTGGAAACATTCCAGTCTTCTGGCATCTCGCCTATCTCTGTCTCCTTGAACTTGGTATGCCCTATCCCTTTGGTGAAAAGCTGCTGCAATAGACCCTTCTTTAGCTGTCGAACATTCGAGATAATCGCGTCAGTTTTCTGGACGGATTCATCAACTGTTGAGAGGATCGAGGCGATCTTGTATTGCTCAACTGGGGGTGGGATAGGCCACACTATCTCGCGAAGTGCCTCAGGTGGGATCCTTTGCCGACCTGTGGATCCGGTCATGTGTTGTATTGCAAGTCTGTCGTACACCGTCGAACTTTATCAAGTGATATAGGAATCGAGAATCCTCGATCCCGCCACTCTTTGGGCTTAAGACTATGAACTCAGTAGACCCAAAACCGGCACCATCATCCTTGAGGTCTTCTACCAACGCCGTCTTGCCATTCTCAGCGCTTGGCGTTATTCGAGCAAATAGAATGTCGCCATTCCTAAACCTGCTTCCGCTTGAATGGCCCCACGTACGTCGTTCAATATAACGTGGAGATGGTGAATCTGTCGATAGGGCGTCCATTGGAATAAACGCGTATCCGTCCCTTGGATGAGATTTCGATGCGGATTCACATCGATGACTTCGTCCAATGGAGCCCGCTTCCATGCATTAAGCGGATTGCCGATCTCATCCGTTGCCATATCCAAGCTCCATCATGTAACTCCGGACTTTCTCTTCAATCGCTTGTCTCTCACCTTCTAAACACTCTAATTCAGCCCACGCTTGCGCTACATCAATCGATTTCTCATCCATGAAGGCATCGACGTAGCGGGTAACACTTAGGTTGCAGTCATTCGACTTGATATCTTCTGTCGTGACTACCTTCGCGAACTTCTCAGAACCCTTAAACGGACGATAAGCTTCGACAATACTCTGGATATCCTGATCTCTCAACCTGTTCATGTTCTTCAGCTTCTCAAACCCATTGGCCGCGTAGACGAAGAGAGTCTTGCCTTTCCGCTCCCCTGGTTTCTTCCGATTCAGGAAGATAAGGCAACCAGGGGCCCCCGTATTGTAGAATATCTTCTCCGGGAGTGCCACTACGCATTCGACCAGATCAGCGTCAATGATCTTCTGCCTGATCCTACCTTCAGCTCCTCCTCTGAACAGCGCACCTTGGTCGAGCACGATTCCCATCCTTCCGTCAGGTTTGAGGCTTGCGAGCATGTGCTGTATCCATCCCCAATCTGCCGAACTATCCGGGGCGACACCATACTCGAACCTGCCGAACTTGTCGCTCTCCATCAGCTGCTTGTACCCATCCTGGTTCCACATGGGGTTGGCGAGGACGATGTCGAAGCGCTTCAGCGACTCCCCTTCCAAGAACTTCGGGTCGGCGAATGAGTCTCCCTGCCTTATCTCCGCCTCCATGTCGTGCAGGAGGACGTTCATCATCGCCAGCGTCCAGGTCTCAGCGTTGATCTCTTCGCCGTAGAGGAAGAGCTTCTTCGGCTCTTCCTTCTTGCTCGCCAGATAGTAATGGGACATGATCGACATGCCGCCGCTCCCGCAGCATGGATTCGTAGACCTCGAACCCCTCCTTCGGGTCCAGTATGGAGACCATTGTCCACACGACTTCCCTCGGCGTATAGAACTCCCCGGCTCGCTGGGGTGCCTCCTCATTGAACTTCTTCAGGAGGTACTCGTAGACATTGCCGAGCACGTCCGGCTCCGCGTCCCTGTTCCCGAGCTTGATCTGGCTGAACTGCTCAATCAAACGGACGAGCCGCTCCTTCGGGATCTCGTCCTGCTTGTTGAAGTCGACCCTGTTGACCACGCCTTCGAGTTCCGGGTTCGCCTTCGCGATCTGGGCCAAGACGTCGTTAAGCTTCTGGCCCACGTTCTGGGCCTGCTTCCTGATGTCCTCCCACTGGCAGCCCTTTGGTATCACAAACCTGTGGAACTTGGCCCGCGCTATCTCCTCCTCCTTGTACTTCGCAAGCAGAGCCTGGTACTCCTCCGCATAGACGTCAGAGAGCCGCTTGAAGAAGAGCAAGGGGAGGACGTAGACTGCCGTAGCGCTCCGGCCTGACGGCACCTCGCAATATGTCGGCCGCCTTCCATAGGACTTGGTCCAGCTCGTTTCTCGAAGTGCCTTCGCCGAAGAGCTTGGACTGGGTGGTCAAGTCAGTGGCTGCGAACCAGTTCACGTTGATTGACTTTAAAGCCTTGGTACGGTGTCGGAAAAGGGATACTTGGGCAGCTCGTATCGACAGTCAGATCGGCCCGAAGCCTGGACACCGTCTCCCTTACGAGTCATGAGCCTGCGACCACATCCTGTTTGAACCAGGCTTGCTTCTTGAAACGGATATCATCACCATGGTGCGGCCCCTCCCACAAGTTTGTTTTTGAACTCCGTTTACCGAACGCCCGCAGGAATAGGCACCAAGCGATGCCTCTTTTGTCCCGATGACAAAAGAACCCCTGGGGTTCTCCGGAGGGCGCATTGTATATAAGCAATGCGCGGTCGCCAAAGAGGCGCATTTTCTCCCGGCGAAACATTCAGAGAGCGGCGAACGGTTCTTCGGACGCCAAAAAGTCTGGATGCGCCCTATTAACCTATTCTTCAAAGGCGGGGTTTCTGCGAGTTCGGAGTTCTCCCGTTCCGCTGGCAGGCTAAAGTGGCAAAGCATGCACAAGGATCGCCACGGCCACCCACGGAACCACGATTGCTATTGCGGCCAGGAGAGTGAGGTTCCGCCGGCTTATCCTCAAGACCCTTGATCGTAGCTCTGGTTAACCTGGAGGGAGGCAGCGGGATGTCGTCGGGGTCGGGTTCCGGCTCGGTCCTCGGGCCGGCCATCCCGCTCTCAGATGGCTCGATGGTCGCTCGTTGGGGGTGGGCAGCGTTCCAGGCCATATTGATGATCTCGTCGAGCGCTTGTCGACCGATCCTGTGCTTCCTCAGGAGGTAGTCCCTGCTGAGTTCGTCGGGCTCGATGGTCGTTTGTAGGAACATCGTGAGGAGATGAGCGTAGAGGAGGCGCTGACGATCCATCAGGCCGCCCGCTTGACCGCCTTGAGCGGCGTACTGGCTTGGAGCCTGTGTCGGAACTGCTCGGGCTGACGAATCGCTGGCCCTCGTCAATCCGACTCGTTCTCCCGCCTTTTCAGCAGATGCACTGCCCCGGCGAGCGCCCGGGACACAGATTGCGCCTTGAAGCGCAGCAGGGAGGAAGCGCTCCCGCCTCCCTCTGCTTGGCGTGCCATGGTGCTCAAGGTCGTCTCTACTCGGACCACCCCATCCTCTATCGAGGCAAGCCTCTTGCCCATAGAGCACACGTCGAAGCACTGCTGCAAGAGCGACATGGTGCCTTCGAGGGTGACGACGCCCCCGTTGGTGACGTACTCCACCCTAACCCCGTCCCCCTTCTGGTACAGGCGGGCAAGCCAGCCGTCAAGGTCTTGCAGGGTCACGGCCTTGACGCCGTCGAGTCTGAGTCCGGCGAGGTCCACGTTGAAGTGGGCGGCGCTGACATGGAATTCAGCAAGCTCCACCTTACGCCCGAGCATCTGTGCTATGAGCTGCCAGGCCTTCCCCAAGGCCTGTCGGAACTCCTTGTAGTCCATCCCCGGCTTGTTCTGGCTGATCCGCAGGCTCGATTTTCCGCCTGAACTGGCCGAACGTGATCTCGACGGTGGCGGCGTCGACCTGGAACGGCGGGACAACCTGGTGGGGGAACACGTCCTTGACCACCGCCACCGCTTGGAGGTAGTGGAGCCTGGGGCGTAGCTGGGCGGCACCCCTCTGCACCCCAAGGGTGCGGCCTCCCGAACTCGCATTGAGGTGCAGGCTGGACTCATCGCCCGGGGTGGTGGTGGCAGCTCGAGTCACTCCCTTTGGAGAGAGTTTCCGCATAGTTCTGCGTGAGGTGAACATAGGGGGCCCCAAATCTTGTTCGGCCGTAAACAGAGATATCCCCAAGATTTCTCACTCCCTCATGGCTTCTCCGAGATCGCGCTCTTCGAGACCCAGACGCTTGCTCAGCTCCTCTGGGGTGATATAGATTCCCCTGTCACCGGTCTCCCGGTAATGGTCAACAAGGAGTTGGAGGATCTGCCGACCTTTCTCGGAGATCTTATCGTCCATCATGTTCACCAATGGAAGTTAGTCGCGACCACGGGCTCTCCCTCGCTCTCAGACCGACTCGACCGATCTCATGTGCCATCCTGCGTCTCGCCGTCAGCCGCACCCTCACCTTCACCCACGCAGGCAAGGAGGCGTCTTTCTTGGCGGAGTACCCTGTACCCCCTGTCCACTCTGAGGAGTCCCAATCTGCCGCCCAGTTTGGGGAGAGTTCCTTGGAGCTCGCCTTGGTAGATGTCCAAGGTTACATCGCGCTTGATCCTGATGACTACGGTTAGTTTGTCCCCATGGTTCTCAGCTTCAACCAGAACGCCACGAATTTCTTCGTATGGGCCAAGCTTGAAATCCACCAACACTGGTCAGGAAAGGCCATTCTGTAATGTATTTAGACGGTCGGACTGCTGCAGCAGTCTGCGGTGAAGTTGGAGTTGGCTCAGTCTGGCCCCGAACCTAACAAGGATGAGATTCTGCTAATGGAGATAATACAAGCTAACCCAAACCTGTCGAGAAGGAGACTTTACCACGAACAATATGATCATTGGAAAAACCCGCTCAGCGAGAGAAAGTTTGGTCTCGCTCTCAATAGCCTCAGGATAAGGGGTTTCGTTAGGGGCCTCGAAATCGAGAGACACACTTCCTACATCAAACTGACCGAAACTGGGGCCTCATGGCTAAGCCGTTATCAGGGAAGTTCAGAAGGATCATCAAAGGAGTTGCAGATCGAACCTCGTGAAGTTGACGTGGAGGGAGACAATCTTGCATTGAGGGACAGTATCTCGGAAGCAATCCTGAAACTTTCCTTCCGGGACCAGTATCCGCCTACTGTTACTGAAATCTTGACTTCGGTTGGAGAGAGTCGGGAGAATCAACACCTGAGAGATTTTGTCTATCGGGTTGGGACACCGCTCGGCTGGAAGCTCCCGACGCAGGAGGACCACGATGGTAGCCCAGCCAGGGTTTGGGGGCTCTTAGCTTTGGGGGCAATCATAGATACGAAGAACACTCAGCGGAAGCCCGAAGACCTTTGGAGTATGGCGCCAAGATGGGTGGGCAAGAAACTCATATCTCTTGCAAGAAGTTACGCAAGAGCATTTCCTGAACGATCCTTTCGGATAGTTCGGCCCAAGCGCGGATCAGATGGATTTGATGTGACATTAAGGATTCCCTATGCCGTTGTCGAGCAGTACAGAAGATTAGAAGGAGCTGACAAGCAGGGTTCTCCCCTCAATTTTGGTGCGTTCACAAAAGCTTACCTGAATGGTTGCCAGATTGAAGTAAACTATCCGCGCATTCTTGTTCATGGTAATGATTTCTTTAAAATCAGCCCCAAAAGCAAGAACTCGACGATTAGACTGAAACGGCTGCACCTCATTGAGCCAGCCGACTAACGGACAATCCAAGCATTTGTTAGATTAGTAGTGTCGAAGGCGCAAGAAATCCTTCAAGACTACCGCACGGCCCATGTTGACATTCAGAGCCCCAGTTTGGGGATGCACGCCAGGTAGGTTCGCCTGAGCTCTTCCCGGTCGAGGTGCTGATAGATATCGATCGCCTCTCTCTTCCGTTTGTCGCCCCGCAGTTCCTTGACCATCTCCCGCGGCATCCCATTCCGAAGCATCCAGGTCGTGAACCAGTGCCGGAAGTTGTGGGGCGAGAAGTGGTCCTCCGGCCGAGAGGATCTCGGGTTGTGGAATCCCAACTTCTTCGCGTACTTCGTCATGGCGACGTAGAGACCGTTCCGGTCGAACCTGTTCCCGCTCTGGTAGGCTCACGAAAAGGGCGGGGGTATGGACGTCGAGGGTCTCCCTCACCTTGAGCCAGCGCCTCAGCACCATTGCAGCCTCGTCGTCGAAGAAGACGGTCTTGTTGCTCCGCTTCCTCGCGGGTTTCAGGAGGATGGAGTAGTCGGTCCAGTCGATGTCGCCGACGTCCACGCGAAGCAGTTCTCCCCTCCTGACGCCTGTCTTCGCGAGGAGGACAGCGATCGCCTTGTCCCTCGGGTCGAGGATACAGTGAACGAGCCTGCTCATCTCCTGGACCGTCAGGGACCTCTTCTCGGTCTCTTCGTCCTCATCCTTGTACCTTCTCAAGTACCTCTTCCTGAAAGACGGCACGATATTAGATGTGGCCTTTCCCGAGTAGACGAGGTAGTCGTAGAATGCCGATATGCCAGAGAACTGATTCTCGATGGTCTTGGCCTTCTGGCGTCGTTCGTATCTGAGATACACAAGGAAGTCCTTTAGCGCGTTCACGTCCGGGTTCAAGACATCGCGCCCCTTCCGGCCGAGGGCTTCCGTGAAGACCCTAACGCTCGCGACGTACTTGCTGACCGTCACCTCGGAGAGGTCTCGAAGTTCGCAGTCTCTCCTGAACTCGTCGACGAGACTCTCCTTCGCGACCATCTCTGTTGTGGTCACGCCTTCCACCTCCATCCCCTGCCGGAGTACTCGACCAGTCCGTAGTCCTCGAGGACCTCGAGCTGCTTGCTTACGGCCTGTATCATCTCTGTGTCAGAGGGCTCGATGTTCAGGCGCGTCAAAATCTGCTCCTGGTCATATGAAGAACCGGATCTGAGGACCTCCACCAACTGTTTGTCGATAGCCCGTACCCCCTGGAAGTCCTCGACCGTGAACGGCTTGGCCCGGTACCGCTTTAGTTCGGAGTCCAGATTCTCCGCCAACTTCTTCATCAGCGCGTTCTCCCTTGGCGACTCCTTGAGTTCCTCCTCGTATCCGCGAACTCTCTCGATCACTCGACCCGGCTCGCGTAGCCCTCCTCACCCTCCTCCCTTCGCAGCGAGTCCTCGACTCGGTCAGTGACGAACTTCGATACGGAGATTCCGTTGCGGTCAGCCTGATCCTTCCACCTCCTTGCCATCTCCTCAGAAGGTAGGTAGACGTAAATCGACCTGTCCTTGATCGTCTTGGTCTTGCCGAGGTTCGGCTTTGGCATGGTTCGTGCATGAAAGCGGGCTTATATATAATTTACCGGTAAATAAG
>CAVYVS010000010.1:0-6924 GCA_963772005.1 uncultured Nitrososphaerota archaeon | reverse complement strand
GGGCCTCGGCAGCGATCAGAATCAAGTAATCCAGGACTTGCGACGTGGGGCTGTCAATGAAGACGGAAAGACCGTCCACCTTCTTTCAGGAGCATTGCGGTTCTTTGGCGAGAAGTCTCACGGCGATGAAGAGGCACTTATCGCTGAACTGACGAGCCGACTTCACGGTAGAGTTAGCAATGACCATCTCGCCTTGATCGCAGGCGTGTTCAGGAAGGCTATTGCCGCAAAGCGTCGGGAGACGAAAGCGGAACTGCTGACCTTGCTCGACCAACTGACGGGGGGCTCACGATGACCCAGATAATCAGGCTCGCCCTTATCGACCCGAGCCCGTTCCAAACACGCGAGAAGCTCGGCAACATGGAGACAATCGAAGATGTGGGCCTTCTGACCCCGCTTCTGGTACGCCCAAAGGGCAAGAGGTTCGAGCTTATCGCAGGACACCGGCGCCTTGAGTCCCTGAAGGCCCACGGTGATACTGAAGCACTTTGCGAGGTCCGCTGCCTGGACGATGAAACGGCGGCCAAGGCCCTCTATGCTGATAACCGTGACCGCGTTGACATGACCTCTTACGAAAGAGGTCTCTTCTTTCGTCAGTATATCGAGCGATTCAGACTGACTGAGTCCGAGGCGGCCAAGAGACTTGGGGTTTCGCAGCCCACGATTAGCCTTTGTCTCGCAATCGTGGCTGCTCGACAGTCGGTTATTGTAGGTACAATAGATCATATTGACAGTTTTGCCGCAGTCGTCACTACGAACAAGTTCAGGGAGACTAATCGCTTGCCAGAAGGGCAGAAGACCGCGGCCCTGGCAGCGGTAGTGGCTGAGAGGTTCTCAACCAACGAGACTAAATCCCTTGTTGCCAAGGTTGAGCGCGGGCAATCGGTGGAAGCGGCCTCTATTGTAGTCGTCAACGAAAGAGAGACCAGAAAGCCGGTCAAGGCCCAGCTCCGAAAGGGCTCCGGGACTAGGTGCCGCGTCTGTGACCAGGTAACGCTACTACACAACGCAGATGGCTCGCACGAGGTTCTAGAAGTTTTAGAGAGCGAACAGCGATGAATGAAGACACGGTCCAAGTCCCACGCTCTCAATTGCGAAAGTGGCTCGAAGAGATTAGGGAGCTTCGGCGGGCCGCTTCGAAGCGTACTCCTCAATCTGGCTCTCAAGACGCGAAAGACGGCTCTCAAACTCCTCCCTGACTCTCTCCTCGGTCACGAGTTCGGACGGATTCAGGCTCAGATATGGCTCCAGCTTCGCGTACTCAACTTCGAAGTCTCCAGGGTGAAGCTGGTCTCTGTTGTCGTACCTCCACTTGATCCCCTCGATATGACCCATGAAGAACTCGACGATCCCGCTCCGAATTCCAATGTGCTCAGCTTCAGTCTTGAAGCTGTGCCTCAAGGAGTAGACGTGCCAGCAATCCGGGTCTCCGTTGGAGACGAGCCCCTCCCTGAACAGCTTCACGGCCATCCTCTTGAAGGACAGATTCAGCCATCCGGGCGCGAGTGGGCCGTGTTCCTCGCGTTCCTTGCGCTTCTTGTTGAAGAATATTAGGTCGTCCCTGTTCGGTTGGCGTCCGACGTTCTCCACCCACTTCTGCCGCCAGATCTTCAGCAACGTGATGGAGTCCTTTCCGAGCAGGGTGAAGTACTCCTGCTTGTGCTTCTTCCTCCCCGCCAGGGTAATCTTGGAAAAGCGGCCGTCAAGGGCGAGGTCTCCCCACTTGAGCCCGAGAATGACGGCGGGCTCCGCTCCCGACTGCCACATCAGCATGAGGGGAGTCTTGTGGTGGATAGGCATGGCTCCGATGACTGCTCTCAGGTCGGCGGCGCTTGGGGTCGCCTCTCTCTTCCTGGTCTTCCCGTCCGCGAGCCAGAAATCACCGAATAGGGGCGCGTTGTTTCGCTTGTAGAATTCTCGAACGGCGGCCGCCGTCCTGTGTCTTGAAGGGTACGCCAGCCCCTTGTCGAGGAGGTAGACGTTAACATCATTGTCGAGAAGGTCCATGTGGGTTATCTTGGTGTTCACTTCCGTGGCGCTTGACTCGAAGACGCACCTCAGGTTATCGAGAATCAGCTCGTCGGGGTTCATCCCTACCCCTATGTTCTCAAGCCAGTCGAAATAGAGGTCAAGATCTGCAAGATACCCACGGATGGTATTCAGTTTGCCATACTTGCGTACCATGCGCTGGATGGAGTCGTACCCTCCCCATCGCTCAAGGAACTTGGCGATCTGGCTCTTTAGGAGCCTCTCCTGATACGTCTCTGCGGTAGCTGTCTGCATTCCACTATCTAAAAGCGCGTTATCTGAGGTCATTCTCGCTCCTAATCACGGTTATCATGACCAACCGTTACCAATGCGTAAATACTATGACCGACCGTGATCCTCATTGCGATCACACTCATCGCAGCCATCGCCATCGCTGGGTTCGTCTTCGGCCTCTTCGGGTCGTTTACGGCTTCAGCCCAAATTAGCGCAACCTCGGTCTCCTGCATTGCCAAAGCAGGCGGTGGAACTTGCACTGTCATCCTTACCAACAATGGAAACAGCCCGGCCACTGCTAGCAGCTGCTCCTTCTCCGGCACCGGAGGCGGCGCAGGGACAGTCGGGGGACTTAATCCCTCGCTAACCGGCGTCGTCGCTGCTGGGACCCAGAAACATTGACGTGCCAAGGCCCAGCAACTATTGGGCTTACGCCCGGCGGTGCAGTCAGTGGTTCTGTCGGACTGAGCAACGGCGGATCTGCCCTGTTCTCTGGAACCTGGCAGTAAGAGACAGGCTATAGGTAATCGGGCGCACGTCCCCGAGATGGGCGTGCCCCTTCCCAATTTCTCTTATTTTGAACCTGCAAGAAGGCCTAAGGACTGTGCAAGGAGAAGCGCGAGAACCGAATCCGTGACCAACGGGTAGCTGATTGCGCAACCGGTCTAAACTGAGTTAACTGTCTGACCTGCAATTCAATGGTGAATTGAGGTTCGTTTGCACCTATGGGTGAACGACGGCCCCCTTTCGCAATTTCAAGAGAATAGCTTGGCACAAGAGCAGGCAGCACCACGAAGTAATCAGTAAATCGTCATTTGTGAACCATTGAAAGGGCGTTCCTATTTGTGCGATCACAACAAACACATCTCTCCACTGGGGTGCGGCGAAGAACAAAGAAATCTCGAACACGAAGGCCACCAGCGCTCCTAGTCTAACCGTCTCAAGGAAATTGACGAGAATCTCGCCCTTCCTTCTGAGGACTGAGAATGATCATGCAAATAGCGCGAGGTAGATCCCCACATCCACGCCATAGGCCGCTCCTATCACTGGGAGAAGTCTTCGCAGGGTGTCGTAGTAAGAAATATACAACGCGTTGGGCAAGGAATACTCCCCGAATAGGTCAGCCGACATCAGAACGAGGAGAGCGTAGCCGGAGATGAGAAAAGTAGTGAGGGCGACCCCATCCACCACTGTCTCGGTCGTGATTGGAGCGAATCTTGACTTGCTTCGGTCTAATCTCTGGCTCCCGAGTCCCTTGCAAATGTTGTCCAGATAAGCAACCCGGAAGCGATTCATTCTTTGAGATCTATCTGGTCCCCACAGCAGCCTTGCTGCCAGGGAGTGGACGAACGAATAGGGACGGATTAGCTTAGTACAGGGCGCATGTCCCTGGGATGGGCGTGCGACCTTCCCAATTTCTCTATTTTGAACCTGCAAGAGCCTGAAGACCATGCAATATCGAACCGATAAACGAATTTAAGGTGATACCGGAGGCTGAACCCAGTCAAGCTCGATGCCTACCAGGCTCATCCTGAGGAGAGTGATCGTGGTCTATGGTGTAGTAATCTTGCTGCTTTCTCTTCGCGTTCCTCTTTACCCCATTGACCCCTTGGTCTCTGACGCCAAAGCCTGGGGGGACGGCTTCGGGCACAGTCAACGTACACTTCACTCGACGAACACCAGCACTCCAGGCTTGACAGTGGCCGTAACGTTGAGCAGCAACGAGAGCATCGCCGTAGGTTCGTCGATCCTGACTAAGGTTTCCTTGACCCAATCACAAGCCTATGCCCAAGATACGATCTGGAGGCAGGTATCCGTCTCGTTCCAAGGCACAAACCTGACTCTGCAGTACGACGGGCAAAGCTGGGTGGGGGAAAAGGCCTCAGTTTACGACAATAACGGGACTTGGAAGGCTCAAATTGTCGCCAGGGGTGAGTATGCAGTGTCTACTGCGGAAGGAAACGCTTCCACCTCGACTATCGACGTCACTATGCCGATTACCATCCCTCAAACCGCGATTTCAGAGACACCGTCGCGTGGGTCGTCTTCTCCATCATATTGGCCGGCGACATCGCCTTCTGGGCGGTCTTCCACGGCAAAGTTAGAGTCTGGAAGATGCACTAGAACTTGCGCTGCAAGAACGTTCGACACCCTTCCACCTCTCGCTCGATTAAGGTGAAGGTTTGACCACACTCCCCTCGGCAAAACGACCGCGTAGAAGTGGGGCGTGCCTCCTTCCCAATTTCAAATCCTTATGGATGGACTTGATGCCTCCATAGATTGGAAGTCACCTCAACATGGTAACCCAAGGCTACTAAGTTGGCTTTCCTGCCCAGGCCGGGACCCCTCAAGATTGCGTGGTTGCCAAGGGAAGGCCTCTTTCGACTTTCAGCGCTTCCCAGCGAGTGTAGATTGGATGGGGGAGGGGGGTGGGGCTGCAGTATATACAGCAAGCCAGAATGCGAGGGGAGTACCCGTTGACCCTGGAGACTCACGGCTATCAGAACAGTAATGAGCCCGCTTGATTCTAACTGATCCGGGTACGTCATAGGCAATACTCGTAGGGTATTGCATGGAGAGTCACATTGTGGGTCACACGTTCAAGAACGACCCCTCAGAGGGAGTCACCCTGAGTCAGGAAACTGTCGGTCCAACTCCTCCCCTACCCAGTCAGCGACCGGATTGAGACATCCCTACACTCTCCCTCCCCGCGTCAAATGCACCTTCTTCAGCAGTGCCCACTTCTCAAGTTCCGTCAGATGCGACTTTACCGTGGTTGGGGACTCCTGAGAGCAGGTTGACGATGTCTTGTTTGATGAGTTTGCGTGGCGACCTGAGAATAGTCCGAATCGACTTCGGGTCGAGGTGACTCAAGAAAGAAAGGTCCCGTTCGTACTCTCCCAGAACTTCCGAGAAGGGCGGCTTGTGGTCTTGACTGGGAACAGAGAGATCACCAACCATAGGTTCAGACTCGTTCACCTCGGTCTGCGAAGTCCTCGGCGGGACCTCTTCGAGGCCTATGTCTTTCCCTGTGATGATCGAGACCACCTTCCGTTCTCGAATACTCGCCTGCATGGGTATAGAAGGGAATTTGAAGATTTAACCATTGCCCCATCATTGAGGTTTCTTTCAAGAACTATCGAGAACCTGCGAGAGTTACGAAACCCCTTGGTCGGACTGTGGCCCGTTTACTTGGTCCATCATTGGACGGTACGTAGAACAGAAGTCATAGCGGTACGTAGTAATGTCCATGCCAACAACGATTTGGTATCAAGTCTGCCCGGTGTGCAGGCGACGGTACCCATGCAAGAGCGTACTCCGCGGAGGCCGGGGCGACTACGCCCCGATCGACTATCCGCTCCAGACGGCAGTGAGCGTCGGCGCGAGGGGCTTCGTCGTCACCGATTACATAGGCTGGTCTCGGCTGGCGAACCTGCCTCGGGACGCGGCCGAGGCGCTCTCGATCTTCCTCGGGCGCGTCGCAGCCACCTACCGGCTGGCCAAGGCGCTCGGGCTCGTCCCCTCGGTCGACTACGCAGAGGCCTACGAGGGCCACGACGGACGACATCGTGAGCGCCTATCCTTCGGGGGGAGCCAGCCCATGCCTACCTAGCGAGAAGAAGGAGGAGGCGGCCTACTTCCCCGCCCGAGCTTCTCCGCGGAGGTGCGCATCAGGGGCGGGTCGTGGCAACTTCCGCTGGGTCCCGACCAAGGACTCCCTGCTCGACGCCGCAGGGGGTCCAGAAGGTTGAGGAGACAATGGTGCAGATGCCAGCGGACAGGCGCGCAGTCTGGGCGAGCCGCCTCGACCTGAAATCGAGCCATCTCCAGGGCAGATGCCCATGCCTGCCGGGTCGACACCAAGACCTCAAGAAGAAACTCAGCGACTTAGTCTCCGCCTACGAGGTACCCCGGAGGCGGAATCAGGAGTAGGGGGCCAGGAGGTGAAAATGTGACAAGACTCGAAAGGGCCTACGCCGTCAGGAGGGCCGAGGACTGCGACCCGAAGACCCAGCCGGTCTTCAGGAAGTACTCCGAGCAGTTCCCAAACGGGAGCGTGACCATCCTCCCGCTGGTCCAGGGATACGGGAACTCCATCCGCTGGGAGGTTCGCGCCCACATCAAGAACGCCGCCGGGCCTCTGCGCCTCACCAGGGAGGAACCGCGAAGGAGATTGGAGCGCGGCCGATCGTCGTGGAGGCGGCCAGAGCGTCCGGGCGAGCTGCCAGGAGAGGTACGCGTACTTCCCCTACAACGTCCGCGAGGCCATGGGCCTCATCCGCAGGGAGATGGCACGGCTAGAGCAAGGGGAGGGTCCCCGTCTTAGGGATGCCCCCTCTCCCTTTTTTTTCTCAATAGCCATGACCAAGATAAACAACAGGAGGGTCGCCGAGGGGCCCCTGCCCGCCGCCCTGGCGAAGAGCAACTCGGCGAGAGCGAACTATCTCATCGACGTGCTCGGGGACAAGCTCTCAGGAACGTCCCGGCCGACGAGTAATGCACGCGATCGTGGAAATAGGCGCGGGCGAGGGTAGCATCGAGGAGAGGTTCGACAGGTGGCTCAGGAAGGCCGCGAAGCATCGACTGAAGAGCTCGAACCTGTAACCCGTCTCGAACTTTCCTCGCCGCCAAGTCGGGCCCTTCCTTCTTCTTTTCTCTCAA
>CAVYVS010000009.1:0-29061 GCA_963772005.1 uncultured Nitrososphaerota archaeon | reverse complement strand
CGGAAGTAGGCCCTGGCGAGCTTGTCGTGGTCCTGCGCGTAGGCCTTCCCGGAAATCCCCGACTCGACGGCGCCGTAGAACTTCAGGGTGACGCCGGTGAGGAGGCCGACGCCTGCCACGCGCGAATCCAGGGCCACTATGATCGTACTTTCGACTTTCCCCCTTCTTGAAAGCATCCCAAGCAGCCAGCCGGGGTAGCCGTCCCTCCATAGCGTAATTTCGGATGCTGGCTCGACATCTATGGAATGGTACGAGCCATGGGGGACGAGCTCGTTGTCTGACTCTGTGATCTTCCCCTTTATCCTAAGCCTTCCGAGGTCATTGTCATAGCGGACGGCCTCGACCGCCATCTTCACCTTGACGCTTACGCGACGCCCCTTGTCCGGGCGCTGGAATTCGCCCTCCAGCTTTACCTCACGCGTGGTCCAAGACTGGACCTGATCACCCGGAGAGACGATTCTACGCAGCGTCCAGATGTCCTGGGCGTTCAGGGGCTTTAGGAACATCGCCTTCCGGCCGTCGACCCAGCGGAAGAGCAAAGCCCAACAGCTTATGCGAGCCCTACCGAGCTGAAGGTTTCGATTATCGACCCGTCAGGTTTCTTGATGGCATCCGATACTTTGTAGCCTATGATGGTCGACACGCCGGCCTTCGCTGCCAGGTCCACCAGCCTTTGAGTGACTATGCCATCGAATACGATGTGTTTTGCGCCTTTGAATCCAGCCAGCGAAGCTGCCAGCTCACTCACAGGAAGGTGCCCCAGAACAGTGAGTTCCTCGTCCAAGATGTAGGCTTCTAGGCTGTCTTTGAGGTCCGGGAAGATCTCCTTCAGCTTCGCGCTCAGCACTTCGGGGAGCTTGACCGTGGGCTTCGGGACGGCTTTGGGCGGTGGAGGAAGCTCTTCTCTGCGCTCCTCTCTCCGCTCTTCCCTGCGCTCCTCTCTCCTTTCCTCTCTGCGTTCCTCTCTGCGTCCGTGCAGTATGTCGAGGAGCTCGACCGGCGTCAAGTCTTCGACCTCCTTGCCCTGGGGGGCGCGGAAGACGCGCGAGACTTTTGCAACCTGCTGCAGTTCCTTCTGAATCAGGTCTCCGCCGCGATCGCCGTCCAAGAAGGCAATCAGGTTGCGTTCTCTGGCGAGTTTGATTACCGAGTCTGGGATCTTGGCACCTTCGACCGCCAAGGTATTGTCGACTCCGGCCCTCAGCAGGTTCAGCACGTCGGCCCTTCCTTCAACGAGGATGACCGTCTCGGCGTTGAACATGCCAGGTCCAGCTGGAAGGCCTTCGGGACCGTACGATGCAATCCTCCCCGGCTTGGCCGCCTCCGTCACTTCCCTGACCAGCTCTTCACCTTCGCTGGTGGACTTTGCGGACCACATCTTCAGTATCTCCTTAGCCCGGTCGCTGATGAGCTTCCTCTTGGAAGCCCTTACATCCTCGATCTCCATCAACTGGAACCTCGCCGCGCACGGTCCCACCTTGTCCACGCTCTCGACCGCTGCGGCCAGGAGGGCGGCGGTGGTTATGTCCGTCGAGGACGGAATCAGAACCTCACCGTACGTCTGGTCGTTCTTGGAGTTGAGGTTGATCTCTATCCTCCCAATCTTCCAGTTCTTCTGGAGTTCGTTGAGGTTAAGCTCGGGTCCGAAAAGGCCCTCGGTCTGGCCAAAAATGGCGCCGATGACGTCGGCCTTTTCTACCACTCCGTCGATGTTAAACTTCAGCCGTACCATATACTTGATAATGCTTGATTCCGGCATTTTCCCATTCATCCTATTCAATTCGGTTTAACGTGTTAAGCGCTAAGCGTTAACAGCTAGAGCCTATCAGGGCGAGATAATAAACCTTTTTCGAACCTTTCAGGGCTCTTTTTGCTAAGAAGTGAAACGTTTCAGGTCCTCGATGTGATGCGCGAGCCCGTTGGTCATGGCCCTGATTTCACGGCGGTAGCTGATATCGACGTGAATGCCCTTGTTCTGCAGCATCGAGGCAACCTTGCCGGTCAGATTTCTCCCCTTCAGGTCATAGTCGAGAAGCAGGATGACCTTCCGATGAGACTCCGCTTCGGACATCACTGCCGAGAGCGAGTTTCTAGTGTAACAGAGCTTGAAGGGTTTGGTCTTCAGGCCAAGGTGCTGGAGGGCTCGTTCGTCTCTCATCCCCTCGACCACTATGAGGGCACCTTGGTCAACTTCGCCGTTGAGTTGGGATACCAGGGAGGCAAGCCTGTCGGCCGCCACCACCTCGTCCAGGCGGTTGTGCCTCTCTTCGGGGAGCTTCGCGTAGCTGTCGCCAGAGGCGGTGGGTTTGGCCGTTCGCTTCAAGGTCCTCCTGCCGGCTTCGTTCATCTGTAAGCCGAATTCGTCCTCCTTGGCTCTTAAAGGAAGCGGCCCTAACGGTAGGAGTCGACTGTTATGTCCCGCCTCTGACAGCTGTTGAGTTCACAGCGGGCCTATATTGGCCCCCTCCCGCAGCTCTTTAACGGGACCGACACGGGACAACCTGGCGGTCGTCTCGCGCCGAACTCCGTCTCCGGGCCCCGGCTTTAAACCCTTTCTCCGTTAAGCCTCTCGAAGAAGGGCGCCAGGGAAATCTCGAAGACTGAAACGGGCGTCCGCAGCCCGAAGGCCAGCACGACGCCCGGGGAGACCTCTCCGACGAATCCGAGCTTCTTACCGTTGTAGAAGCAGGCAGCCCCCCTACCCTGGATGAAGAGGGAATCCCGAAGTGGTTCGTATTGAGGTGTAACGTTGAACGTCTTCAGCAGTGTCGTATCAAGGACCGACTTGGCATCGGTGAAACTCGCTGTGTTGTCCGTGATGGCCCCGCCAAGGTGCAAATCCTCCTTGACCCCCGATTCAGAGCCAGAATCCTGGGTGAAGACTTCCGCCATCTCGAAGATGCGTTGGGGGTATTGCTCGTGGAGATTGTCAGCGAGGAGCTGGAGCAAGGTAGGGGTGAGCATGTCGCGAAGGTACTCGTAAAGCGAACTCTTAGAGGCTGCCACTTTCAGGCCCCTGCCCGTGCTCCTCCCCATCTTGTCGAAGAGAACTTCTCGGCTAGTCAGGGAGTAGCCCATCACCTCCTGCAGCCCTAGGCCGGTCGCCGACCTGCGAACGGCCTCCATCAGATGGGTCCTGGGCGATAGGGAACCCTTGGTGTATCTGAAAGCATACGAGGGTTCCAGCCTCCCGAAGCCGTAGCCATACATCGTCTCCTCCGCCAAATCCACAGGATGGAGGAGGTCGAACCTGTATCGCGGAGCCGTGACATGTATGCGTCCACCCTTGGCGATGGCATCAAGCCTAGATTTCTTCAGGGCGGTCACGATCTCCGAGTCCTTGACCGGCATTCCTAGCCTGTCGGAAATCGCCTTGCTCGTAATCGAAAAGGAGAATGGCTGGAGCGACGGCGTTCGCGTGGTCCTTTTGCCCTCTTTGAGCCGAATGCTGAAGACCTGGGCCCCTGCATCCCAGAAGGTCTCTGAAAGCAGCGCCAGGCAGTCTTCTAGGACCCTCCGGTCTGTGCCGGTGACGTCTATGAGGAGGTTCTTGGTCTTTGGGGTCACCTTCGTGGCATTCCCGTTTATGATTGGAGGAAAGGAAAGGACTGTGCCTTTGGCGTCGGTTATTATGGGGTAGGCATCGTGGCCTGACACCAGAGAGGAATACTTCTTCCCCGTCGGCAGCGTGGAGAGGATTTGGCGGATGGTCATGGGAGAGTCACAGTCGAGAGGAGTGAAGCTGAAGGTGGAGGGGACGGTCGAATACCTAATCGGAGGCTGGACGACGTCGGCATCATGTATGCCGATGGCCAGCTTGGCCCTTCGCCTTCCCAAGCCGTTATGGAGGTCCTCCTGCATCGAGATGATTTGCCGAATCGTTTCATCGTCCAGCTCCATGCCCTTTGACAAGAGGCCGGCGATGTAGGGCCTGACCTCCTTCACAGCTGGGTCGACGTCGAAGATGACGGAGGATGCCTGCAGCTTGTGCCTCGGGGCGCCTCGTGCGATGCCGAAGCTTCCTCTGAGGGACCTGGCGATTCCGTAGTCTGTCGAGTAGTCCAGCCTGTTCGGGTCGTATTCGACCCTGACCGAGCCCCCTGCTATCTCCTCGATGTGGAGGCCGAGTTGTGGGAGCCTTTCCACGACATTCTCGAAGCTCGTTCCTCCGCCGACCAGCGTTAGCATCCTGTCCTTATACAGTGTGATTACGGGCATTGCGGCACCTCCCTCAACCACGACAGCCGGTTGGCATAGAAGTCGCGCATGTCCGCCGCGTCGAAGTACGAGCATGGCAAGCCTTTCTAGGCCGAAGCCCCAGGCCAGCACCGGGTTCTTGACCCCGGCGGGGACCGTCACTTCGGGACGGAACACTCCCGAACCGCCCAGCTCCAACCACTTCCCAAGCTTGTCCGAGTACACCTGAGGTTCCAAGGATGGTTCGGTGTAGGGGAAGAATGACGGCTGAAACGTAACCTTCTCGAACCCTAGGCCTTTGAGGAAGGCGGAAAGGTATCCCATTAGCAGCCTCACGCTGGCGGCCTCCTCCACTACTATGCCCTCGATCTGGTTGAACTCCATCAGGTGCGTCGAATTGGCGCTCTCGTTCCTGAAGACCTTGCCGAGGCTGAAGACCTTGGCGCTCTGGCGAGAGTTCTCAGCGAGGTATCTGATGGTGATGGCCGTGGTATGGGTCCTCATCACGGACCTCTCGGCTTCGGCCAGGGACCAGCGATACCTCCATCCCTTCGATCCCAAGTTCCACCCGTCTTCGTGGACGCTCTTCACCCTCCTCACGAGGGATGGGTTGCCCACTTTGGACCTGACACCTTCGAGGTAGAACGTATCCTGCATCTCTCGAGCCGGATGGTCCTGGGGTGTGAAGAGCGCGTCGAAGGTCCAGAAGCTCGACTGCACGAGGGGACCGTCCACCTCCTCGAAGCCCATCCCCAGGAGGGTCTCCCTGACCTGCCTGAGGAACGTGGTCATGGGGTGCTCTCTTCCCATGGCGAGGACCGGCGCCGGGGACGATACGTCCAGGCTTGAGAGCTTGACGGATCCCTCGGCGGCCTTCTGCAGGAGCGCCGCCGTAAGGACGACCTCCTCTGTCGAATCCAGGTCGGCCACCGAAGGCTCCCCTAGGAGGCGTACCTCCGCCGTCTTCACCTCCTTCTCTGTCACGTAGGCAGGACGCTTGGCCAGGGTTGCGAGCATGCCAGCTCATCAGGAGAAAGGGACCGCTTCTCTGTGGGCCTTTCGGCGATCTTCTTGAGGAGTTCTTCTGCAGGCTGGGCCTGAGGTGGAGAGACGGCCGAAGCGACCAATGCCTCGCCGCGTCTTTCGACGATTAATCCATCCCTGCTGCCTGGCCCTCCCCAGCGCGGCGTTGAAGGTTGACTCTCCATCTCGAGCTCGGCTTTGACCTTAGGAAGCGGTGTGGCTCCCTGCCGGGCCGCCAGAAAGCGGGCAAGCCTTGCCTCGGGGAGCCCCTTGGCGGCGACTTCCAGGCCCTCCTTGCCCAGGGTGACGAATGTATGTGTCCTGACCTCCACATCGACGAGCCCCTTCGCCTTGAGCCATTCCACGACACGCCTCAGCTTGGTCGACATTCTCGTTCGATTCTCGGGCAAGGTCATCCAGCTCCATGGACCTTCGGCGGACGAGGATCGATAGAGCCTTCTTCTCAAGAGGGTGAAGGGGCGTCTGGCTTGACAAGAGAGGAGGAACGCACCTGGTTTATGTCATGCCTCGTTCGGTGCCGCCTAAATAGGCTTCTGTCCGACGAGAGGCTTACTTCGTTCGAGGAGCTCTTCCGCCTTCCCCATCATCCTCTGCCTCTCCTCCTGGTGCTTTTGGAGGAAGGCCTCGACAAAGCCTGAAGCCTGGAGCTTGCACTCCCCGCACAGCCTGGCACCAGACGTGCACTCGTCGTACACCGTCTTGACCACGCCGTCGTCGTCCACAAAGTGGTAGAGGTACAGGTCGTAGACTGGACAAATGTTGGGGTTGGCGCCGAGCTTCCTCTGCTCTTCGACTGTCGACCGTCCGCCGGTGAAGGCGGCGAGGATCTTCTTCCTTGCCTCCTTGGGTGTATCGGAGAGAGTGATCATGCTCATGGGATCCCTCTTCGACATCTTGGTGTCTCCCTTGAGCGACCTGACCAATTTGTGGTAGATGGAGGACGGTGGTATCAGGCCCATATCCCCAGAGTGTTTCTGAGCTATGTCCCGGGTCAGCCTGATGTGGGGATCCTGGTCAGCCCCAACCGGTACGAGGACGGGTTTGGGGCCGCCGAAGATCTCGGTTTCTGGGAGGAGTATGTCGCCCGCCTGCACGAAGGCGGAGAGGTAGAGACCAATGGGCCGTTCCCCGTAGATGGCCTTCAGGGTGTTGAACGTCACATCGCGCGAGAACACGAAGGCGAGGTCCTGCACAGCGAGGGACTCGGACTGCTTGTAAATCACTGCGCGGCTGGGATCGAGGCCAAGGGCCAAGAGGTCAGCTGCGTTAACCACCGCCATCCTGGAGCTTTCGGCCATGCTCATTCCGTTGTCGCAATAGGCTTCGACATCCGCGATGGCGTAGAACGCCGTGGCCTTCTTCGAAAGCGATTGGAAGTAGATTATCTCCTCAGCGGTCACCTTGCTCCCGAGATGGAACGGGCCGGTGGGCTTGATGCCAGACATCACCGCATAGGCCCTCCCGGCGCTGACGGCTTCTGCGATTCGCTGGAGGTCGCGGTGGCCGAAGAGGAACTTCCGGCTAGCGTACCTGTTGCCCTGCAGCAGCTGCCGGAACTCCTCGGTCAGGGGCGAGATGCCGAACTCTTGGCAAAGACGACCATAGTCCTTGATGTCGGTTGTTCCCCATGGGTCAAGTTGAGGTTCTGACATTCTTTCGACGGAATCGACAGCCGGCCTCTTGATTAACTTTTCACGGACTTCGAAGGATGAGGTTGCCTTCCCTGTCGATTTCCCTTCGCCTAATTCGTGTCGAAGAGATCCTTACACCGTCCTCGGCCAAACAAGGGAGACGAGGACGACATGGACCATGTCCAGGCCAGCCTTGGCCCTGACGAAGTTGGCCTCCATCCCTCGTCGAACGAATCCGGGGTCACAACCACCGCCTCCACGGCAGGATCGCTGGCCAGGGGACCGTAGGGCTCCTGAAGCTGGAAGAGCCTAAAGGATTCGCCGGGCGTGTTTCTCGATAGTACCTAGCACACCCAGGAACCTGGTGTTGTAGTGCTGTTCC
Source organism: uncultured Nitrososphaerota archaeon (assembly GCA_963772005.1). GTDB lineage: Archaea > Thermoproteota > Nitrososphaeria > Conexivisphaerales > DTJL01 > DATKKG01. The sequence continues at coordinate 21,807 of CAVYVS010000009.1, read as the reverse complement.
GGAGTCTTGCCCAGGGAGTGAGCCAGCGCGTCGGACACCACTCCGATGAGGAGGGTCTCGACCGATTTCGAATCCTTCGTCCAGGAGCGCCCTGTGGCCCCTGTGGAGGTAGTCGAAGGTCCCTCCAAGGGCTACGACTTTGAATCTTCTGGAGGCGGCCCGCTTCTTATGCAAGTCCTCTACAGGAGAGTTAGCAAAATGTCTTTATTTTAAACCATTCCAAAGAGGTGGGCGAGCGATTGACCCCAAGAGAGTCATACGTCAAGGCCGGCCAGATAGCGTCCGAAGCGCTTCGGTACGGCGCGGACATAGTAGCTGAGGACATGCTTGTCGAGGAAATATGCGAAAAGGTCGAGGAGAGGATCATCTCCAGGGGAGGATTCCCCGCATTTCCCTGCAACGTATCGCAGAACGCGGAGGCCGCCCACTATTCGGCCTCGCCCGGCGACGGCTCGCAGGATAGATAAAGGTGCCATAGTCAAGGTTGACATCGGCGTCCACGTGGACGGATATATCGCCGACACCGCCGTCACCGTCAACTTCAATCCGGCCCTGGAGGACATGGTGTCTGCCAACAGGACGATACTCTCTGATGCTCTGAGGACCATAAGGAGGGATGCCGCCGTGGGTAACGTGGGAGAAGTCGTCGAGACTGAGGCGGGAAGGAGAGGCTACAGGCCCATCGAGAACCTCGCGGGCCACCAGTTGGACCAGTACGTCCTGCACGCAGGGGTCTCCATACCCAACGATAGGGAGAGGACGGACGCGTCTTTCAAGATGGACATGCCTACGCCATGGAGCCATTCCTGGTGGCCAAGTCCGCCCGAGGATGGGTGATAACGGCCCCCCGGGCAACATCTACAGGCTCGTCAGCAGGAAGCGCAACAAGGATAAGGAGCTGGCCAGGGCCACCGAGTTCATCTGGCAGAACTACCGGAGCCTACCGTTCAGTTCAGGTGGTTCGCGAAGGGCTACGGAGGCGCAGAAGTCGGCAAGCCTGCTGCAGTCGATGATGAAGCAGCGGATGGTGATGACCTATCCCGTCCTTACGACCGCCGACGGGGCTCCGGTCTCCCAGTTCGAGCATACGGTCTATGTAGGAGAAAACGAGACCACTGTCACAACGCTCTAGGCCTTCGGCGGAGCTTCGGCGTAGATGGCGGAGATGGACATGGTGGCGCCGCAGCGCGGGCACTTCCCGGCCTCCTTGATGATGTAATCGCCCTGAGTGAAGAGCCTCTTGTTCTTTAGGCCGCACTTCGGGCATTCCTCTATGGTGTAGATGATCTGCTTCTGGTTCGTCCCTACCTCGGCGCCCATCAATATCACGTCACCGCTCTACTGGGCGACGCCCAGCGTATTCCCGACCCCGATGATGACGACCTTGCCGTTCTCGGGGACTGTCTGCTCGACTATCCTGTAGATGGATTTGTGGACCTCGCCAACGGACTCCGATATCTCCTTCTTCATGGCGCCGATGGCTTCGATGATGGACTCCTTGACTATCACGGCGTAGAGCGGGATCCCCTTTCCTGTACGCGGCCTCTTCGATCTTGAATTTCTCCACCCCGTAGCCCCCGATGGCTGCGCCAACGCCTTCTGCCACGTCACCGGTCTTCTCCCCTTCGAGCTTGAGGGCTGCGTCAATCATTATGATCGCCTTGGTGTCGCTATGCTCGCCATCGAGCATCTTGATGAGCGCGTCGTCCAGCTCGCCGAGCGAGCCCTTAGGCCCCTCCGCCTTGAGGAGGACCACTTTTCTGTTCTTGTAGTTGGTCTCGGCCACCACCGTGTCACTCTCAATCTTCGATTTTGACACTGTCCTTCATCAGGAGGCCGACGCTCATGGCGCCGATGCCGTCCCCCAAAGGCTGTCCCTGCTCGAGGGTGCCCATGGCGGCGACCAACGCATCGGCCTGCTTGAGCAGGGTAGGCAAGATCATGTAGAGCTGGTAGATGAGGTAGAAATTTGAGGACTTCTTCCCCAACAGGTAGAAGTGGCGCACGACCTTGTAGATCTGGTTCATGGATGCGGCGACCCCTGCCATGTTCTCGATGACGCTCCGCTCGACCTCATTGGTGCTGGGCATTAGCTGAGAGACTTCCTCCCTTATGCGGTCATCCTGGGTAGTCAGGATGTGGTCCATCTTCTTCACGATGCCGCTCGGATCCATGCTGACCGGTTGAATGGTGAAGTATTCGAGGAAGTCATCCATCTTCTTGTTGACTTCGGTGTTCCCCGGAGCCCTCTTGGTGACATAGCCCAAAAGCGTCTGCTTCGATTTGTCCCTCAGAAGGCTCAATCGCGAAAGACCCCTTCCGACGTCTCCCTGATACTGGATCAGCTGGAACCGCTGGCCGAAGATCATGAATAGCAGTATTGGCACTCTAGGAAGAGCATCTGGATGGTGAAGTTCAGCGGATCCATCGAGATTTGGAATGGGGTGAGCATCGCTAACATGACCATTGGGGTTGGTAAGAAGGCATTATTTTAAGCTATAATGTGTTCCAGTTGGAGATTCCCCCGGTCTCGAATGGCCGACCCCGCCAACCTCGCCATGCCCACTCCCCTGTCTGAGGAGCCCAGGTGGGGCCTGTCTAGGAGCGGGGCCAAACCTTCCGATAGAGAAATGATGGAGGCGCCGGCACCACTGCTTCGCGAGAGCTCGCGCATCTCACTAGCACAGCGGCGGTGACGGGTTTAACTTCTGGGTTCGGAATGGGACCAGGTGGGACCCCGCCCCTATGGCCGGCTAATCAGACCCACATCATGGCACGGTAAATAACCTTTGCTCTCCTCGTGAAGAGACTCTGGTGGACTTGCCATCTGAGCGCTGTCTCCCGACTCTCATGGGGCTAGGAGACTTCGGTTCGAGATGTTCCGGAATTAGGGGAATCGATCCTGACCGGCCAACCTTTGCTTCGATTCCTGCATCTTGCTTTTCAATCCGGATGCATGACGAAGCCTCGTTGAAGAGGGGCCACCATAGAGCCGAGACTGGCATTTCCGCAGTCGAGCATGTCGTCGTCGTGTGGCAGGAGAATCATACTTTCGACAACTACTTCGGATCATATCCGGGAGTTGACGGCGCCCTCGGCAAGGGAATCTGCCTGCCGCAGCAGACTGGCTCCAGCCAATGCATATCGCCTTTTCACAACGCTACCCTTACCCCGCCGGAAATGGCCCACGATTGGAATACGGCGCACAGCTGCTATGACGGAGGGAAGATGGACGCCTTCGTCTATTCGGAAGGTAACAGGGAGACTATGTGCTACTTCGATGGGAGCGACATTCCGCGGTATTGGAAGGCCGCCCAGAACTATGTCCTTTGCGACCGGTACTTCACGTCGGCGATGACGGAAAGCGCTCCCAACCACCTGTTCCTGGTGGCAGGGACGTGTGGAGGCTTGAAGGACGACATCGTGCCCAAGACGCTGGCCTTTCCGCCAATCTTCCAACAGCTGGACAAGTCATCCGTATCCTGGAAGGTCTATGGGTTCTCCACCTGGTACAAGAGCTTCGACTATGTGCAGAAGAACGCGCAGACCCTCGCCAACTTTGCCCCCATATCTGACTTCGCCGCCGACGTGGCCGCGGGGAGCCTCTCGAACGTGTCTTGGATCATCGGCGCTCAGGGAGGTACGGAACATCCTCCCCAGAACATAACGCTGGGGGAGAACTCAGTGAGTGACGACATCGTTAACAAGGTCGGTGGCAGCAAGTACTGGAATTCGTCGATCGTCTTCGTCACTTGGGACGATTATGGAGGCTTCTACGACCACGTTGTGCCGCCGCAGGTGGATGCTTTTGGATACGGTTTCAGGGTGCCCTGTCTGGTTATATCGCCGTTCGCTAAGGCCGGATTCGTGGACGATATGACAAACGACCACACTTCCATCCTAAAGCTCATTGAACGGCGATGGTCATTAGCTCCTTTGGCCTCGAGAGATGCGGTCGCCAATGACTTCAGCGAGGCGTTTGATTATGCGACGACTAGGGCCTTCATAAAGATGTGACGCAGAGGCCCCCGTAGTGGTCCTGGATAGGGGCCGCGCTCGTTCTATGATGCGGAAGGAGCAGCGGCACACGGACCGCATTCCCGTAAGGTTACTGGAGGCTAAGGTAGGCCCCTGTATCCCCTACACTTTTGTAATCGAGTGTCGAGCACATCTCTGCGGCCCTGGAGGAATGCTACCCGCTGGGGACGAAGCGGCATAAAGAAAGCGTCCAGCTGCCTGACTTCTGCCAACGGCCTTTTCGTCCGGATGTGAAATGCATTCTACAGAGGATATGGGAATACTCCAGGGAAGGCGACGCCTAGGGCACTGCCGAGCACCGCGTTCAATACGAAGAATACAAGGAGTGAAAGCACTGAAATCCCGAGTGCCCCAAGCCAGCCTGTGTCAAATGACGCTCGATACACTGCGAGCCAGGCCACGAAAGCCAGAATTAGAGCCCATATGCCTGCCGAGGACCCGACAATGGGTTGAAGGAAGTATGTTACGCCGAATAGGACGATTGCGTATACGATTATCCCTCCGAGGGTGGCCGCCATTGCGTCGCCGAAGCTCGCCTTCCCTCCCGTTACGATCTTCCCTGCGATGTATGCTGGAATCGATGCGATAATCCAGAGGATGATCAGGCCTATGACGAAGAATAGGACGTTTGGGATTTCTGGCATGGTGACCGCACGATTTGCACACGTCGGATTTAGGCTTTGCCGTGGTATCCAAGGGGCTGCGCCTTCCGTTCCGGATGTACCGGAAGGCGAATGGTTGGCGACGACTGGACTCCAAGGAATGGCTTAAATATCGCAAGCGATATCGCCAGCGATATGGGGCAAGTTACAACGGGCACAGCTCGAAGTGTTGTACCGAGAGGCTTCACTAGGTATTACGTCCTTTCGTTGCTTCAGGAGAAGCCCATGACCGGGAAGGAGATCATGGACCAGACCGGCAAAAGGACCAATGGCGCCTGGCGGCCATCGCCGGGGCTGGTCTACCCCTTGCTCGGGAAACTCCTGACAGAAGGGCTGATTGATGACGTCGAAGGTCGCTATAGGACCACAGAGGTCGGCGCCAGAAGGCTAGCGAGTTACGAAGGCGCTAAGGATGAAATCGACCGAAGGCTGGGCGGAACTCATGCGGGTTGGCCTATATGGGAAGTTCGTGGCTCAAGACGTTGTCGACAAGCTCATAGGCATGACCCGAAGTGCTAAGGGAGGACGTTTCTAACCTTACGGCCGAGCAGCGCGTGAAATACAGGGCCTTCTTGAAGTCGGAGCTTCAGAAGATCGAAGATGAAGAGCGAAAGGGGTCTGGCCCGAACCAAGTCCCGACTGGTTGATTCACTCCGGGGACTGGAAGAGCTCCGCGCCACCACGAAGGCTGCCGACGCAAAGCCGGAATGGAACTCTGTGGCACCTTTTACGCTCGTTGGTGCTCATGCCTAGGCCTTGATGGGAACCACGCACTTGGCCCTTGCCGCCTGCCTTTATCTGGGCCTAAGGACGATAGGGATTGACGTTAGTGTCGACCTTGTCTTCATGGCGGTTCTCATCGGGAGCGTTTTCCCCGATATCGACCATCCTCGGTCGAGCATCGCGCAGCAGTCCTATCTAATGAAAGGGATATCCCGTGCGGTCTTCATTCTGAGCGAGCACAGGGGAGTAGTGCACAGCCTTCTTGCCAGCCTGTTGCTGACGGCGTTCCTCTACTCCCTTTTGGCCGAGGCCGGGCTAGGCGGAACCATAGCGCTTGGATTCCTGTTTGGGTATCTGACTCATCTTGTCGGCGACTCGATGACCAAGGGCGGAGTCAGATGGTTGCAACCTTTCAGCGACAGGAAATTACGGGGACCCCTTAGAACTGGCGCTAGAAGCGAGGAGTTGCTTTTCGTAGTCCTGTTAGCTCTGCTTTTCTATGAACTTCTCTTGTTCCGCTGAAGGCCAGTATGGGAGGTCGACCCGATTCCGATGGATTGGGCTTGCAGAGCCCCGTAACGCTTTTCAATGGAGCCCAGCACCAGAATGGATGCTGGACGGGTTGGGAGCGTCGTCCAGCATGGCACTCCGCACACAGGAAGCCCTGGAGAGGTAGGACGGCAGGCTCCAGAAGATGCTACAGGTTCGCTGATCCCAGAAATGGGGATGATGTACATCTGGAGCACCGGGGGAACCTGTAGGCCGTGGGTTCAAGTCCCACCGCTCCCACCACTTCTCAATGAGCAAGCAGGAGCGCTTAATCAAATGACCTAGACAGAATGAGCCTCCATAATTCAAAATGTTTGGGAGCCCCCGAGCAAGTCTTATCACTCAGAAACGTTTGTCCAAAAGGCGGACCGTTGACGACAGAGATTGATTCCCGGCGGCTCCACTTGAAGGTCTCTGAGGTCCTCGGGACTGACGTCGGAAGGGGATTCGCTAGGCTGGACCAAGTGGACATGACCGGACTTCAACTCGAACAAGGACAACTCGTGCGGCTGGACTCCGCCGCAGGGAAGCTTGCTTTCGCCAAGTGTTTCTACGCGACGACGGAACAGGAGCGACTGAGCCCCGCTTCGGTCCGAATCGATGGAATGACTAGGGCCGCCCTCGGAGTAGAGATTGGCCAAGAGGTCGTGCTGACTAAGGCGCCGCCCCAGCAGGTTGCCAACTACGTCATTCTCCGGCTCATGGCGGGCGACCTCTCAGACTATTCCGGCGAAGAATGGGGGAGGATCGCCCTTGAAGACAAGCCCATATGGCGCGGCGCGAACGTAGTAATCCCTCATCAGGGCCAAGCTCTGATATTCCTGGTAGTCTCTGTTGCACCCCATCAGGAAGGAGTCCCCTTTGTGGTCACGATGCGCACGCGGATAGACGTGGAAGGGGTCGCGGCGGACAGACCCAGTTTGATAGAGGTGTATATCGATGGCCTTGCCGAGCCTACGAATCCGGGGACGGGAACATACGGTTTTGTGATCTACAAAGACGGAGCGAGAATCAAGGAAGGTTACGGGCTCGCCGGAAGAGAAGTGACCAATAACTTTGCGGAGTATGAGGCGCTGGTCCAGGCGTTGACGACACTCAAAGGATTCCCCGCGGCAAAGGTCAGAATCCTCTCCGATTCGCAGCTCCTAGTGAATCAGATGCGCGGGGAATGGAAGGCGAAGCGGGGGACCTATCTGGCAAAGTATGCGGAGGCCAGAAAGCTCGCCGATGCGGTCGAAACTATTGAGTTCAAGTGGATCCCAAGGGAGAAGAACGATGAAGCCGACGAGCTTACCAGGATCGCCTATCGAAAGTATTCAGTGGAACAAGGGAGCTCAACCAGGGCGGCCTTCCATCGTTATTAAACCCAAGTTCAGACTGCGATGTTTAAGGCCGACACTACGGCCTGGCGGCCAGTAATGCGGCTTCGAAAAGGATATATTTTTGGTCCCCTACGAGCCCGCGGAGACCTTACATGGCCGTGGATGATAGAGCAACCAAATTGTTAGAAGTCTTCGGAGCTACGCTTCAGCAGAAGGGCATCGCCCAGCCTCCCCGCGAGCTGGTCGAAACGACCCTGAACAACATCAAGACGATAGAGGAAGCCCTGGCAGACTACCAGAACAAGCACGGAGGAGATTTCGTCAACAGACAGATACAGCTCTCATATGGTAAGGGCGCCCTAGAATATCTCTTGATATTCCTCTGAGACCGTGCCCGAAGGCCCTAACTGTTTGGAGGACCCGAGATGCTGATCAGGGGACCTCATCTGGGGTTCGGGAATGTCCTATGACGGCCGCAGGCTTCCTATTCGGGAATTCGCACGTCTGAAGGGGGATAACGAATATAGCTATGCTGAATTGTGGTCTAGAGGTCTTGCTGGGGGAGTTTCTTTGGCCATAGCCTACTTCGTAATGGAAATCGGTCTCGAAAGCGACATGCCCACCTACGCAGGAGGTTTAGGTGTGCTGGCAGGGGATACGGCCTACACATTCGCCGACCTCAGCGTCCCGGCGACGTTTGTAACCCTGCTTTACAAGGCTGGATATACCAAGCAGAAGCTCGGCCCGGGTGGCCAGCAGCAGGACTTGGACTCCTACTGGCAGTATAAGGAGAGGCTTTGGCCCTGACCTCAGGTCGTCCAGCTCGAAGTCGGGAGCCAGGTGATGAAGGTCAAGCTATGGCAGTATACCGTGAAAGGGAGCAGAGATGTGCCGGTCATCTTCCTTGACACAGACCTCCCGGAGAACTCCGCTCAGTTCAGGGCGGCGACCGACAAGCTCTACCAAAGCGTAGGGGTGGAGAGGCTGTTGCAGGAGATGTTGTTGGGAGTGGGGGGCTACCGGGCCCTGAAGGCCCTAGGCTATTCGACGGACCTATACATGATGAACGAAAGCCACTCGGCGCTCCTGGCCGTGGAGCTGTTGAAGGAGTTCAAGTCGCCCAAGGAGGTGAGGAGACGGTGCATGTTCACCACCCACACCCCGGTTGCTGGTGGTCATGATTCGTTCCCCCTCTCCGTGGTTCAGGACATGATGAAGAAGTACGATTGGGTCGATTGGCGTAGCGAAGTGGACGGGGGCGTGCTCAACCTCTCCAAGCTTGCCTCTAAGTACAGCTGCCTGACCAACGCGGTGTCCCTCAAGCATGAATATGTGTCCAAGGCGATCTTAGGCAGAAGCGACGTGGACCACGTGACCAATGGAGTCTATCATAAGAGGTGGGTCCAGGAGGAGATGAAACGCCTCTTCGACAAGTACATGCCCACTATGGAGCTCCGATCCGTCGCTGTTGACTGGCGCGTACGACATCCCCTCGACCGAGCTGGCCAAGGCCCACGAGTCTGCCAAGAGTAGGTTGGTCTCCCTAGCTAACTCCATGGGCAAGGCGGGCTTCACTCAGGATTTCCTCACGATTGGCATCGCGAAAAGGATTACGTCGTACAAGAGGAATGGCCTCGTGCTGGGGGATTCCGCGAAGCTAGTCGCCATGGCCGACACCATCGGAGGCGTGCAGATAGTCTTCGCGGGCAAGGCCCATCCCGACGACGAGGTGGGCAAGAAGGGGCTTATGCAGATACTTGAACAGGCGGCACTAGTGATGAAGAAGACCAACAGGGTGAAGGTGGCCTTCCTCGAGGACTACAGCATCGATATGGCCAAGGTGCTGGTTTCAGGCTGCGACCTGTGGCTGAACAACCCCAGGAGGCCGCTGGAGGCCAGCGGCACCAGCGGCATGAAGGCCGCCATGAATGGGGTGCTCAACCTCAGCACGTGGGACGGCTGGTGGTTGGAAGGTGGGGTAGATCGTGTTAACGGATGGGGAATCGGGAAACGCCCTGCATGGGATGACCTCACGGAGTCCGATGATGGCGAGGATTCTAAGGACCTCTATGTGCGCCTGGCCCGCGACGTGATGCCCCTTTACTATGGCAACAGGGAGGGGTGGCTTCGCATGTCCAAGGCAGCCATCGCCACCGTCGGACCTAGGTTCAATACGTACAGGATGGCAATGGAGTACCTCGCCAAATGGTACGCCAAGACCGCTTGAATCCTGAACCTTCTTAGAGAGCACCACGGCTGGAGCAGCGCAGATGCACGTCAGACCCCGGGCCCATTGCTATCCAGCGGAGTTCTTTGGCTTAGGGTCCCTACTCAAGACTTCGTTCAACAGGAGCCCGCCGTCGGGGTATCGACGATCGTTAGGCTTGCATGCCGAGAGCAGCTCGGAGTAACCTGACAACAGGTTCGCCCCAGAGACCTCCTGGGCGAGCTGAGCGGCACGAATGGCGTATGCAATCACCTGTTGCGATTCGATTCGCGAAATATCCTCAAAGAACCACCCACAGCTCGTATACATCAGCTGGGTGAACAGCTCCATCCTGAGAAGCTTGGCGACCGTTGGCTTCCCTTCACTTCGTTCTGGGGTCATGTCGTCTGTTCAGAAAGATGTCGACCTCGGATTCGTCCGCGAAGAAGGTCGAAACGTAGTCGTCCAACGCCCTCCACGGATCAAGCAGGTAGCGTCCTCCCGCTTCTGCATAGAGTTGCGATGTCTTGTCCCTGAGCCAATCCATACTGTCCCGCAGCACTTTCCTCCATTCCGACCCCCACCTTGGGTCTCCCGAAGCGCCACAGGAGCACCCTCCCTTCCACCTGTTGACCCCGTGGGGGCAACTCCAGGAACTGGGCGCGATTATCTCGACCTGGTCCCTGGGGGGGTTGTCGGCGAGGTAAGCCGTGTAGTTGGTCAGGCGTACTTCGCTTCCTTCCTGGAGGTGTCGCAGGCAGTACGCCAGCGCCATCTCCCCGAACTTGTGATGGTGCCCGTATGTCTCTCCATCCGTCGCAACGTTGACTAGCTGTGGGCCTTCGTCCTCGGAGAATGCCTTCCTAATCGCGCTGACGAAGGATTCTCCATCGTCCAGGAGATGGCCGAACGCGATTCCGTGGGAAAGCGAGCCGTCATAGAAGAACACGGAGACATCTCGCCCCGACGGCAACAGCATGGTGTAAGGTTTCCGAGTGTCTATCCTCCCTCCAGTTACGTCCACCCACCTGTAAGAGCCCTCTGAGCGCGTCCTTCGGGCCTGGAAGGGGGAGAGCACGGTGTACTTGATTCCCCCGTCGACGAGTGACTCGAGTGTCGGCACGTCCGCGGCGGTCTCCGGCAACCACATGCCAACGGGTGGCCTGTGGAAGCGGCGCTCGAAGTCAACTTTCCCCCAGATGACCTGGACTTGCTTAGTCCTTTGATTCGCCAACGGCATAATGATGTGATTGTAAGCTTGGGCCATCGCCGAACCATGCCCCGAGAACCAAGACGCGCTGAGCCTGTCCGCTTTGAGGATATCTGAGTAGATAGAGGGAGCGCTTTCCTCTAGCCATTTCAACAGGGTGGGGCCGAAGTCGAAGCTCATGAGGGAGTAGTTGTTGATCGTCTCTCCATCTCCCCCGGATAGGCCAAGTATCCTTGCAGAGGCGTTTGGCGCATAGCATTCGCTTGCAATCCGTTGGTTCCAATCATGGAAGGGGCTGGCGGACTCCTGGGCGTCTATTTTGTCCGTCCAAGGGTTCTCTCGTGGGGGTTGGTAGAAGTGACCATGCACGCATACAAAGTGATGGAGTCTAGTCAATCAGACCCCTTCCTGAGGACGGCCCCTTAAATCCGAAACGCCGGAATGAGGCGGTCACCCTATTTCTCGACACCCTTGAACAGGAGTATCCCCAGCGGTGGAAGCGTTGGTCGGATGGCATGGCCTGTCTTTGATTGGTTGTGTCTAGTGGCTTTGACGTGGCCAAAGTTCCCAACACCGCTGCCTCCGTACTCCTTGCCGTCGCTGTTCAGCAGCTCCTTCCAAACCCCAGCTCTCGGCACCGGCACTGCATAAGACGACCTGATGACCGGTGTGAAGTTGCAGACGGCGAGGATGTCATCGGCTGCCTTGCCCGACTTCCTGACGAAGCTGATCACGCTGTTGTTCCAGTCCGCCGCGTCCATCCATTCGAAGCCCTCCGGGGAGAAGTCCAAGCTGTGCAGGGCCGGCTCTTCGGCACTGAGGTGGTTGAGGTCCCTCACCCAACGTCGAATGCCCGAATTAAGAGGTCGTTCAGCCAAGTCCCACTGAAGCTGGGTGTCGTGATTCCACTCCGCCCCTTGGGCGATTTCATCCCCCATAAAGAGGAGCTTCTTGCCAGGATGGGAGAACATGTAGCCGAAGAGGAGCCGGAGGTTGGCGAAACGCTGCCATTCATCGCCCGGCATCTTGTTGATCAGGGAGCCCTTCCCGTGCACTACCTCGTCGTGAGAGAGCGGGAGGATGAAGTTCTCCGCGAAGGCGTACCATATGCTAAAGGTCACCTTGTCATGGTGATGCTTCCTATAGATCGGGTCCTTCGAGAAATACTCAAGTGTGTCGTGCATCCATCCCATGTTCCATTTCATGCCGAACCCGAGCCCTCCTGTATCGGTGGGGCGCGAAACCATAGGCCAGGCAGTCGACTCCTCGGCGATCATCTGGGTCCCTGGGAAGGAAGCATATGCCATCTTGTTGAGGTCCCTCAGAAATGAGACCGCCTCGAGGTTTTCTCTCCCCCCGTTGACGTTGGGAGCCCATTCCCCCGCTTTCCTAGAGTAGTCTAGGTACAGCATGGAGGCCACGGCGTCGACCCGCAGGGCGTCCGCATGATACTCCTTGAGCCAGAAGGCGGCGCTGCTCAAAAGGAAGGAACGGACTTCCGTCTTTCCGTAGTCGAACACGAAGCTCGCCCAATCCGGATGCACCATCTTCCTTGGGTCTCCGTATTCGTATAGGTGAGTCCCGTCGAAGTAGCCCAGGCCGTGCTCGTCTCTAGGGAAGTGAGAGGGCACCCAGTCGAGGATGACGCCAATCCCATGCAGGTGCATTTGCTCTATGAACGTCATCAGGTCCTGCGGGGTTCCATATCGGGATGTGGGGGCAAAGTAGCCAACGACCTGGTATCCCCATGAAGCGTAGAATGGGTGCTCCATGACAGGGAGGAGCTCGACGTGAGTGAAGCCCATGTCTGACAGATAGGACGAGAGGTCGGCAGCCATTGCAGCATAGTTGGGTAGTGTTCCCGGCCCCGAGGGCCGCTTCCAAGACCCCAGATGGACTTCATATATGGAGAGGGGGGAGGAAAGCAGGTTCCCCTTTTCGCGGGAGCTCATCCACTCTCCATCCGCCCAGGCATGGTCGAGCCCCCACACCTGTGAGGCGGTCCGAGGTGGGAGCTCCCACCTTGTGGCATATGGATCTCCCTTCGCAGCCGTGTATCCGCTCTTCGAAATGATGTTATACTTGTACAGATGCCCTGCCTCCACCCCGGGTACGAAGCCCTCCCAGATGCCCGAACTGTCGGCCCTGGGGAGGAGCATGAGGTCCTCCTTCTTCCAGTCGTTGAAGTCTCCAATTACAGAAACACTGGCGGCAGAGGGGGCCCAAACGGAGAACTGAACGCCCGGCCTGCCGTCGAGTTCCACTGGGTGTGAGCCAAGCTTCTCCCAGATGGATGAGTGTTTCCCTTCCCTGTACAGGTAGACATCGTAGTCAGTGAGCAGAGTGTGCTCGACCACCCGCTGCAGCCTGTGACTCTTACCTTTCATGGCCAGCTCCCGTCAGCCTTCCAGTGTATACAAGTCAGCGCTTATGACCTCTTTCCCCACTTGGGTTCGTTCTACCACGGAACGAACTGGCCTTCGGTTTCGAACCCACACCTGGAGTTACGTGAGACCTGGGGCCTGCGTTCAAGACCAAAGAGGAGATGGTATATCCATGAGGCCCCAGGGCTAGCTTTAGCGTTCGCCCGATAGGCCCGTCGATCGGGTCTCCACTCGAAAGCCTTGTACGAACCCATCCCTTGTAACCTTCAAGTCCCAATTCGACGTTCTGACTGCGGGACGACAAATTCGCGACGACCAAGACGTGCTCGTTGCGGGAGTGCCTGATGAAGGAGAGGATCTGTGAGTTGGGCTGCTTTAGGATCAAGAGTTGCCCCCTCCTAAGCGCTGATGAATGTGATGCGATGGCAATCAGTCGCCTGGTCCACTCGAGGAGCGACGATGCGTCATCCCATTGGTTCTCTACGTTGACCGCCACAGGGCCATATCGTGAATCGGAGATCAATGGTAGGTAAAGATTGGGTGGATTTGTCGAGGAAAACCCGGCGTTCAGATTCGGGCTCCATTGCATTGGAGTTCTCACCCCGCTTCGATCCGGAAGGCGGCAATCGTCGCCCATCCCGATTTCGTCTCCATAGTATAGCACTGGGGCCCCCGGAAGGGTGAAGAGAAGGACGTTCATCAACTCGATCTTGTCTCGCTCGTTCCCCATTAGGGGTGCCAGCCGCCGTCGGATGCCCTGATTCAGGCGAGACCGTCTGTCACTACCATAGACTTCAAGCATCAATTCTCTATTTTCGGGGGTGACCATCTCCAACGACAGCATGTCGTGGTTCCTCAGAAAGATGGCCCACTGGCAGCCCTTCGGAATCTCTGGGGTTCTCTCAAGAGTATCCGTCACGGAGGAGCTACTCTCACCTGCGATTGCCTCAAACAAGCTTAGCGTGAGTGGGAAGTGGAAGGCCATATTGCATTCGTCCCCCGAACCAAAGTAGGCCGTAGCGTCCGCCAAGGGTTGGTCCGCCTCGGCCAACAGCATCCTGCCCGAGAACTTGGAATCTACGTGCGATCTCAACTTCTTCAGGAACTGGTGCGTTTCAGGGAGGTTCTCGCATGCCGTCCCCTCCCTTTCGAATAGGTATGGCACCGCGTCAAGGCGCATTCCATCGACGCCAAGGTTTAGCCAGAAGTCTACGACGTCCAACAGGGCCTTCTGGACCGCAGGCGTATTCAAATTCAGATCGGGTTGATGGGAGAAAAAACGGTGCCAATAGTAGGCTCCGGCTACAGGGTCCCAGGTCCAGTTGGACTTCTCGAAGTCGTTGAAGATTACCCTGACTCCCTTGAACCGATCTGGCGTGTCGCTCCACAGGTAGAAGTCCCTCCATTCTGTGCCTGGTCTTGCGTTCCTAGACCTTTGAAACCAGAGATGCTGGTCAGAAGTATGATTCAGCACCAACTCTGTGATGACCCTCAGGCCCAGTCGGTGTGCCGTCGCAAGGAACTCCTCGAAGTCCGCGATGGTTCCGTACGAAGGATGTATCCCCTTGTAGTCGGCCACGTCGTATCCTTCGTCCTTGAGAGGGGAGGGATAGAAGGGGAGAAGCCAGATGGCCGTGACGCCAAGTCCTGTCAGATACGGGAGCTTCTCAGTGAGGCCCCTGAAGTCTCCTATGCCATCTCCGTTTGAGTCGTAGAATGCACGCACATGAACCTCATAGATAACGGCGTCCTTGTACCACAGGTGGTCGCCTGCAATTCCTTGTCTGAACGTCGTTCCCTCCCGGTCAAGCCGATGGGCAGGGGGCGCCGGCCATCATCCTCCCGATCTTGTCAAAGGGACCGCGAGCCGTGAAGCCCATCGCAATGTCACCGAGGGGATGGCAAGTCTCACCTCTATTAAACTTGAGAAGGTAATCCTAATTAGAAGCTTTTCTTACTCCAAGATGTGCACCTCGGCGGCGGGCTCTCCACTCTGATAGCTCGGAGGGAGTCCTCTGGTTGAGGATCCTGATGTTGACATGGGAGTACCCACCCCGGATAATCGGGGGGATCGCCCGTCATATGGAGGGCTTGACCAGGGAACTGTCGAAACAGCATGAAGCGCATGTCGTGACTCTTGACTTTCCCGGCTCTCCGGCCTTCGAGCAGAAGGGCTCCCTGTACATCCATCGAGTGCCGGTGGAGATTCCATCCCCGACCTTCCACACCTGGGTCTTGATGTTCAACCATTTCTTCGAGAAGCGGGTCGGGCAGATCTCCCACCGCTATGGCGTTCCAGATGTCGTCCACATCCATGACTGGCTGACGGTGACGTCGGGGGTGGCCAGCAAGCACCTTCTGAGGAAGCCGCTCGTCATGACCTTCCATAGCACGGAAGCAAAGCGATCCTCCGGCTCCCATTCGCCGGAGTCGAACCTCGTGAATGGGCTGGAGTGGTGGGGTTCGTTTGAATCCACCAGAGTGATAACGATCAGCAGGTCGATGGTGGAGCACCTGGAGACCCAGTTCCAGATTCCTGCCTCGAAAATCGTGTCTATCTACAATGCCGTAGACATGGACAAGTTCAGTGGACCTGTGGACAAGGAGGCCGTCAGGAGGAAGTGGAAGGTGGGCGAGGGAGAGAAGCTGATAGTGGCTGTAGGTCGACTCACCGCTCAAAAGGGATTCGATAACCTGGTACGAGCCTTCCCCCTTGTGCTGCAGAGAGTTCCCCGATGTCGCCTCTTGATTATGGGTGAGGGATACATGAGGCGCGAACTTGAGATGTTAGCCCGCGAAAAGGGGGTGGCTGATCGCACAGTGTTCGGGGGGTTCGTAGGCGATATTGAGCTCGCGGAGGCCCTAAAGACGTCCGATGCCGTCGTGATTCCATCTCGTTTCGAGCCCTTCGGGATTACGGCCCTCGAGGCCATGGCCGCAGGCGCCCCGCTTACGGTGTCGGGGGTAGACGGCCTGGCGGAGATCGTCCAGAAAGAAGTGGACGGGCTGGAGTTCATGCCCGAAGACCTAGGTGGCATGGCGAACTCTATCGTTCGTCTGCTCACCGATGGTTCGCTGGCAACCAGGCTTGCCTCCAATGGCAGGGAAAAGGCAAAAAGGTACAGTTGGACTAGTGTTGCTGAGAAGACGCTGGAGGTATACAAAGCCGCCATGGGGGATGCTAAGTATGAGTGAGATGGGCAAACAGGTACTGTCGGCCCTTCTGATTGTTGGCGCCCAATCTCGAGAACAGGCGGAACTCGTGTCCCGACTGGCGGCAAGGCTCGAGGTCCAAATGGATTCACTGATGAAGGATTTGGGCGACTTTCAGGGAAAGGGGTACGTCGTCTTGTTCGAGAAAGATGGAATTCCGAGAGTCTACCTGACCACCATAGGCATCGTCACGGCCTCGTCCACTTATTCGTAATCCCGACTGACCCTAGGCATGAACGTTCTTATGCGCCCGGAGGCCGTACCAAAGTGACTGACGACTAGGTTGCCAGACGGCACAAGAAAGGGCTCGGCGTATAGAACCACGGCGGAAGGAGGATTCCATCCTTGAAACTAATGGAGGCCTGGCGGCTAAGCAAAGTGCCGTATGGCGAAGTTGCCTATAGGTCACTGGCGCAAACGCGCAGCGGCATGTGGTGGGGATCGTTCGGAAGGGCGGACCCAGAGGAGGCGTCTCAGGACGACGCCGAGTTCATCCTTCGGGCCCTCAGGATTGCCAGGTTCGACAAGGTGGTCGTGGCCGCGATCAGCGTCGTCGCGTCACTGATCCCGTTCTGGTCGTTACGAGTAGGGGAATCAAGCTTATCCCTCGCAGGTGCCGTGGCCCTCGGGCTCGCCGCATCTTTCGCTTTCGTGATGCTGTATTCTGTGCAGACACTTTCATCCTTCCTCAAGGCTGAATCTTGGACGTTCCTGGCGAGCCTGCCCCTCGGAAGAGGCGACTTGTCTGTGATTACCCTGTTCTCCTTTGTGAGGACCGTCGACTACATGGTTGTCGGGGCTATGGTGAGCCAGGTAGCCGTCATCGCGCTCCTCACTCGATCGCCTCTCGGAGTCCTCCTGATGTTACTCGCGTCAGCAGTAAACATGTCGGTTGCCGTGACCTTGTCGTTGTGGTTCTCGAAGATCTTCTACGGCAGTTTAGGAAGGGGAGGGAGGTCCAGGCGCGCGACTCTGGTCAGGGCGATGTTCCTAGGGCTCTGGGGATTGTTGGTGGTCGGTCTGGGATTCCTTTTCAGCGGCACGAACTTCCTCTTGCCCTCCCTAAACGGAGCGCTCTTGGGAGGTGGAAAGGCGTTCGCCATAGGCCTCGCAGCCGTGTACCCATTCTCCCTCTCCATCATAGTGGCGGTCGCTTGTGGCACAGTCGTTAACTACGCTCCAGCCGCACTAGCGGCGGTGGCGTCTGTCTGCTATGCGGGCCTGGCAGCCTTCCTCTTGAAGTGGGGGTCCAGAACCATCAGGGAGATGTCCGTTGCTTCGGCCTCCGCCAGACCGACGGTCAAGGTTGAAGATTTCGAGCTGAGCGTCAAGGGCCCGCTCCTCGGATATATGTGGAAGGACCTGAGGGCATCTTCGAGGAATCCTGCAACGGCCTTCTTCTATGTGCTGCCTGCATTCGAAACCATAGTGGTCCTGATCTCCACCTTGAATCTCCCGCTGCTCCGGGCAGCCATCGTGATTGTGGCTGCGGGTATGGGCGGAGCGTTCGCCCTCTTCGTTCCACTGGGCTTACTGAATGCCGAAGGCACCGGAATAACGTACACTAAGGGATTGCCCGTGAAGGTTTGGACAATCGTATCGGCGAAGGCGTCCATCGCCGTACTGGGATTCCTTCCCGTACCCCTTACCCTTGGCCTGCTGGCGCTATTCAAGCCGTTGACCTCGCCCCTGTCGCTGCTCCTGCCAGTGGAATTAGTGGCATCTGTCGCAGCGGGAAGCATTGTCGAGGTTTGGCTCTTCTTGGGCGTCTCCGCCCAGACCAGGACATCGGCCGTGCTTCACGACCTTATCAGGCTCCTTGCCGGAGTGTCCATCATGGTGTTGCCGCTGGGGGCGTACATCCTGACCTATCTGGTTACTTCTGGGCATGTACTGGCTGTCGTCGCCGGAGGAGTGACGGCGGTTACCGAGCTCGCGGCCATCGTCCTGTTCCTTAGGCGACGCTGAGCCGGAGCCGAATTATGGGCGTTTGCTCGCGCTTGTGACGCTCTCACGACACATAAATAGGGGGAAACCGTCATTATTGTCGATATGCGCCTAGGGATGTTCCTCGCGGGCATGATATTGCTCCTCGTGGGAGGGTTCGCAGGCGTGACCGGATACCAGTACATCACTTCGTCGAGCGTCGGAACCACCTTTCAGCAACTTCTGTCCTCTTTTCCAGGCCTAGACACGACTCTCGGTCAGATGGCCGTGATTGCAATCGGGGGTGTGATCGTAGCACTGCTCGGAATCGGGCTCATCGTAGGCGGAGCTGCCAGCAGGATTACGATCAAGTCGGCCGATCCTCTGGTGCTGAAGTCGTTGACGGAGAAGGAACCCGTTCCTTCCCCGAATGGCTATCCAGAGAACGTCGTGTTCTGCCCAAGCTGCGGGCGGCCGGTCAGCATGAGAGATGAATTTTGCTCCGTCTGCGGAGCCAAGGTTCGCTAGCCGCCCAGTGACCGGGACCCAAGCGCCGACAAATGGGAGAAGGAATTATTGCCCCACAAGGTCCGCCCGACCCCTCGCCTCAAGACATTCAACGTTGTACGCTGCCCACATTGCAAGTTCATTCAAGGTGTGCGGAAGGGTGGAGCCTGCAAGGCATGCGGCAGCAGGCTCGACGCCTCCAGGCTGCAGATCCTCGGATCGACCGACAAAGTCACCGAGCTTCCGCTTCTCGTAAGACAGGTCAAGGAGTCCCTGACGTTCAAGTAGGCTGAAGCCGGAGCCGACCCAATAGGCTTATCACCCGAGTTCGCTCACGAGTAGCATCAGACAGTGAAGCCAAATCGACGAAGGGTCAAGTCGGCGACTCGCCCAGCGAAGGCGGCCTTGGAGGCATCCCGCTACAACCTGTACAGCCGCAGTTATGATGCCCTCTATCGGGGAGAGCAGGAGGCCAAGTTGGAGGGAGCCCTTGGCATGGGGTGGCTCCCGGGAAACAGGCTAGCGGATTTTGGTTGCGGCACGGCCCTATTGACAAACACCATCGCCAAGAAGTGCGACATAGCCGTGGGCCTGGACGTTTCGGTGGGGATGCTCAAGCATGCGAAGAGGCGAGTTCGCGTAGAGCTGGTACTCGCCGACGCCTCCAGCCCTCCCTTTCGAGCTGCCGCCTTCTCCTCCTGCTGCTGCATCACAGCCTTCCACAACTTCCGCAGTAAGGGCTCGGCCCTCGACGGCATTGTCGAATCCGTTCGGGTGGGCGACTCGATCCTCTTCTCCCTCCTGGCACGGGGGAGTGCGGCTCGTGACGAGCGGAGGATTAGGAGCTTCCGAAGAGTGAAGATCGAAGGCAGACTACGGATGGGAAACGACCTCCTGCTCCTCATGAGGAAGGTACGCTAGACCTCTCATTACCACCAACTTTAAATCGAATACTGAGAAGAACAAGTCCAGAAGCCAGTTTGAGTTTCTGCACAAAATGTGGCGCGGAGATACCGGAAGGCGCCTTGTATTGCGTCAAGTGCGGGAATCCCGTGCAGCCAAGTGGAGTTCCCCAACCTCCGCCGGCCCCTTCAAGTTGGCAGAGCCGCTCAGATGGAACGAGGGCCTCCAGGCATCAAGAGAAATACGAGAAGAACGAAAAAGGAGAGAAGCACGAGAAAGGGGAGAAGCAGGAAAAGGGGACCATGGGCGGTGCCCTCATCGGGGGCCTCGTTCTCATCTTCCTCGGCGTGGCATCCTACCTTTCATACTACACGAACTTCAATGCAGGCAACTGGTGGGCCTTGCTGCTGGTGGCCCTTGGTGCAGTCCTAATCGTGCAAGACCTGTACTACATAGCAAGGGGCGCCAGGAGGGGAGGCGGAATCATCGGTGGGCTCATACTCGTGCACCATTGGATACGCGCTGTTTGCTAATATCAGCGACTGGTGGCCCTTGGTGCTCGTCGCCATCGGGTTGGGGATAATCGCCTCGGCGGTCCTCGCACGCTCGAGGAGCCAAATCCCTAGATGATCCGTCTAGGAACTCCATGAAGCGAAGGCTCGATAGAGCATGTGCTCCAAGATTACGCTCATCCTTGCTCTCCCGAAGACACGGAAGTAGTTCGGCCCCAGGCACTCGATCATGTCCCCGATGTCGTATCTTGGGAATACGGGCGTAGAGACGATCAGCCGGCCCCATTCCCCCCGCCTGAGGGTGTGCAGGGGGATGGTCCCCCTCCCGACCTTCACTTCGAACAGATACTCGTCGTAGTTGGGGACTATGTAGGGGTAGGAATCCAACTGCTGGGCGAAGACCCCCTCGGTGGCAGAGTAGATTTCGCGGACTGGAGCTTTGCCAAAGAGGCGCTGGAGCTGCGGCCCGTATACCTGGTGTATCTTGGCTACGCTGGTGCAGAAAAGAGCCTTCATCTTCCATATCTCCTTGGGAGCCCTATGATATCGGCCCTTGACGTGACGCCCGAAGGCGAGGATGACCGGGGATACCCCCATCACCGCAACCACGGGCAGCCCCTTTGTGCGCTCGTAGGCCAGGTCGAACCTCTTCCTCCAGTC
Organism: uncultured Nitrososphaerota archaeon; assembly: GCA_963772005.1. GTDB lineage: Archaea > Thermoproteota > Nitrososphaeria > Conexivisphaerales > DTJL01 > DATKKG01. Next base: position 992 of record CAVYVS010000009.1, on the reverse strand, counting down.
CGCACTTGATATCCCCGGCCCGAGGACGTCTATCTCTTCCTGTAGAGGGATCAACCCTCCGGAGCCTAGGGTTGGTTTGAGCCTCGCGTAGGTCCCCGAGCTGTAGCCGTAGCTCGCAACTCCTTCGGCCGTAGGGACCTGGGTAACCACCGAGGGGAAGTTCAGATTTAGCACGTATCCTTCGAGGAGCGACGAATCCTCGGTTCTATAGGCTTGGCATATGAGTTCCCTGGCACCGCATTCGAATACCCGGTCAAGGTGGGGCTGAGTGCAGGGGACCACCTTCGATTTCCCTCTCGTCCCCCGCGTCATCACGTAGGCCAGCGGCTTACCCGAACATAGGTAGCCCGGATCTCCGTGAAAGGCTCGCTCGACCATCGGCGCGTAACCTTCGTAGTCCAGCACGGGAAAGGCTACTGCGAATTCCTTCAGTGTGGTGACGTCTTGCACTCCCTTCTCCGCGCCATAACCGGTCTTGGAGTACTCCCCAGGAGTGATCGAAGTGCCCACGCCTGGGCCGAACTTGGATCCGATAGATGTGAACCAGTTGGCGAGCAGCTGTGCGAGGATCTCCTCTCTGGTCCGCCATGTGAACGGCGTCCCCTTGCGCGAGGTCAGCTGGCGGCCTTGAGTTCTCTCTCCAGCTGGGATATCTTCCACTGGATGGAGACGATGTCCTTGCTGTTGTCGTAGTCCTTCAATTCGTTGCCGCACTCTGGGCAGCGGAAGGCCAGGTCCATGGCGTCGTCGAACGTCCTCTTCTTGCAGGTCTGCGTTCCGCAGAAGAAGAACTTGTGGCCCGTCTCGTACTCCAGGCGCTGCCTGAGCCTCCCAAGGATCTTCCTCTTCTTGTTGCTGAGAAAGGCATCCACCTGGTCGGTCTGCGCCTTCCACTGGTATACGTACCATCCCCTCTTGGGATCCTTGACCCGTATTCCTGTGATCAGGGACTTGCCGAAGAGGTCGTACAGAACCCTGCGTACCACGTTGAT
>CAVYVS010000008.1:0-52559 GCA_963772005.1 uncultured Nitrososphaerota archaeon | reverse complement strand
ATAGCAAGGCTGGTCACCTGTCGAGCCGCAGACCTGCGTCTGGCCGTTGAAGAATGTAGGTCCCCATGTAGTGGGGTTGTTCCAGAAGCTGCTGAAGTTGCCGGCCACGACGCTGTTAATCACTGTATACACACCCGTGTCCACCCTCTTCATTTCGGAAGTGAGCACGAATGAGGGCGATGTGAAGGGTCCATTCTGGTTGCCCTGTACGAAGTATTGGTACGTTCCGTAGTAGTCTTGATCGGAGTCCACACCTATTCCGAAGTATGGAGGGGCCTGAGTCTTGGACCAGTTCCATCCTGCTGCTTTGTCAGCAGTTCCAACCGCTTGGAACATGCCGAGACCACTGGCGCCGGCGGCAGCATAGATGATGTCAGCGCTCTTCGCCATCATCGACTGAGCGATTTGGCTGTCCGTTGTGGGGTCATCCCAAGCCGCAGAAGTCGTGCCGGTATACTGGGCAGGGAGTAGTGTAACGTTCTTGCCCAAGTAATTCTCGGCCCAAGTGACGCCGTACTGATAACCATGCCAGAACTTGTAGATGATACCGGTGCTCATCCCGCCGATGAAACCGATAACTCCAGTCTTGGTCATGGCCACAGCCAGCGCGCCCACCAAGGCGCTGCCGAGATTCTCCTGGAACTTAATGGCCACCACGTTCGTCATGTTGTAGATGTCTCCATCTACCTGGGCGAACTTCGTGTTGGGGTATTTCGCGGCTTCCTGGGCGACGGCATCATCCATGAGGAAGCCAACGCAGACGATGAGGCTGACCTTCTTGCTCACCAGCGTCTCGATGTTCGTAACGTAGTCGCTAGCGGAGGATGATGATTCCTCGATGAGCTGTACACCGAGGTTCGAGACGGCCTGAGAGGCGCCTGCATATGCCATGTCGTTGAAGGATTTGTCGCCTTTGCCACCGGTGTCGTAGACGACACCGATTTGGAGCTTGCTAGAAGAAGTGCCGAGAGTTGTGTAGTAGTATGCGCCCAGTCCGGCTATCACGACTATCACGATCACCACAGCCACCAGCGTACCTCGTGCGATCGCACGTTTCCTGCTGTGAGAAAGTAGGGACATCCGAATTCCCGACCCATGTCCGTCCTGCAAGCTATATAAGTGATTCCCGGGCCGTCAAAACGCTACTCTCTTTCAAATTAAGCGGGACAATAACCGTCATTTTCTTAAGAAGAATGTCTCCGGGAGGAGGTCGGCCAGGCGATGCCGCTTAATTTCGTTGTTTTGGCCTGCGATTATCACCGTCATGTCCTGTCCGAATTCGCTGAGGAACTGGCGACAGGCGCCGCAGGGGTAGGTCAGCTCCTCGAGGTTAGAGACCACTGCCACGGCCTGAAAGCCCCTCGAGCCAGAGGATACAGCTTTTACGGCTGCTGTGCGCTCCGCGCAGATGCTGAGCCCATACGAAGAGTTCTCGACGTTGCATCCTGAGAACACATGGCCGTCTGACGTCAGGATCGCTGCGCCCACCTTGACATGAGAAAAGGGCGAGTACGCCTCCGTCGCTGCCTTGCGGGCAGTGTGAATCAGCGATCGCTCCATCTTCTCGTCCAGTTTCTTCACACCGCAGTTCTGCCCTCTGTTGCCTATTAAGATGTTCTAGGGCCTGGTCAAATCGCGTCTGCGACAAGTTCTGAAAGGTCCTTGACCGCAAGTTGTCCCTCTGCTCCTTCGGCCTTGGCTGCGTCCTCAAGCATGGCCGTGCAGAATGGACACTCCACGGCTAGGACGTTCGCTCCTGTCGCCTTCGCCTGGGCCAGCCTCAACTTCGAGATGGGCTTCCTTTCGTCCACCTTGTACCAGTAGTTGGCCCCGCCGGCCCCGCAGCAGAACGTCCTAGTGCCGTTGTCCTTCATCTCGACCGATTCAACCCCGGGCAGTGCCTCCAAAACCTTCCGAGGCTCCTTGGTCATACCGTTCCCCCTGGCTATGAAGCACGCGTCATGGAGCGTGACCTTGAGGTTCAGCGGCTTCGAGAGTTTCAGCTTGCCTTCGATTATGAGCCTGGAGACGAAGTCCGAGTGGTGGACCACTTCGAAATCCCCTCCGAAGTCGGGGTACTCGTTCTTCAGGGTGTTAAAACAATGGGGGCAGTGGGTCACTATCTTCTTGGCCCCCACGCCCTTGAGCGTTTCGATGTTCTGAAGGGCTAGCTCTTGGAACCTTCCCTCTTCGCCCAGGCGTCGCACCGGGTCCCCTGTACACTTTTCCTTCGACCCCAATACTACATAGCTCACACCAGCCGCCTCCATGATCTCTGATCATACTCTTCGCGATGCTCCTCGCCCGTGCGTCGAAGCTAGCCGCGCAGCCCATCCAGTAGACATATTCGAACTGGGTCCCCTCCTTGAGCTCTCTCCCGCCGACGTCGGACGCCGCGGAATCCCTATCGGATGACGGGAGACCATAGGGGTCGCCATAGGTGGCCTCGTTCAGCAGGAGCCGGTTCTTGTAGTCGTCCAGTCGGTTGGCAGCCACTACGGTCCTCCTGAAGTCCATTATGAAGTCCAACTGGTTGATGTAGACGGGACATTCATAGACGCAGGCATTGCAGTTCGTGCACGCCCACAATTCCTCATCGGTCACGGCTTTGGTCTCGAACGCGCTCTCTTCCCGTCGGTGGCCTGCTTGCTCAAGCATGAACTTGTCCACGTCTTGGACGAGCTTCCGAGGACTCAGGGGGCGACCGGCGGCGCTTGCCGGACAGACCGCTTCGCAACGCCCGCAGTTCGTGCAGCTATCCAGCATTACCCTCCTGTGCCAGGGGATGTCCCCTGCCCTTTCGATGCCCACCTTGACGTCGAAGACGCCGGTCTCCATCACTTCCTGGAGTTTGAAAGGCGCGTTTAGTTTGCCCAGCGGCTTCTTCTCGGCCACAAGCATGTTGACGCCAGACGCCGGGATGTGATAGAGGGTTGAGTAAGGTATCGAGGCGACCATGGCGAAGGCCACTAGCGAATGTCCCATCCAGAGGGTTCTGTAGACCCCTTCCGCAAGGGGCACGTTGGACAGGTACCGCGACAGGAACAACGAGAAGGGGTATCCTATTATGGACCAGTTCCCCCAAGGAACGTCGGTCAGGGCGAGTCGCATGGCTTCGAGTACGAATCCAGTTACACCCATGTACAGCAACCCTAGGAGGATGATGTAGTCCCCTCTGGCGCTGTGCTGGTAGGAAGGCCTCAGGGCAAGCCTCCTGAAGAGCGCGTACACTATGCCGGCGATGAACACGACTCCGAAGATGTCTAGGAGTAGCTTGTAGTATAGGTAGAAGTCCCCCTGGAGCAATTTGATGCCGAACGGCTTGAGGAGGTCAGCATCGAAGAAGACCAGCGTCGTGCCAATGAATAGAGCTACGGTTCCGTAGAAGATCATGACGTGGATGGCTCCCCCCTGCGCCCTTTGGGCTAACTTCTTCTGAAGCAATCCCCCCTTGGCGAACCTGCCTAGATTCCCTCCTGTCGCGTCGCGTAGCCCCTTCCAAGTCTGCCGTATTCCGTAGACCTTGAACCTCCTGTAGAAGAGATAGAGGGCGATCAGTGCGGCCACCGCAAAACTCGCGTACAGGAAGACAACTTGCCACTCCGGAATGAAGATGAAGTTGTCTCGGAAGGGAACGGTCAACTGCTGCGCTCATGATTCGTGCGCGCTTAAATTGTTTGGGACCACTTTCGAGCCAAGAACACATGGAAGCAGGATTGCTCATTGCACAAAGTCTAAATGGACAACTTCGCTGATTGCGTCTATGGCTACCGATGAACTCTTGGAGAGGATAAGGTCCATCGCTCAGGCAAACTATCCGCTCATCAAGGACAAGCTGTCGTCCGCCGAACAGGTATTCGTCCTTCAGCTGAGCGACGGCGGCTCGTATGTGATACGGGCCAACAACGCCTCCATAGATGTGCAGCCAGGGACCCACCCGTCGCCTACGGCCACGCTCACCACATCTTCCGGGGACCTGAAGGCGATACTGGACGGCCAGATGGACGCCACAAAGGCCTTCTTTCAGGGGAAGGTGCAGATCAAGGGTGACATCTTCAGGACGATGGCCCTCAATTCCTTGCTGAAGGGTGCTCGCTAGCGGTGGTTCTCCCTTTCGAGCGAATCCGTAGGGTCGCCGTCCTGGGCGCCGGCACCATGGGCCACGGCATTGCCGAAGTCACGGCCATCGCAGGATACGACGTCGTGGTCAGGGACGTTGAGGAGAGGTTCCTTGACGTGGCCAGGGAGAAGATCTCGTGGAGCGTCACGAAGCTGGCTGAAAAGGGGAGCGTGAGCGAAGAAGCCAAGGTGATACTCTCGCGCATCTCCTTTACGACAGATTTGGGGGAGGCCGTGAGATCCGCCGACCTCGTTGTGGAGGCCGTCCCGGAGGACCCGGAGCTCAAACGCAATGTCTATTCTGAGGTGGCCAGGTTCGCCAGCCCGGAGAGCATCCTTGCTACGAACACCAGCAGCATCCCCATCACGGAGATCGCCGCCGTCGTGGAGGACCCTTCAAGGGTTGTTGGTCTCCATTTCTTCAACCCAGTCGTCATCATGAAGCTCGTCGAAGTGATCAGGGGCGCCCAGACAAGCGCAGCGACGACCGATTCCGTCATCGGCTTCTCCAAGAAGCTTGGCAAACGTGTGGTCGTTGTCCAGCAGGACATACCGGGCTTCATCGTGAACAGGATCATGGCCCGCCTGATGGCCGTCTCCTCCTTGTTCGTTCAGCTCAAGCTAGCGTCCATAACGGAGGTGGACGCAAGCCTCAAGTTCGGGGCTGGGCTGCCCATGGGAGCCTTCGAGCTCGCCGATTATGTTGGCCTTGACGTGCTGTTGGATGTAGAGAAGGCCTTGGCCCGCCGTGGCTATCAGATCGACCCGAGCCCACTGTTCGAGGAGAAGGTTTCGTCCAAGGCCCTCGGCGTCAAGTCAGGAAGGGGGTTCTACACATACTCCGCGGGGGAGCCAAGGGCACATGTACCTGCCGACGCTGCGGGCAAGGTCAGTTTCATCGACCTACTCGCCCCTGCTATAAACGAAGCCGCTTGGTTAGTCTCCAAGGGCATCGCCACTGCAGATGATGTGGATACGGCCGTCGTGCTGGGTCTCGGATTCCCAAAGGGCCTGTTGAGAATGGCAGATGAATTGGGTTTGGACGTAGTCGAGGCCTCCCTAAAATCCTTGTACCTCATGGCATCCAAAGAGTGGCTGGTCCCCTGCGAATATCTCTCGCGCCTCGTCTCCGAAGGTTGTCTGGGCAAGAAGACCGGAAAGGGGTTCTTCAACTATGCATCGGGTAGCGGAGGCTCCGAGATGGTCAAGACGTCGACCAAGGGGAAGGTACTCTACATCTCGCTGGATCGACCAGACAAGCTCAACGCGATCAATCCGGAGACGCTCGAAGAGCTGGAGGCCGAACTCGAGAAGGCCGAGGGAGATCCCCGGATTCATGCCATCGTCCTGGGCGGTAGCGGGAGAGCATTCAGCGTCGGTTTCGACCTCGCTTCCTTCCGAGCAGACACCTCGCCGGAAAGGGTGCTGGGCCTCGTGCGCAAGTTCCAGGCCGTGAACTCACGAATCGAGGGCCTCCGCGTGCCGGTCATAGCGTCGATAAAGGGCTACGCTCTGGGAGGGGGCCTTGAGCTCGCCCTAGCCTGCGACATCAGGTTCGCATCTGCTTCTTCCAAGCTCGGCCAGACGGAGATCAACTTGGGGTTCATGCCCGGCGCTGGTGGAACCCAGAGGGTCACCCGAATCGTCGGACCCGGAATGGCAAAGAAGCTGATCTTTTCGGGAGAGATGATCGACGCCGCCGAGGCGGAAAGGCTAGGCCTCGTCGATGGGGTGTTCGAGGACTCAAAACTGGACGGCGAGGTGGAGGCCTTTGCCTCATCCCTCGCCGATAAGCCCCCGTTGGCCATTGCCGCAGCGAAGAGGGCGATAGATGCGGCGACCCATCCGATCAAGGAAGGATCTGAAATCGAAGCCAGGGCGTTCGCTTCGCTCTTCGCCAGCGAGGACGTCCAGGAGGGCCTAGCGGCCTTCTTCGAGAAGCGGAAGCCCGCCTTCAAGGGCAAGTAGTTACACAGGCTCAAACCAGTAGGTACAGACGCCGTCAGCCTCCCTCCTGCCGACCACGAGCTTCAACTTCATTCCGATCCTGATGCGCTTGAGCTCGACCCCTTTCATCCAAGCCAGAACGTTCAGGCCCTCCGGAAGCCTCCCTATCGCGACAACGTAATCGTCGTAGCGAGCAAAGCTGAATGGCTTGACGTTAATGAGGGTGAAGGCTAGGAGCGTGGCCCGTTCGCCCAAGGGTACGTATTCGACCTCGGAGGCCCTGCAGGCTGAGCAGTCCGCCTGTGGGGGAAAGTAGACCGCTCCGCACTTGAGGCACCTCGTGGCAGTCAGCTTCCCTTCCTTCAGGGAATCGAAGAACGGCTGAATCTTCGCAACAGGGATGAGGAACTTGAGAGGGAGGTCCCTCGAGCTCACGTAGAGGGGGTCCGCCGTCTTTGCATCGGGCAGAAGGGGGAGGCCTGTGGCCTCGACCGCCTTCCTTGCGTCTTCGATTAGCTTCCGGTTGGCGTCTAGGCCGTCGGAATTCGGCATCTACATCGCCCCTCTCTCCAGCGAAAGGGTGGTCACGAAGGCATAATGGCCCGTTCCTCCCATGTTGTGGGCCAGGGCCCACCCCTTCTTGATGTCGGCCTGCCTTTGGCCGCCGATCTCCTGCAGCAGCTGCCACTTGAGCTCGGCGATCATGGCGAGGCCGGTGGCACCTATTGGGTGACCCTTGGCGTTGAGACCACCGCTCAGGTTGGCGGGAAAGTCGCCTCCCTTGTAGGTCTGGTGGTCCTTCACCAGCTGGTAGCCCTTCCCCCTCTCTGCGATGCCCATGTCTCCGTATGCCAGCAGCTCTGCTATCGTGAAGCAATCATGGACCTCTGCCACATCAAAGGCCTTCTTCGGGTCTGCGATTTCGGGCCTTTGAGAACGCCTTCTGCGACGCCGTCCTGGCCGCCTCCAAGCCTAGGAAATCGTTCCTCTTGCTTAGGTTCGCGGTGCCCGAGCTGACACCGATGGAGCGAATCCAGACGGGGTCCTTCACGAATTCCTTGGCCTTCTTCGCGTTTGCGAATATCACGGTCGCGCTTCCATCGGTTATCGGGCTGGAGTCCAGGAGCTTCAGCGGCCAGGCGATATACTTGGACTTCATCACTTCTTCGATGGTCACGGGCTTCTGATAGTGAGCTCTCGAGTTGAACGAGCCATAGAAGTGGTTCTTGACGGAGACCTCTGCAAGGTCCTCCTCCTTGGCTCCGTACTTGTCCATATAGGCCGTCGCGTACAGGGCGTAATACCCTGGGAACGTGAGCCCAAAGTTCTCGAACTCCCAAAAGTAGTTCCCCGCCCTTCCGATCAATTCCACAGTGGTGGGGATCGGCGATTCGCTCATCTTTTCGACTCCGATTGCCGCCGCGACTTCGGCCTGTCCGCTGCTCACCGCAAGGTAGGACTGAAAGGCGGCTGCGCTGCCGGATGCGCAAGCGGCCTCAACGTGCATGGTGGGCTTCGAGGCCAGACCACAGTATTCGCCCACGACGACCGCGGGAAGGAATTCGCTGCTCCAACCCCCAAGGCTCGAAACCACGAACTGGTCCACGTCCTTCTGAGTCACGCCGGAGTCGTCCATGGCCTCTCGAAAGGACTCCCAGGCCAGCTCGTCTATCCTCACGTCGGTCCTCTTGCCGAACCGACTCATACCGACGCCAATTACAGCGACTGGCTCCACCGCTACATCAACTGAAATGAAACGCTGTCCTGTGAATATTAAGACGTTTTGCAGCTTACTCGTTCCGCAGTTTCCTGCGCACTATCTTCCCCACCAACGAAGTCGGAAGTTCGTCCTTGACCTCCACCTCCCTGGGGACCTTGTGCTTGGTTAGCCTCTCCTTGGCGAACTCCCTGATGTCGTTCCCCGTGACCTTGCCCTTGAACCCGTCCTTGAGGACGACGTAGAGCTTGGGCACTTCTCCATAGAAGTTGTCGCTCACGCCTATGGCTGCGGCCAGCTTCACTGCTGGATGCTGGTAAGCGACCTCCTCGATCTCCCTAGGCCACACCTTCAGTCCGCCCACGTTTATCATGTCCTTCTTTCGGTCGACTATGAAGAAGTAACCGTCCTGGTCCATGTATGCGATGTCCCCGGTGAAGAGCCAGCCGTCCCTGAACGTGTTCTTGGAGTCCCTTTCCCTGTTCCAATAGCCCTTGCCCACTTGAGGCCCCTTGACTGCTAGCTCTCCCGCCTGCCCTACGGCCATCTGCCGCATCCCCGTCTCCATGTCCATCACCTTGGCATCCGTGTCCATTATCGGCATGCCGATGGAGCCGTACTTGATGTGAGAGGGGTCGTCCATGGGGTTTACATGCGTCACGGGAGAAGCCTCCGAAAGACCGTATCCTTCCACGATGATGCCTCCAGTCGCCGCCGACCACATCTTGGCCACCTCCACGGGGAGCGGGGCCGCCCCGGACACGCAGTACTTGATGGAGGTCAGGTACTTCCTGTACTTCCCCAAGTGGGGGGAGCTGAGCAGGGCGATGTACATCGAAAAGACGCCCGGGAAATATGTCGGACCGTATTCCTTGATGGCCTTGAACACGTCTTCTGTCGAGAACTTGGGGAGCACGATGGCTTTGCACCCAGCTGTCACCGTGTTGTCGAGCCCGACGCTCAGCCCGTAGACGTGGAACCAAGGTAGGGCATCGAGCACCACGTCATCAGCTCCCATGTTGGTCCACTTCTGAATCATTACCGCGTTCGAAACGATGTTCATGTTCGTCAATATCGCGGCCTTGGGTTCTCCGGTGGTCCCGCCAGTATACATGAAGACTGCAGGGTCTTCAGAGGGGTTCACCTTGACCTCCGCGTTCCCTCCGTCGCCGCGCATGACCTCCTTCAGGGAGACGTTCTTCTCCGAGGGGGTGACCTTTCCAGACGGGACCTTCCTGAGCAGCCTTCCCAACAGCGAAATGGCGGGGGGCATGTAGTCCGAGATGCGGGATACCACGATCTTCCGGACGGCAGTCCCCTCAGCTCCGTCTCTTACTGCTGAATAGAACATGTCCAAGGTGAAGATGACCTGCGCCCCCGAGTCGGCCAGCACCGTCTTCACCTCCCGCGCCGTGTAGAGCGGATTGACGGGGACAACCACGGCCCCCAGCCGGTTGATGCCGAAATAGACGAAGGCGAATTGCGGGCAATTGGGCATCATCAGTGCGACTCGGTCTCCCTTCCGAATCCCCATCTTTGCAAGGCCACAGGCGACCCTCTTGGACTGCAGGGCGGTTTCGGCAAAGGACAGCTTCCTACCGTAGAAGACGAACTGGACCCCCTTCGGCCTGGTCACGGCCATTTCATCGAGGAGCTGGGAGATGGAGGCGCTCGGATAGTCGACGTGCGTAGGGGTGCCCTTTGGCCAGTGCAGAAGCCACGGGCGCTCGACCGACTTCTCCGGGCCGCCCAGGCTCGCAGCCAGAGACAATGACTATTGCCTGCCTACTTCGGCTTCGGACGCCTAATATGCGTTCCCGTAGTTTTGCAATCCAAACTTGCAACAAATATGCTCATTTGTTTTTCAAAGCTGTAAGTTGACGCGCCATTTCGGGGACAACTTGGTAGAGGTCTCCGACGATTCCGTAGTCGGCGTTTGCAAATATGGGGGCCGCCTTGTCCGTGTTTATGGCCACGATGGTCCCGGCCTCCTTGACTCCGGCTAGGTGCTGCAGTTGTCCGGAGATTCCAACCGCCACGTAGAGCTTTGGCCTGACTTCGATACCAGTGAGGCCAATGTGAGCCTCCTCCGGCAGCCACCCGAGGTCGGCGGACATGGGCCTGGAGCATCCTACCGAGGCCCCCATTGCGTCGGCAAGTCCCTGAATAATCGGCACATCTTCTTTCTTCTTCAAGCCTCTCCCTACGGACACGATCTTCTCCGCCCTGGTCAGGTCCACGCTGCTCGCAGGCCTCTCCTTCACCTCGACGATGGAAGTCGCAAGGGAGGGGGAGAATTGAACTTCGGTGACCTTGCAGGAACCCCCGGATGGAGCGGCCCGGGGGTAGGCTCTTGCCTTAACGCAGATGACCACGTGCTTGCCCGCAAGGCCCGCCCGAGTGCGAACCCTCCCGCCATAGCTGGGCCTCTCCACGATGAGCTCTGCACCAGAAAGTTGAATCGAATCGCAATCGGAGGCCGCTGGCGCTCCCAGGAAGGCCGCGAGCCTTCCGGCCACTACTTTGCCGTCCTTGGTCGACCCTACAAGGATGTAGGACAGGGGATGCCGACTTGACGCCTCGGCCAGGGCCTGGGCCGCCGCCTCAGGATAATCCCTTGCGGACGGGGGCGTCTTGTACAGGTACACCTCCGAAACACCCTCCGTGGCCACAGAAGCCACCATCGAGGCCTTATCCTCGCCCACGAGCACCGCATAGCTGTTCCCACTGGCTTGGGCTGCGAGCCCCGACGCCAGCCCTGCCAGCTCGTGCACCAAATCGTCGTCCTCGGAGTAGAATAGGACGTCGGTCATCCTAGCTCACCAGCCCGTCCTTGGCCAGGGCGTCAATGAGCTTGGCCACGGCTTCGGGGATCGTTCCCTCGAATACCACCTTGCGCCTCTCCCTTGACTTCGCAGAGTACTCGATGAGCCTGTAGCCACTCGATTTAAGGGCTCCCAGTTCCAGGCCGAGATCGGCGAGGGTGAACGTCGAAATGGGCTTCTTCATGGCCCCCATTATCTGTAGGAGAGTGGGTATTCTGGGGGTGTTGATCTCCCCCGTCACCGTCACGAATGCAGGCAGCTTCGCTTCGACCACTTCCACGCGCTTCTCCAGCGCCCTTTCGGCCCTCACCGACCCATCCTTGACCTGCACGGCCTCGGCGTAGGTGATGAGGGGGAGATGGAGCTTCTCGGCCAGCATGGGCGCCAACAGGGAAGTGTAGGAATCCACCGAGCCCTCAGCGCAAATCAGGAGGTCAAAGCCGCCCACCTTCTCCAGCGCCTTCTGGAGGATGGTGGCCGTGGCGGCTGCGTCCAGGCGGTTGAAAGCCTGCTCCTTGACCAAGAAGGTCTGGTCCACGCCCATCGCCATCACTTCTCGTAGTGACTTGACCGCCTCCTCGGGTCCCAACGTGACCGAAGCGACCCTTCCTCCACCGGCCGACCGGAGGACCAGCGCCGCCTCCACTGCCGAGCGGTCAAAGTCACTGATCTTGCCGGGCACTCCTTCGTAACTGACCTTGCCGGTCTCCCGTTCGACCTTCAACTGGTTCTCGTCGTAGACGTGTTTGACAAGGACTACGATGTTTGGCATGGCCACGATGCTCCAGGGCTGCCGGCTACTGTATCCCCATCGGGTCGAAGCCCATTGTCTGTTTGATGAGCTGCCTGATGATGACCAGCCGTTGTATCTCGTTGGAACCCTCGTAGACCTTGGTTATCTCGACGTCACGCAGCATCCTCTCTATGTGGGAGTCCGTCACCACGCCCGCCGCTCCATGGATGCTTATGGCCTTGAGGGCTGCGAATTCCGCCGCCTCTGTGGAATAGGCCTTGGCTAGCGATGCAGCGATCAGGTACTCCTTCCTCCCGCAGTCGGCCAGGTAGGACGCCCAATACACCAACTGGCGGGCGCTCACCAATTTCATGAGCATGTCGGCCAGATAGTTGCCTATGGTCTGCTGTTGGATGAGCAGCCTGTCGAAGGTGCTCCTCTGCATTGCGTAGTTAAGGCTCTTCTCGAAGGCTGACTGGGCGATGCCGAGAGCTTGGGCCGCCACGCCGATCCTCCCGTGGTCGAAGGTCTCCATGGCTATCTTGAAACCGTCGCCTTCGTTCCCAAGCCTGTTGAAGTCGGGGACCTCGACGTTGTCTAGCTGGAGCTCCACGATTGGAGAGCCCTTCAAACCGGACTTTTTCATCTTCTTTGCGACGGTGAACCCCGCCATCCCCTTCTCCACTATGAAGAAGGTCAGCCCCTTCCACCGCTCCTTTCTGTTGGGAGGCGGGCTCGTCCTGGCTAGGACCAGGAAATAGTCCGCGATGTCTCCCCCGCTGATGAAAGCCTTCCTGCCGTTGAGCACCCACTTGTCGCCCCGCCTCTCGGCCTTGGTCTGTATGCCCGCGACGTCGCTGCCGGCTCCGGCCTCGCTGGTCGCATGGGCCGAGTGCTTATCTCCCTTGGCAACCGGCGGCAGGTACTTCCGCTTCTGCTCCTCCGTCCCGAACTGCACGATGGGCACCGTAAAGAGGCCGTTGATCCCGATAAGCGTCATGATCGCGGGGCACACTCGACCAGCCTCCTCGCAGAAGATGGCCACTGAGATCTGGTCCCCTCCCTGCCCTCCGTACTCCTGGGGCACGGATATTCCCTGAAACCCCATGTCGCACATCTTTTTGAGGAGGTCAGCCGGCACAGAATCGTTATCCTCGATTTCGGACACCCTCGGCTCCACTTCCTTCTCAAAGAACTCTCTGACGAGTTTCCTGAACATTTCATGTTCTGGCTTGAACTTGACTTCATAATCCCCCAGTTCGGCCAACGGGAATACCATGGCTCGGCTTCTGCCCTGCTCTTGATATATATTATTTTCAATAACCGTCGCTGTTACTTGGAGCCCAGTGCAAGTGTCGCCAGAATTCGCATATGCTTTTATCCCCGGTTCCTTGGGGAAGGACTCGTGACGGTACGATGGACCAGCCTTCAAACTTCGGAGTCTTCGTAGGGCTGAGCGGTTACGACGTCAAGGACGGCAAGGTGGTGGTGGACCTCAAGCTGGAGGACAAGCACCTGAACCAGCTAGGGCTGGCGCACGGTGGCGCCATCGCCACGCTGGCCGACAACTCCATGGGGCTGGCTTGCCTCGTCGCAGCCCATCGACCCCTCGTGACCGTCGAGTTCAAGCTGAACTTCGTCCGCCCCGCCCGGAGCGGCACCCTAACCGCCTCCTCTTACATGTACAAGCTGGGGGAGCACTTGGCGTTCGTCGAGTGCGACATCGCAAACGAAGAGGGCCTGCTCATTGCCAAGGCGTTCGGTACTTACATGATGGTCGAGAAGCTGTCCTAGCCTAGATGGGCTTGCTCTCAGGCGATGCCTGCACCGCGACGGGGAAGTATGCTTCCTGATACCTGTCGATCAGGCTCGCAGGGAACTTGGGAGCCGAAACCCAGTTCTTCAGGACCTCTACCCTGACGTCCATCACCCCGTCGTGCTTCATGAGCCACTCCTTAAAACCAGAGATTTCATCCATCTCCATGAACAGCGCGTCCCCCACGATGTCGTATTCACCCACGAGCTCCATGACCCATCCTACGTTAGGGTGGGAGGTCACAGCATCCACCACCCTCTCGTAGTTGCGTCCGCACTTGACGAAGAAAACCGCGCCCACCATCCCCAGTTTCCGGACGTCCAGAAACGCCGTGAAGCCCTTGATGATTCCCTTGGAGACCAGGCCATTGAACTTGTTCCTGACGGTGCTCAGGGGGGTTTCGGTCTTCTCGGAGATGGCAGAAAGGGTCTCCCGAGAATTGTCGATGAGCACGCGGAGTATGCCCAGCTCGGTCTTGTCCAAGTGCTTCTTATCCAACACCGTCGCCACTGAGTTGTGCATCGAAATCCCATAATAACCTTTCCCCAGTCAGCAAGAGTTATGCTAGATTTCCGTTGAGATTATCACCAGATTAAACAGGCTACCGCCACCTCATCATAATCTTCGGTGCCTCCTCCCGGCGAGCAAAGTATTTCTAGTGAAGGGCCGGCCGTTACGCCTAGGTGGAACAGGTTGGGTCTAGTCGACAGGCTTTTCCTCCCGGTCGCCAAACATTTCATCGCAGGGCCGACCCTCGCCGATGCCGTCATCACCGCGAAGGAAATGAACAGCCGGGGCTTCAAGGTCATCGTCAACTTCCTAGGTGAGGAGATCAGGGACCAGAAGGAGCTGGACCAGACCATGGCCGAATACCTCTCCATCTTCGATCAGATGGATCAGAACAAGATCGAGTGGCAGCGTTTCCGTCAAGCCAACACAGCTGGGCCTGACCATGGGCTACGAGCTTGCCGAGAAGAACCTCCACACGATTGTGGAGAGGGCTAAGAGGTCTGGGACCTACCTGTGGGTCGACATGGAGGGCTCCCCCTACACGGCGAAGACCATCGATCTTTACCTGAAAGAACTGAAAGGCTACGACAAGATGGGGATTGCCATCCAGGCGTACCTTCGACGGACGAGCGGCGACATCGACAGGCTGGTGAAGGAGGGGGGACAGATCCGACTCTGCAAGGGGGCATACAACGAGCCCTCTACAGTGGCCTTCAAGGACAGAAAGGAGGTGAAGGAGAACTACAGCGAATCGCTCAAGAAGCTCTTCGCCCAGCAAGCCTTCTTCGCAGTGGCCACCCACGATGATAAGCTGCAGGACGAAGCGAAGGCCCTTGCAGGAAGCGACTCATTCGAAATTCGAGTTCCAGATGCTCAGAGGTGTGCGGGAGGAGCTAGGGCAGGAACTCCTCAGCGAGAGTTATCAGCTCTCCGTCTACCTTCCATATGGTGCGCGCTGGTTCCCATACGGGATGAGGCGGATGAAAGAGAGAAAAAGGAATATCCTCCTTCTGTTCAGAGCGCTCTTCTCGTAGATACACTGTACTATAATGTACCTTATAGCACATAATATTTATATGATGTCCAGTTATTGACGATGCAGAACAAGCATGGCCGTGACAGTCGCAGTACACCTTCCGCAGGACGAACTTCCCACATCATGGTGCAACATACTGCCGGACCTCCCGGTGCCGCTCCCGCCTCCGCTCGATCCCCGAGACCGGAGAACCCATCTCGCCTCAGAAGCTTGAACGAATCTTCGCAAAGGAGCTAATCCGGCAAGAAATCTCTACGGATCAAACGGTGAAGATTCCTGAGGAGGTAATTGAGACCTACATGTCCATCGGGAGACCCACGCCCTTGATGAGGGCGAAGAGGCTTGAAGAGTATCTTGGAACCCCCGCCGAAATCTACTTCAAGAACGAGTCGGTAACCCTGGCGGAAGCCACAAAATCAACACGGCCCTGGCCCAAGCCTACTACAACAAAAATGAGGGAGTCAGTCGGCTGGTCACAGAGACAGGGGCCGGCCAGTGGGGATCGGCCCTCGCCCTGTCAACGACGTTCTTCGGGATGAAGCTGCGAAGTCTACATGGTGAAGGTCTCTTACGAACAGAAGCCGGGCCGCCGAATCATGATGGAGACCTGGGGGGCGAAGGTCCGGCCCTCCCCCAGCGAAAACACGGAGTTCGGCAGGAAGCTCCTGAAGACACATCCAGATCACCCGGGCTCCCTGGGCGTAGCCATCAGCGAGGCCCTCGAGGACACACTGTCCAGAGAAGACACCCGCTATTGCCTAGGGTCCGTCCTGAACCACGTATTGTTGCATCAGACCATCATAGGACAGGAAGCCAAGAAGCAATTGGAAAGCATCGACCGCTATCCCGATTTAATCATCGGTTGCATCGGCGGCGGGTCCAATTTCGCGGGGGCCTCCTATCCCTTCCTTCGGGACAAGCTCAGAGGAAAGATGACCGACACCAGATATATCGCCGTCGAGCCCAAGGCAGCCCCTTCGACTACAAGGGGCGTATACGCGTACGACTTCGGCGACGCGGCCGGCCTTACCCCGCTTCTGAAAATGTACACTCTCGGCCACGACTACACGCCACCGCCCATCCATGCCGGAGGCCTGAGATACCATGGGAAGGCCCCGTCCCTCAGCCTCTTGGTCAACCAGGGAATCGTCGAGCCCAGGGCGATTCACCAGACTGACGTGTTCAAGGCGGGAACCCTCTTCGCTTCAACGACGGGGATCATCCCGGCCCCGGAATCTTCACACGCGATTAAGGTCGCCATCGACGAAGCCTTGGAGTGCAAGAGGACGGGCGAGAAGAAGATCATCTTCTTCAACCTGAGCGGCCACGGCCTCCTCGACCTGAGCGCCTATGAAGAGTACAACGCCGGTCGGCTACGGGACTTCGAGCCGGCCGAAGTCACCTTCGGTCACTGAAGCGAGTGATGAAGCGACCATCTCTGCCTGAAGCCGTCTGCGAAGGCGAAACTTCGCAATAATCTTGCTCATTTCTGGAGGACTTATATACACTGAAGCTCTTCATGGAACAGGTAAACGGTCGTTGTTCGAGATTAGGCTCCATGGGCGGGGAGGTCAAGGCATCGTCACCGCCGCCGAGCTAATCGTCAACGCTGTTCTTCGCGAAGGGAAGTGGGGGCAAAGCACTCCTTACTTCGGGGCTGAAAGAAGAGGGGCGGCGGTCTCAGCCACCGTAAGGGTCTCTGACACGCCGGTGCGAATTCATGGCCAGTCCGCCAGCCCAGACGCGGTGGCCGTGTTCGAGCCCAATCTGATGAAGACAGTGGACGTCACTGCGGGGCTCAAGCCTGGCGGGCTCTTCATATTGAATTCACCCAGGGTCCCGGACGCCTTCGGCGGTTACCGGGTGCTGGCCGTCGACGCCACGCAGATCGCTCTGGACCAGGGGCTCGTCGTTTCGGGCTTTCCGTTCGTGAACGCTGCAATGGTGGGCGCCGTCGTCAAAGCCACCAACGTTGCTTCGCTTGAATCCGCGCTCCAGGCCACGGCCGATACTTGGAAAGGAGACCTCGGAGAGAGGAACTGCGGCGCTCTGCGTCGGGCGTATGAGCTGACGTTACCGGATGTGGCGAAGGCGCTTTGACCCAGAAATCCAAAGAGGTGCCGTTTTCGACGCCGACTCTGGGCTCCGGTGGGGACACCGGCAGCTGGAGGACGGAGAGGCCTGTGCTCGACGAGTCCAAGTGCATCGACTGCCTCTTCTGCTGGATGTACTGCCCCGAAGGATCCATCAGCGAGCTGAAAAGTTGGTCTACATCGACTACCAGTACTGCAAGGGTTGCGGAATCTGCATGAACGAATGCCCCCCGAAGGCGATAGCTCATGGTAAAGGAGGGATGAACGCTGAGCAAATACAAGGTGATGTCGGGCAACTACGGCATTGCATACGGTGCCGCCCTTTCACGAGTGGAGCTCGTGTCGGCCTACCCAATTACTCCACAGACCTCCGTCGTGGAGAAGCTATCTGAAATGGTGGAGACTGGAGCCCTCAAGGCCAAGCTCGTGCGGGTGGAGTCCGAGCACAGCGCGTTGGCCGCCTGCGTGGGTGGAGCCTCGGCGGGCGCCCGCTGCTTCACTGCCACTTCATCGCACGGACTTCTCTACATGAACGAGATGGTGTTCTGGGCCGGCTACTCCCGACTGCCGATGGTGATGGCCGTCATCACTCGTTCACTGGGCCCCCCCTGGGGGATCTGGTCGGAGCACACGGACCTGCTCGCCCAGAGGGACACGGGGTGGGTGAGCATGATGGCGCAGACAAACCAAGAAGCGCTGGACAGCGTCATTCAGGCCTATGCCATATCCGAAGACCCGGAGGTCCACCTTCCCGTCATGGTCGGCTTGGATGCCTTCATAGTGTCTCATACGGCCGTGCCCGTCGACGTCCCCGATCAACGATCCGTCGACGCCTTCCTGCCGCCGAACAGGGTGCCAGGTTTCCTCCTCGACTCGGGCGATCCCAAGACCATGGGAAACCTGACCTACCCCGAATGGAACATGGAGTTCCGTTACCAGATGGAGAAGGCCATGAAGGCCGCCGCAAGGAAGATCGTGGAAGTGGATAGGAAGTTTGGAGAGGCGTTTGGCAGGTCCTACGGTGGCTTGGTCGAGCTCTATCGGATGGAGGACGCCAAATACGCCGTGGTGGTCGCCGGGGCTCATGGCGGAGAGGCGAGGGATGCCGTCGACGAGCTTCGGGATCAGGGTATCGAAGCCGGGGTGGCCCGGATCAGGGCGCTAAGGCCCTTCCCAAAGGAAGCCCTGCGGGATGCCTTGGGCAACATGAAAGGCATCACAGTCGTGGACAGGGACCTTTCTCCAGGGTTGGGCGGCATCATACGGGCAGAGCTCGCATCAGCTCTCTACGGAATCAAGTCGCCACCTCCGATAAGGGGGTTCATCGCGGGGCTGGGTGGGCGGGACATCACGGTGGGCGACATCAAGGACGCCATTGCGGCCACCGTCAAGTCCACGGAGGATACGGATGACGAATGGGTGAAGCTCAGGGAGGAGAAGGACTGATGGTGCTGAAGGTAAGGGACCTTCCCAACGAAGAGTACTGGCTGAGCGGGAACCCCTCTTGCCATGGCTGTCCTGCGGCGGTAGGCCTTCGCATCGCGCTGAAGGCCCTTGGTCCGAAGACGATAATGGTGGTCCCTGCCGGCTGCGCGACCATCATACAGGGTGCTTACCCCAAGACGTCGGCACGGGTACCTCTCCTCAACATCGCCTTCGCGGCAGCATCCTCCAGCGCTTCAGGAGTGGCTGCCGCCCTAGAGCTGAAGGGAGTGACCGATACTACGGTGATGGTGTGGGCCGGCGACGGCGCAACCTCAGACATCGGCATGGCTTCCCTGAGCGGTGCTGCGGAGAGGAATGAGAACTTCATCTACGTCTGTTATGACAACGAGGCATACATGAATACGGGAATCCAGCGGAGCAGCTCCACGCCGATCGGAGCCTGGACCACGACCACCGTCACCGGCAAGAGAGAGGGCAAGAAGGACCTTCCCTCGATTCTCATGATGCATCACATCCCGTACGTCGCGACGGCCAGTGTCGCCTATCCACTCGACTTCGCTGAGAAGCTCCAAAGGGCTGCCAAGATCCGGGGGTTCAGGTACATACATCTCCATGCTCCGTGCCCGCCTGGCTGGAAGTTCGCGTCCGAGAAGACCATCGAGATGGGCAGGCTCGCAGTCCAGACCGGCTCATGGATCCTCTACGAGGTCGAAAACGGAGTTTACAGGCTGTCTACGCCCAGCCTTCCGTTCGTCAACAAGGAGAGGCGCAAGCCCATCGAGATGTACCTCAAACCACAGGGGAGGTTCGCGAAGATGACCGATGACGAGAGGACAAGGTTCATCGCGGCCATCGACGAAGGCTGGAGCACGGCGGCCAACAACTTGAAGACCGGGCGCCTCTTTTCGCCACGATAGTTTATTGATTACCTGCCGCGTGGGCATGGGCTGGGAAGGACATGGCGAAGCTGAGCTACGAAGTGCTATCCCTGCCCGTCCCCTTCGTGCTCTGGTTCTTCGTCTTCGACGACCCCATCCTGGGAGGTTTTTGGCCGACCCTCACAATATCGGCCCTAATACTCTTGGCGATTTCGCTGCTCCGTTTCTCCACTATGAGGGTCAAGGTCACCGCCAGGGGGTTCCTGATTGGCATCGGCTCCGCCCTGCTGATCTACTCCTTCTTCTGGGGAGGCTTCCAGATTGTCCGTGGAATCCCCGCATTCTCCCAACAGGTCTCATGGGTCTACCAGCTCAGGGGCGCCACGCCCGTCTCCTTCATAGCGGCCGCCCTGCTGTTCCCAATAGGCCCGACGGAGGAAATCTACTGGAGGGGGTTCGTGCAGAAACACCTTGCCCGGACCCTTACGCCCGTCAAGGGTCTCCTCATTACGACCGTTCTGTATACGCTCATTCACGTTTCGACCTTGAACCCCTCCCTGATGCTGGTGGCTCTAGTCGGCGGCCTGTTCTGGGGTTACCTGTTCAACAAGCTGGGGGACCTATTCCCTGTACTGGTTTCTCATGTGCTCTTCGACGAGCTCATCTTCGTCATCCTCGTGATTCACTGATCCGGGGCCCTGTGCTTTCAGCTGTCAGGAGGAGCAGCCAGTGCCTCCATCGCGTAGTCCACGTTGCCGATGGGCATCACTATTGGGAGGTCAACTCCTGCCTTGACGTAATCCCCAAGCCTGTCCGTGGCCGTGTCGGTGGTCCCGGTCAGCGCCAGCGCGTCGATGGCCGTCTCCGGCACCATCCGCTTGGCTTCTGCAAGGTCACCCTTCCGCCATGCCTCCTTCATGGGAGACAGCGTCTCCTCCCTGATGCCATAGCTCTGCAGCGCCTCCACCTTGATGACTTCGGACAGCTGATACAGGAAGAAGTAGTATCCCCTTACGACGTCTCGGGCCTTTGTCGCGTCCGGATCAAGGGAGGCCACGATGTACGACGCCTTGTCAACGCTCCTGTTCCTCGACCGCTCCCCCTCCCGAACGTAGGAGGCCATCTTCCTGGTGGTCTCAACCGTATTCAGGGCAGGCGAGAGGATCGCTCCGTCGACGTTGGCTCCCGCATACCGGAGGGTTTGAGGGGAAAGAGAGGCCACATAGAGGGGGATCTTGTAATCCAGCTTGAACCCCAGCTGCAGGTCCTCCGCGGTGTAGAACTCCCCTCGGAAGGAAACCTTCTCGCCGCTCCAAAGCGTCCTCGTGACCGTAACATATTCGCTAACCCGCTTCAAAGGCTTGGTCTCATCGACCGGGAAGATCTTGAAACCGATCTTGGGGACGGTCGGAAAGCTGCCCAGGCCCACGCCCATGATGACCCTTCCGCCCGAAAGCTCGCTTAGGGTGGCGAAGGTCGCGGCCGCGGTCACGGGGTTTCGGGTGAAGGTGTTGATGACTCCCGAGGCGGCCTTGATACTGTGGGTCGCCCCAAGAACGCAAGAGAGGTACGTCACGACGTCTCTCTGGTAGAGGCTTTCATGGAACCAGATCGACTCGTAGCCCAACGCTTCCGCCGTGCGCGCAATGGAGACGGCTTCGGCCACCGGCATGGTCGGATTGAACCCTAGGGCAATCCTCACGGAGGGCTTCCGCGGGGTGGGCTCCTTTTAGCCTTGCCCGAAAGTCCGAAGTGAAGGTATATAGGCTCAGCAGGCGCCTGGGTATCGGTTTGCCCCTTGCTAAGGGGGACATGGCACCCTCGGTTTCCGTGAGCGGCGTGTCGTCAGAGGTGGAGCTTCCCTATCCCTTGGAGCCCACCCTGGTGTTCTTCTATCCTACGAACCAGGGTTCAACTTGCGTGACAGAAGTGGTCGACTTTGATCGCCGCCTGGACGACTTTTCTTCTCTCGGGATTAAGGTTGCCGGGGTCACGACCGAGCCCATCTCTGAAGTCCTCAGCCTAAAGCAGGCCAAGCGGCTCAAGTTGACCCTATGCAGCGACCCACGGGGGAAGGCAAGCGCCCTCTATGGAGTCCGTAATCCCTATGGGTTCGCAGATAGGTACACCTTCTTGATCTCCAAAGGAGGTCTCGTCCTAGAGGTCTGGCAGGCATACATTACTGAAGGCCACGCTGAGCATGTCCTGAAACAGTGTAGGAGCAATTCGACCGGCTGAAGAGGTCGTCTGTGCACTTTATATCGTGCCATCCAAAGCGGTCCATGACAGGACTTGAAGATCTACCTGGCCGTCCCCCTCGCCTATAACCGGGACCAGCTCCTCGCCGTTGCTCTAGCCGAGGCTCTCGAAAAGCTCGGGCACCAAATCACTTCGAGATGGGTCCTCGACAGGGATCCCAGCTGGGGACTCAGCGCCCAGGAAATCGCCAAGCGAGACTTCGGCGCAGTTGAGGCATCCGATGCCTTGGTCGCGGAGGTGTCGACTCCCAGTCATGGGGTAGGAATGGAGATTCAGTTCGCCGTGAGCAAGGGAAAAGAAGTCATTTGCCTCCGTCGTCCAGACGTTAGGGTGTCGGGGCTCATAGCCGGCACCCCTTCGATCTCGATAGTCACGTACTTGGATAGAGAAGACGCCATCCTCCGGGTCAATTCCATCCTCTCAAAAGCCTCGAAGTGACGACGTTTGTTCAGGCCTATGGTGAGTAGGCCGAGTTAGGTAGGACCACCAGGTAGCCATACATGTACGGGTGATAGACGCAGACGAACTTGTAGACCCCTGTGGAGTTGGCCACGAAGCTGCCAACGCCCATGAGGCTGCCAGCGGAGCCAGTCACATTGACCCCAGGGGAGTTGTTCGTCGGAGGCGTCGTGAAGTTCTGCCCTGTAAGCGAATTGGCGAGCCCCTGGGCCGTCAGGTTGATTTGGAAGTTGTATGGGCCCGTTATGAGGGTGAACGTGTGGCCGTCGCCAGTGTCGTTACTTATGAAGGTAAGCGCAACCGTATCTCCTTGATTGACCACTATGAGATTGGGGGAGAAACTGTCCAGCCCCGCCGCATCCATGCTCCACTCGACAAGCACGTTGCGGGTTGTCGGGGTCTGGTTCACGGCTGGCATGGTGGATATCATGGATTGAAGGTTGGAGATTGTCTGAGTGAGGTTCGGCGGCACTTGACTAACGTTCATCGTAGCCACCTCGGTGTAGACCGCCATGGCAAATATGAATGCAGCCAGAGAAATGCCAATCGCAATCCAGACGCCTATAGGTGTAGACTGCCCAGACATAACGTACTCGTGCCTGATGGTTGAAGGACTGTTTAAAAGAATTACGAAGGAAACGCCAATACATTGATTATTTAACGGAAATTGGGCAACGCATTTATTCGCCATGAATCGTTCCGTCCACGGCGGGATGACTGCTTGTACTCAACAGTGTTCACACTAATCGGAGACGTTGGGTTCGGGATCGACTTCCTCTCCGGTCTTCTGGCGGTCCTGATCGGAGCGGCGGTCTTCTTCCTTGTATGGGCTGTCTACACGACCCGGCATCCTAGGAACGCGGACAAATCCCCTAACTGGTACCGAAGAGAAGGCATCTGGGTCCTCGCCATGGCGACCGTCTTCCTGATCCTGTCCGCCTTCACCTTTCCTTTCATCCCCGTCGTTTCGTTCGGCAAGCTGCAGCCCACTCAGTTCATTTCGGTTCAGGCTCAGCAGTTCTCGTGGACCCTGAACTCTACCAAGGTCATTGCGAACCAACCCATTGAGTTTATCGTGACGTCAAAGGACACGACGCACGGTTTCGGGGTCTACAATCCAAATGGCACCCTGCTTATGCAAGAGCAGGTGATGCCAGGTTTCAAGAACGATTTTACCTACACGTTCACTGAAACTGGCGTCTATACGATAAGGTGCCTGGAGTACTGCGGGTTCGGCCACCCCACCATGGTCACTAGTTTCACTGTGGTGACTGGCTAGTTGGGTCAGGAGGAGGCGACGGTTGAAAGCAAGTGGGAGGTCCCGGCCAACATCCGGCGCCTTTCCTTCGTCCTGATCGTCATCTCCTTCGTGAACTTCGTCATCGCAGGCTCCTTCGCCCTGCTCATGAGGACCGATCAGGCAGGAGTGCCGGCGACCGGAGCCCAAACCTTCTACCAGCTGCTGACAGCCCACGGCCTGGGCATGTTCGTCGGATGGCAGTTCCCCTTCGCTTATGGAATGACCTTCTTCCTTCTGGCGTATTTCCTCAAGCGGCCACTCTACAGCTACAAGCTAGCTCTGACCGCTTCCGTCGTCACGCTCGTGAGCTTCTACTTGATGCTGGTAAGCATCGGCATGGGGTTCGCTGCAGGTTGGTACTATCTCTTCCCCCTCCCGTTCTATTCGGACAACGCCTGGACGGCCGCTTCTACTGCCCTCTTCCTTCTGACGGCCCTGGGTGAAGAGGTCGGGTTCATCCTCTTCGCCTACGTGGCCCTGCGGACGGTCTACTCCACCAAGATCAAGGGGTTGGGCCTGCAGAAGTTCTATACGCAGTCCAGCTTCTACCGCTTCATACAGAGCGTGGGCCTCGACGCCTACATGCCGACTGCCACGTGGAACAGGCTCGAGCCCTTCCCCATCCCCGTCATCGGCGTCGTTGTCGCTACGTTGGTGCTCCTCTTCTCCACTCCTTCCGTCATGGTCGAACAGATTCTCGGGCTCTACCAGATCGCGGCCCCGCCGTTCGACGTGAACTCCCTGCTGGCGAAGAACCTGTTCTGGCTTTATGGCCACCCCATCGTCTACTTCGCCTTCTTCATCGTCATCGGCCTCTACTACTTCTTGATGTCGACGTTCGCCAACAGGCCGCTCCCCAGCGAGCGGTGGGCCAGGGCCTCCTGGCCGCTGCTGCTGGTGTCAGGTGTGGGCGTCTACAGCCACCATCTCTTCATGGACGTTAACCAGCCGGTGTGGGTCAACATCTTCTCCCAATCAATGAGCTATGTGATTGGCTTCGCATCGGGGCTAACGGTCTTCGCCCTAGTGGCGGTCATGTGGAGGAGCAAGTTCACTTGGAACACCCCCTCCATGTTCATCGTCGCTAGCATTGCCGCCTGGATAATAGGCGGGTTCGTGGGCGAAGAGGCGGGAACCATCGCCTTCGACGTGTACGAGCACAACACCTACGTCATAGTGGCGCACTTCCACTTCAATGCCCTCGCAGGCGTGATGATGGCCAGTTTCGGGGCTCTCTACTTCCTACTTCCATACCTCATCCATCGCGACTTCCCCAGCAAAGTGCTGGGCAGGATCCACTTCTGGACGTCCTTCATCGGCGCCTTCGGCATGTCCCATGCTTCCTGGCGCTGGGCCTGCTCGGGCCCCCCGGAGGGAGGCGAACGTCGTCCTCCAGTCGCTGGGCTTTACGACCACCTATGCGATATGGCTCGATCTTGCCCTCATCTTCGCCCTCATCCTGGGCATCGGCCAACTGCCCTTCCTGTACAACCTTTACAAGGCCATTCGGCCGCCGAAGCAACGAGTGGAGGTAACTCCTTCTCCTTGAAGGTCAATCGCACGTTGGTCGGGACAGCCCTGGTCATCATTGTGGCCGTGGCGATAGGTGGAGGGTTGGACTACCTCGGATCCTCTACTCTGTACTCGGCGAGCAACATCCCGACGGTGCCGAAGAACGAAGTATTGGTGGTGATGGTGAGCGGTTCCTACTACAATCAGTCCTTGGGGTTCGCCCCCGAGAACATCACGGTCGTAATGGGCGTCAACAACACCGTGGTATTCTTCAACAACGATGCGGCCATACATACGGCCACGGCTTTAGACGGCTCCTTCGACACCCATGACATACTACCCGGTCAGTCGGCAAAGATTACCTTCAACACTACGGGCACCTTCGACTACCACTGCATATACCACCTATACATGATAGGCAGCGTAACCGTGGTGGCGAGCGCTTGACCCTGGAGGGCTCCCTAATGGCCAAAGGGGTCCCCTCTTCAAGTCGGGTCAGGGCGTTCTTTACACTCTTCAAGCTTCGCATCTTCACGCTCCTGTGGGTGGAGTCCGTGGTGGGCCTACTGCTGGCGTCAAGACTGGCGGTCAACCCCGTCGACCTAACATTGCTAACAGTCGCCGGATTCCTAGCCACGGGAGGTTCGGGGGCGTTGAACAACTACTTCGACAGGGACATCGACGCGAAGATGAAGCGAACCAGCAGCCGCCCGATTCCATCTAACCGAGTACGACCATCGGAAGCCCTGGCCGTGGGCGTCATCATGGGACTCTCCGGCATTGCCGTCGCCCTCTCCGGCCTCTCAATGGTGAGTGGCGTCATGGTGGCCTCAGGGCTTCTGACTTACGCCTTCGTCTACACCTACCTTCTCAAAAGGAGGACGTCTTGGAACATCGTGGTGGGGGGTGCCTCTGGTTCGTTCGCCTTCCTTGCAGGCTGGACGGCTGCCGCGCCGATCAACCTGGAGGCGATCCTGATAGGAGTAGTCATCTTCCTTTGGACTCCCAGCCACTTCTGGGCCCTGGCGATAAAGGCCGTCCACCAGTACGAAGGAGTGGGAGTCCCCATGCTCCCGGTCGTCGCCGGCGTTCAGGCCACGTCTCGGGCCATCATGGCCAACAGCATCGCCCTGGTCGCGTCCTCGGTGCTGTTGTTTTCGGTTGGCGACTTCGGCTACCTGTATCTGGCGACCGCATTGGTTTTGGGTTCCCTCCTTCTATACTCTGACTACCTTCTGATGGTGAAGAATTCGGCCGCTATGGCGTGGAGGGCCTACAAGTTCACCGCGCCGTACCTGCTCCTGCTTTCATTGGCGATGGTGGCCGACAAGGCCGTCGCGCACTTGGCGTCGGTCCTGTAGCCCACGACCTGTGACCTGGGCAATGTGAATTGTGGTCCCGCGGGCAGGATTTGAGCCTGCGACACTCCGGTTTCTGTGTATGCCTGGCAGGCTGGACGGGTCAGCCAGAGCCAACCACTACAGCATCTCCCACGGGCGGCCGCAACCGCCCATGTCGGAAGCTCTACCAGGCTGAGCCTGCGGGAACTTCATCGCTGAAGTTCTTACCGCGGGACGCGGGACCGGAGTGAGGCTCCACGAGCTCCCGATAAAAAGGTTACCGCAACGACTTGCCGGCCTTGCTCCTTCGCGTTGGGCGCTTGCGAGCCCCCGCCTTCGGCCGCAACGATAGCTCCAGCACGCCGTTGTTGAAGGTCCTCTTGAGGGGCTTTGCTTCGACCGGCACGTCGAGGGGCACGACCGCAGCGTACTGACGGGCGCCATCGGAAGCTCGTATCTTCACGCTCCTTTGCCTGACTGCGATGGAGATTTCCTGCGCGTCCACGCCCGGCATGTCGACGATCACTTTGACTTCGTTGTGCTTCCGGTCATAAACTGTATCGACCAGGGGTTCGCGGACCTCGGACCTGGAGACGGAGCGGCCAGACGGCTTTATGTTCCCGAACTCTCTGATGACGGGCTTGCCCTCCGGCCCCTGTGTGATTGAGAAGCCGTAGAAGAAAGAACCCTCGAACTCCCCGTCGGCCGGAAACTCCTCCAGCGACTTCAGGGTCTTCTCGAACATCTCAAGTATGTCCTCGGGCTCCTTGTCAAGGTCGTCAAACAGCTTCCGGAACTCCTTGCTGTTCCACCATGGCTCCACCCAATCCACGCCCCGGAAGGGAGCCATCAGCTGGGGGATAAAAGGTTGGCTACACCAGGGTAACCCGCAGTTTCGCAGGCTCTCCATCGTCCAGCCTGTAGGCAGCGAACCCCCAGTCCAAAGTCGAGACGATTAGCCATACAGGGGCGCTCCACTTCATGAACCCCTGGTCCGTCTGAGACGGCCTAGCCCTGGCAGGGTGAGAGTGGTAGATGCCCATTACCTCCATACCTACGTCGTCAGCGTGTCGATACCCCTGCAGCAGCTCCTCGGGGGAAATCGTGAAGGCGACGGGGGACGCGGCCGCGTTCTTGGTGGGGAGGATGTGGTCGCAGACGCAGGTTCCTCTCTCTCTCTTTCCTATCATAAGACCGCAGGACTCAATTGGCTGATCGAGTTTCGCCCGCCGCAGGATGGAGTCCATGTCCGCGCTTCTCAGCCGAAGCTCCACGGGTCTCTCAGGCAACTTCATTGCATTACGTTAGCAAGCGTTTTTATATGGTAATCGGCAAAGGCTAACCGCCATAACTCGGCCAGCAACAGATGAATAATCATGAGTGAAAAGAAGCCCGTGAAGAAGGCGCCTTCGAAGAAGAAGGCGGAGAAGACGGAAGCCCCTGTTAAGAAAGCTCCAGCCAAGAAGGAAGCCAAGCCAAAGAGAGAGGCCAAACCAAAGGCAGCCGCCAAGAAGGTGGCCGAGGCCGAGGAAGTCGAAGTCAAGGAGATTGCCAAGGAGCCCGCAGCAAAGGCGAAGGGCCCCAAGGCCGCGGCCCCCTCCAAAGCGAAGGCCGCCCCTGCGCCTAAGGCGGAGCCGGCGCAGGCGCCAAAGCCAGCCCCGAAGCCGAAGGTCGCACTCAAGGAGGTGGCGAAGCCGGCCCCGAAGGCCGCTGCGGTCGCGGTTACTAAGGTGCCTCCCACCAAGGCTCGAGCCGAGACCGTGGTCGTGGCAAAGCCAACGCCCAAACCCAAGAAGGTCGTCGTGCCGAAGGCCGTCAAGGCAACCAAGCCAAAGCCCAAGGTGATTAGGAGCCAGGCTGCGCCCACAGTGATGGTGGCATACGGCGGAGACACCAGGGAAAGGATAGCTAAGGGCTTCTCTTACGCAGAGCTCACTGCCGCCGGCGTCACTAAGGCTCAGGCCCTGCGGGCCGGGCTGCGCGTGGACGTGAGGAGGAGGACTTCACACGAGAACAACGTGAAGCTCCTCCAAGGAATCAAACCAAAGGCCGCCTAGGTTCGGCAGTCCGCATGCGAAGGAAAAGGCATTCTTGGACCAGCCCGCCAACTTCCCCGAAGTGTTTCCTGATACTCTTTGAAACCTCAGCGTATTCCTTAGCCGTAAGCGACTCCTTCCCCACCTTCAACCGGGCCGCGGTTTCGTCAGACAAGAGCCAGTCGTAGTACCGGGAGAGACCCCTCATGATCCATCGATCCATCGGGAATGCTTCATGCTTATCCAATGAGAAGAGGAGCACGCAGTCGGCCACCTTTGGGCCAATCCCTAGGACGTGGCCGTCTTTGGCGACCACGAGCGACCTCCAAGCATCTTCGTACTGCGCCCGTCTCAGGCTGTCGAAATCGAGGAAGCCCATCCTCACGTCCTTTGCTGCCATCTTGAGATAAACCCACTTCTTGCCAAGATAGTCCCGTTGAGGACGTCCTAGTCCCAGAAACTCCGAAGGGTGAGGGAAGCCCTTGACAAGGTTCCCATCAACGCTGAGGGCTTTGGAATGCGCCGCGATCCTGTCCAGGATTTTGTCGATCGCCTTTATGCTCAAGCTGGCAGAGATCATATATGAAACGAGGCACGTCCAAGGGTCCTGCCGCAGGACCCTCAATCCTTCATACTCCCTTAGTAGAGAGGACGAGAAGTCGTCGAGGTCCCCCTTCCGATTCGTCGCTTGCCCTGCGCCTAGACCCAAGAACGCCGTCAGCGCTTCCGTGCCCAAGCCCCCTTCGCTCCTGAACAATAGAGAACCTCCTTCCACTTTGAGCATCATAGCACGGTCCTCCAAGGCTCCGAGCCACCAGTCGTCCACCTTCCGCCACTGGAAGATCTGCCCCGACTCAAACGTGAAGTCGAGGTTCACTGCCTCTCCTCTCAGATTGATTCGGCCAAGCAAGCGCTACGCACCGAAAGCCGTGCAACGGCTCAGCCAGCGCCCACGGCGGGCAAAGCCTTAACCCCGAACCTACTGAAGGCCTCGTTCAGCTCCCTCACAAGACCCTTCCTCCATTCGATCCAGCCGGAGGGCTTCTCGGGGAAGTTCAGGTTGTGGGCGATGAGAGACTCGCTCTTCTTCGCCGTGAACCTGAGGTTGCTGGCCAGAGTGGGCTCGGCAAGGATTCTCAGCCACATCATGGGATTGAACATCCTCACCCTGTCGAACTCTGGGTGCTGTCGCCTGGTGATGTGGGCGACGTCGTCCTCAGAAAGGAAGTGTTTCATTCCGTAACTGATTTCCTCGTTGGTCAACGTCTGGAGGTAGGATCTCAGTATCTCGAAACTCGCCATCTGGTATCCGTAGAACCTCATGTATTCGACGTTGTAGCTCCACAATCCTTCCTCGCTGGTATCCTTCGCCTCCAAGGCTTTGGCGAGGATCCCGCCGAGTATCACGCTCGAGTAGATGCAGGGGCCTATCCCTCCTGCGTCTATGGGCCTAGGCATCCACGCTGCATCTCCAACGAGGGCGTATCCGTTCGCCACAAGGCAGTCGTTGTGCCGCCTGACCGGCACCTGCCAGCTTCCCCTGTTGTTCCCCTGATCCTGTCCTGCGGTGGACACCACCGGGTTCCTGATGGCCTTGTTGGCCTTGACGTACTGGTCGATGAGGTCCTGCAGGGTATCCTTCCTCCCCTGCTTCGCGTTCCGCGCATCGAGGGCGGACTTCTGCACCCCCAACCCAATGTTCACCTTGTGCTCCCCACGGGGGAAGGTCCAGCAGTAGCCGCCAGGTGAGAGATACTGATCGAAATGTATGATGGCGAACTTGGGGTCGAACCATGTCTTGTCTTCGACCCCTGGCTCGAAGTCGAAGATGTACCGACCCGTGCTCTCCAAGTCGTCCCTGACTAGCTCCTTCTCGACCTTCGAATCGATGTTTAGGCTCCGTCTGAGCTTGGTGGCGGAGCCAGCCGAATCCACGACGACCTTGGCCGTCTTTCTGAAGGTCGTCCCATCCGGGTTTCTGCCAAGGACCCCCCTCACCCAGCCGTCCTCCATCAGCAATCCATCGAGGCTAACCCCGAAGGCGAATTCGATCCCCAGCTTCTTGGCGTCTTCGACCTGCCTCCTTGCGAGTATCTTCCTGCTGAGCATGAACCCCTCTCCATCGAAGAGGACTTTGGTCTGGTGGTCGGGTGAAAAGAGGAGGACTCCACTTACCGGGTGCTCAATTTCGGGTGGCCCGTATCGAATGCCGATGTTCTTGAAGAGATAGTCGAGGCTGTTCTTTGAGGTGGCGTCGCCGCAGGTCCAGCCGTTGACCGTCTTCTTGCCGGGCTCGGAGGCAGTATTCCTGTCGACCACCAGCACGCGGGCCTTATGTTTGGAATACACTCCCACCGCGGCGGCGGTCAGCAGTCCGGACATCCCTCCGCCGGCGATAACGACGTCGTAATCGGGTTCCTGCGCCAATCTCGATTCACCCAAGCACGCGGATTCGAATGCCGCCCCCTGAAGCATATAAGACTTCCCTCTCACTCCTGTGCAAGTCGCGGGAGAGTCGTCGCCCGCCCGGAGTCAAGGGATCCAGCGCGAACCGACTAAGGGTCCCCGACCTTCAAGCAAACTTCTTACTTTACCTCGGCAAACCATGGTGAAGGAGCGGATCATTTGGCCAAGGTCAAACCGTTCACCGGAACGGGCGACGGGGGGCTCACGGCGACCGCGAGGTCTCGAATCAGGAAGGACTCGGATGTAATGGAGGCGATTGGGTCTGTCGACGAGCTCGTAGCCCACCTCGGCCTTGCCAGGGCCCTCGCATCCGGGTTCGAAGACGTTTCAACCACTCTACGGGCCATCCAGGTGTCGCTCTTCAGATTCAACGCCGCCCTTCTCTCTATAAAGGGCTACGAGGTGACGTCATCGGACGTGGCCTGGCTGGAGAAGGAGGCCCTTGGCTACGACTCCAAGCTTCCCTCCCTGAATCGCTTCATCCTGCCGGGGGGCACTCAGCTCGGCGGAACCCTCCACGTGGCCCGAACCGTCTGTCGCCGAGCGGAAAGGAGAGTCGTAAGGCTCAAGATGGGGAGCAAGGAGGCTGGATTCGAAGTCGCCTTCCTCAACCGTCTTTCCAGCCTTCTCTTCGTCCTAGCCCGATACGTATGCATGCTTCAGGGGTCCCCCGAAGAGCTCTTCTAGGCGGGACCCGCCGCTATATCGCAATCCCGAGAAATGTCCTTGCCACAAAGCCGATCACAAAGGTCGCCAGTGCTGCCGCCAATGCGACGGCGTCCATCTCCATGACCTTCCTCCTTATGCTCACTCCTGACAACATGGCGATCACGGCGCTGGCCACAGTAAGCAGGGCCACCGAGAAGATGATCGAAAGGGCAATCCCCAACCTCCCGCTTACCATGGCCAAGAACGGGGCTATCGGGGCCAATGACCCTATGAAGTAGTAGACTCCTGCGCTCCTAGCGCGGCATGAAGCGGATTCTCCAGGCTCTCTTCGGAGACGCCAAGGTCCACGGCCTTCCCCATCGCCTCGGCCAGCTCGTGGTTCTTGCCCACCTCCGCGCCTACTTGGGCGGCCACCGGCGGCGTGAGCCCCCACCCTTCCAGCCGTCGTGTGATCCTCTCCGCCTGCCTCTCCGGCTGAACCTTTGCCCTAACAGATAGGTCGGCAATCTTCCCTTCGACGATGTCCTTCTGCGACTTCGAAGACAGGTAAGCCCCGGCACTCATCGAAAGCGTCCCAGCGGATGCCGATATCACTCCTCCCAAGGCCACGACCACCGGATTCACCAGGACCACCGCCAGGCCTACGACCACCGCCATGACCTCCACCAAGGAATCGACCATGCCGTAGACGGCATTCCTTACGTCATCCACGTTCCCCTGAACCTTGACCACCTCTGAGAGCAGGGAGATTTCGTGTTGCACTTCATCGAGTATGACCCCCTCTAGCTCCTTCTTGTAGCCCTTCATTTCTGGGGCGTCAAGGATTTCGCCGTAGGTCCTTATCGCCCCTGATTCGCTGAGCTCCAGGTACTTGATGAAGGCCGAAAGGCCCATCAACCTACACAGAACCTTGAAGAGGGTCAGCTTGGTCCTCAACCGGAGGCCAGCCTTCGGCTTCTGGTTGGCCGTCCTTTCGGCATACATCCTTTCCCAGAGGGCGCCATGGCGGGCCTCCATGTCGGCGAGCTCGTTGAACAGCTTCTCCTTGTCCTTCCGTCGTCCGGCGATGGACCGATAGATCCTAGTGGAGATGTATTCATCCTCCCAGAAAGCCTTTGAAGCCTTCCTCAGGTCCACCGTCAAGCCAGGTCAGCCCTCACATGGCGCCCGGAGCCAACTTAAGCCTTAGGGCGGTTTGGCATCGAACCCTTCGGTTTCGCAGGACGACCCCATGCCTAGCTCTGGGCGACTTCGACCCAGCCGTCTATCACCAGCTCGGGCTTCTTTCCATCCTCAAAGACGCCGGTCGGATACGCCCAGAGAGAATCCCGTTTCGAGTCGACCTTGTTCCCCGATTGCAACCTGACGAGGGAGCCGAAGTCCAGTCCTCGAAGCAGGCTCATCGGAACAGGTCGGCTCAGCCGCTGATCTCCTTTCATCAACATCTCCATCACACTCTGGCAACCCATGTCCAGCCTGGCCACCTTCTCTCCCGCCATCTTGTCAAGGTAGATAGCGTGGACAGGATATGCCTTGCATTGGAGTGGCCGCTCTTCATATATCAAACACTTCAGCGTTCCGTCCTCGGTCCTGATGTTCTCGTCCGGCGTGCTGAGGAACGGGCACATGTCGCCATTCTCAAGCCGCCCCATCAGCCAGTACGAAATGATACGTTCCGGCGCCATCGCACCACGGGGGGCGACGGCCCACGCTGGGAGAAACTTGTATTTGATGGGCTGACCTTTCTCATCCTTCCTTTCCTTCATCCGTTTGGCGAGCCTGAGTATCCTGGGCATCTCCCAGGCCTCTATCTCCACCATCCCCTCCTTGCCCATTGACGCCGGGTCGATCTGGATGAATTCGCCGGTGCGAGGTTCTCGTACCGAACGAATTTCAGGGTAATCCCGGATTATGCAACAGACGTTGCACCTACTCGAGCATCGAAATGCGATGCCCTTCTCCTCGGCTGCCAACTGGGGCCGTGAGGCGCATGCGAGGGGATAACTGTTTCTATCCCCGGTGGCTTGCGCTTTTGATGGCCCAATCTATTGGTGGCCCAAGCAGAATGCGGCCTAGTCACGATCCCTACTTTGCACAGAATCCTTCGACACCCTGCTGCATATCCCTTAAGTGCAACTCTGTGCTGCGATTCGCTGGACTTTGTTTTGAAGTGTAGCGATGCAAGGGCCTTTCTTTCGCAGGTTGATGCCAGGGGAGAGCCGATCACTCCGCTTCCCTCGGATGAGCTCAATTACTTGTCCACCAACGGCTATGTCCTCAATGCGACAAAGGAGGATCACGACAAAGGTGTAGACGAAGTCAGCAGGCTGTCGCAATTGGTAGGTCAGGTGAACGCCGAGAGGGGAGAAGAAGAGGAAGCGGCCAGCGCACTGCAGAGGGATCAACGCAAGGAGCACTCGATCTTGTTTCACTTCGAAGGAGAAGAGAAGAAACAGGCCATGAACGAAAGGGTCCAGACAGAAACGGCTGCGGTTTCAAAGGAGGAATCCGAGCTGAGCGCGATGGAGGCGAACCTCAATTCCCTCATTCAGGAGAAGTCGACGGTCGATAGAATGGTGCCTTACGGTGATGGCTACATAGCCCTCACCGGCTTGGGAACCGTCATCCTCAATGACTTGAACGTGAGGAACTACAGGGTCGCTGATCAGGAGTTCCCCGACTTCTTGGCGGAGATAAGGGCTACCTACGATGAACTGCGGTCCATCGCCGACAGGGCCAGCTCCTATGCGAAGTGGATTCAGCTCAGGGTTCCCACGGTGGACAGCGCCGACTACCCGGCGGCCTCCTCACTGCCATGGAGCACCGCGATTGGGTTGGCCAAGCTCCAGGGCGATTCGAACCAAATAGGAGAGAGGTTCGCGCAAGCCTTCAGCATTGTTCGGGATTTCGATTCGACGATCCCGAATAAGCTAATGGCGGCTGAAATCATCGCTTCGGCCAGCGGACAAGACGTCCAAGACCTTCAGGCCGTCCTCAAGGACATAGACCAACAACTAAGGAACCAGGGGGTCCCCAAGGAACTGTCTGCTGGGGTGGCTGCCACGATTATGGCGGGGAGGAGGTTCGACGGAACCTATCCGCTAGACAACTTCGCCCTGTACAAGCGGCTCACCTCATCTGCCGAAGCCGCCTCGATATTGGCAGTCATGAGCCTCTCATATGAGGGCCTGAGATCTCAATTTGATGGGTTCAGGGCCAGATTCGCCTCATGGGGCTACATCAAATCAGAAGACACCGAGATAGCCTCTGCATTCTTGGCGATCGGGAAGCTGAACGTAGACGAAGTATCAGAGAAATTGAAGTACATCATAGAGCAGCTGAGAAACTACCTGGAGTATCCCCTGGTAGCGGCGGCGATTCTCGCCTCAATCCCAGTCTTCGAAGCACACGAGGTACTCGATTTGATGGAGAAGGCGGTCACATTGCTTTCCGGGTACACATCAGGGCTAGAGCGATCTGAGCTCGTCGCCTTGGCGGTCAGGATGATTCATGGAGTCCGCAACGAGTTGGTGAAGGAGATCGATCCCACTGCCAAGATCGCCGCTACCCCTGTGCAGTTCACCTACTCACCGTATCCTGGCCTATTCATATGGTACCGTCCCGTCATCATAGCTCATTCGTATTACCATTCCACATTCAGCGGAATGGGTGGCTTTCATCCAGCTCACAGTCACGGTGTTGGAGGATTCGCAGGTTAGTGATGCCAATGAAGACAATAGGAATGATCTCTACAATCCTACTTGCAGCGCTCCTGCTCAATATGTCCGTTATGTCTGTCATATCCATCCAACAGCCTGGAGACTTCTTCAGGTACTCTGAGACCATCACCGTGAACAATGGTCAGGGTTCGTATGGCGGATATACGGATCAGACCCTGATAACTGGCGCTGAACAAGTTAGCTCAGTCACTGGAAGTAACGTGCTCACAACGTACAATTCCTCTTACCAGTATGGCAACAATCAAGGTAATTCCACATCTGGCTCCAGCGCAGGCACCTTCACATGGTCTTCGGACAACTTTACTTACACTAATGGAACTGATAATCAAGCTGGATACACAGCGCCCATCTTTGTATGGTTCGCGATGAATACGTCTCTTCCAGTTGGAGCTACATTCTTCCTCTTGAATACGCAATTCACTGTGGCTTCAGAGAATCACAGCTTCCAGCTGCCCGGGTCAGAGAGTCTCCAGGGAGGAACTGGATACGTCCAGACCATCGAAGCTACAGGAACAGGACAATACCAGAGGAACGACGACTATGGCACATTCACAGCATCGTATACGTGGAATGCCTTCTTCGACCCAACCACGGGATACATCATCGGCTACAACTACGTCGAGCAGGACACGGGCCAATACCAGGGGCAGGCTGGCAGTTTCACCTACACCGACAACCTGCACGTCACATCAACAAGCTACTCCCTTACCCCTGCTAGCCCTCCCAGCACGAGTCCCGGAACAGGCCTCGCGGGGATTGATTCGTATGTCCTTTTCATCATAGCGGCGGTGATCGTCCTCCTTGTGGTCGCGATGATAGTCTACGCCGCAACCCGGAAGAACAGGCGAGGGGAATCCCTCCCGCAACACTCAACTGTGCCTCCCGCTCCCTCAGTTACGTCTCCGTCGCCCTGGGAGTCCAAGATCGACCTTGGCTCAAAGCCGCCCGAACAGGTGGTGATAAAGGAGGTCGAGATGGTGACCTGCAGGTATTGCAAGACCCTGTATCCGGCATCGGCGGACAGGTGCCCCTACTGTGGGGGGCCCAGGCAGTAAGGTGATACAGACTTGACACAGGCGATATCCAATTCGTCGCCCATCATCCTCAGGGGGGTACCGATCAATCTCAACGTGTATGAGGGAGCGGGCACAATAACCAACAAGCACTTCAGGAGCTTCCAGATGCCTGACTTCGAAAAGATCTACCTCCCTGACAGCGCCAAGCCGTTCTCAATCTTAGAGGCAATGGGCACCAAGGAGTTTCTAATCGACGACAACCGGAGCGGCGTCACCAAGCGGCCCTGCGCGACCATCGACGGCACCGACTTCTACTTCTCGGTAAAGGGAATCGGTTCGACGACAAGCCCGTTCAGCCGTCAGTTATTCACAAAGGAGGAGGTCTGCGGCCTCCTCAAGAGCGGGAGCGTAAGGGACAGGATAATGGAGGCGAAGGGGAGTGAGAAGTTCCCGAGATACCTCACCGGTGAGCTGTGGTCAAGGGGTTGCCCCTACGGTTCCCAAGGCTTGGAATTCGCCTCCATAGCAATGAAGGCGGCAGAGATGTCGGATGCGAGCACCACTTCGATTCATGGTTTCAGGATCGCCCCTCTAGTGAAGATAGTTAAGCTGCCCGAGACCCTTCAAAGGGAGCTAACACAGGTGTACTGGTACAGGAGGTTCAAGCAGCAGATGGTTCAAGAAGCCAGGCTGATCCCATCCAATGTCAGGATCTACTTCCATTCGGACTGGACCATCGGGGATGACACGGGGGAGCTTTTCGATTTCTTCCGTATAGAGGACAACGACAGCGCCCTCGAATTCCTGAAGAACTTCGTGAGAAGCGGAATAGCGGTACTCACTCTGTTCTGTAGATCGATGAGCAACAACGGCGACGGCACCTACAGCGGGTTGGACTTCTACGATGTCTGGCTTGACAAGGACGCCGTACTGGCTCCGGATGGGACGGTCTTTTGGGCAGACCTGGAAGGGCTACAGGCGATTACTATAAGCGGGAAGGACAGGGCTGACCTCGAGTTCAACATAGAGGAGAACATGGAGCATCAGATATACAGGTCCCTCTACGAATTCATGTACGCCTACGAGCAGATAGACAGGGAAAGGGTCAGAAGATTCGGCCACC
This sequence comes from uncultured Nitrososphaerota archaeon, assembly GCA_963772005.1. Taxonomy (GTDB): domain Archaea; phylum Thermoproteota; class Nitrososphaeria; order Conexivisphaerales; family DTJL01; genus DATKKG01. The sequence goes on along the minus strand of CAVYVS010000008.1, from coordinate 15,519 downwards.
CAACCGATCGCAAGACACAGTTCGAATACTTGCTGAAGGATGCCTTGAAAGACGACGAAGTGGTCGAACTTCATCGGAGCAGTGAGAGCCTGGAACTGGTCATAGGCAACATCCTCGGCGAGGAGAGGCTGGCCAAGAGCTTCACGATCTTGGATTGGTGAGTCGAAGTGGCACACAGAGGCATTCAGGTTTCGAAGGTCCAGTCGGTCGATGAACAGCTCGATAGCCTGCCGACGGGGCTCTCCTTCTTCGATCCATTCCTGCGGCACGAAATCAAGGAGGAGATCGAGGCGGGAGGCGAAGTCTTCCTCTCGCGTGACCCTGAGGGCGTCACCAACGGTCTTTTCATCTATGACGTCTTTGAAGCGACCGGGACCGTCTTCACAAAGTCCAGAGAGGTCTTCGACTACTTCTACGGGCTGAAGCCCTCCAGCTATGTCTTTTCAGAACTCACGGTGCAAGATCTCCCCAGGGAGGACTGGAACATCTGGCGGCTAGACGTCGACAAGGCATCAATGGGCCACAGGTTCAAGCATGAAGTCAGCATCGAGAACAACGTCGAAGAGATAGAACGTTTTGTGGCCTTGGCGCAACCAGAGACCAACATTCGATGGGTTGGCGTCGCGATTCGAAACGGGGACAAGTGCTTCGTAGTCAAGATTGCCGGGAGGATAGTGGGGATCGCTTGGATGAGCATCATAGGCAACATAGCGAGGTCGCATAGCATCTATGTCGAGCCCCAATTCAGGAGGATGGGACTGATGAAAGACTGCCTTCAGGCCAGACTAATCTACCTCAAATCGAGGCGCGTCCACACCCTAGTCAACGAAATAGCCGAGTCCAACGTCGCATCCTCGAACCATGCAGCAAAAGCAGGCGAGAAGGTCGTTGGCAAGATGTATCTTTACGCTAGCCCCGAGTCCGGCGCATCCGGATAGATCGCCCTACCTACGGTAGCCTAGATCGAGATGTGGTGGGCCGGACAGGATTCGAACCTGTGATCTTCTGCGTGTAAGGCAGATGTCCAAGACCGAACTAGACGACCGGCCCAGCGGGTTTGGTCTATCCCTCCGATGTAAGAACTTTTCCGGCTTGCCAGCTTTCGAGTTGGTTCAGGGAACGGCTGAGCCGGGCCGGCGCCAACGCTTAAGGACAGGTTCCCTCCATGGACCGCTGAATCAGAGATGACAGGGGCTGAGGCCCATGGTGCCCTGGGCGTGGCAGCGATGGTCGCAGCAGTGACCGCTCTTCCCCGGCACAAGTCTAGGGAGTTCCTGCTCCCCGGGGCAGGGTTCATCGGTAAACTGGAACGGTTGATGATGGAACTCGACGACATCGGCGAGTTCGTAGGACTAGAGACAGAGGGTCGTTCTTTCGTCCTGACGATAAGGCATAGATGAACCTCCCTAGTTTAGCAGGCGGCATCGGGGCGTACGCCCGGCAGACTGCTTGAGGACCGGCAGGCGACGCCGAGCACCCGAGACCAGCTTGGAATCCAGCTCGTGATACGATATCCGCTCCCCCGCGCCAAGATCCAGGGCCTTGACTCCGAACGGCGTGGCCACGATGCTCCTCCCGATGAAGGCCTCGTTGGCGTTGCCCACCCCTATTACATATGAAGTGTCTTCATGGGCCCGCGCCAGCAGCAGAGTCTGCCACTGTTCCTCCTTCATCTCTCCTCTGTACCATGCTCAAAGGAACTCAGGAGCGCCTCCGCCCCGCCCAAAGCCTGCGCCTTAGCGAGCTCCGGAAACCGTATGTCATAGCAGATCAATGTGCCGAAGGTCATGCCCCCCGCCTTGAACGGGACTAGTTGAGACCCGGCCCCGAACACCGCCGACTCCTTGTAACCAAGGGCGTCGAAGAGTTTCGACTTCCTGTAGCCTCCGAGGACCTTTCCGTCGGATATCACCACCGCAGTGTTGTAAACTCTGTCGGGAGCCCTTTCGAAGATTGGCAGGAGCACCGCAGCGTGCTTGTCCGCAGCTAAGAAACGCGACTTTACTCACGAAGTCGCCATCCAACCCTTCTGATGCCTTTCGGACATATTCCGGGGTGAGCCCCTTCTCCGGGAATCCCATACTATACTCTGGGAAGACCACCAGCCTGACACCTGCTTCGAGTCCTTTGACCACCGACAGGATCTTCTTGAGGTTCTGCTCCTTAGAGGGGCCGACCTCCACTTGGGCCAGGCAGATCTTCAACATGAGCTGGCGGAGAGGTGTGCGATGTATAACGGTTTCGTCATGAACGGGACGCAACCATTTGGCGTTCCAAATGGACTTCGCTATCCTCGAGGCTCGCCCTGACTAGCTCCCGGTTTCCTATGAGCTGCCATCGGAGGCCCAACAGGGGCTCCGAAGAGAAGATGGCCGAATTGCCGTCCTGGGCGAAGTATAGCGTATAGTACTCTCCGTTGCGGCTGAACTGTCTATAGGCATACATCGAGTTGCCTTCCTGCATTATGAATGTGAGGGAGGTGTAGTCCAGTTGCTCCAGCAACGGGATGGTCTGCGACACAGCTTCGAAAACCCCGCCGTTTCGGAGGCGGTCCAAGAGAAGGAGGAAGTACACTTCGCTGTCAGTCTGACCCAGAGGCTTGCGGGAAGCTGGGAAGGAGTGCGCGAGCCCCTTCACGCTCCCATTGTGCATGAAGGCCATCCCGTCTACCACGAAAGGGTGGCTGTTCACCACTCGTGGTGCGCCGACGGAGGCCTTGCGCAGATGAAACATGAACCAACGCCGCCCGGAGATCCTCCCAACTGCCCCGCTGATGGTTTCGTACGCGGGGTCGTCCCAGGCGTCCCTGCTGCTACGATAGTGCAAAGAAGAAGACCCGAAGTCGGTGGCGAAGGCCCCCAGCCCGATACATGACCAGGCGCTGCCCTCGGTGGGACCTTCCCATCGTGGGAAAGGCGACGAAACTCCATAGTAAGGTCGTTCGGAATCCCATCGATAGCAATGCACGCCAGCATTCGGCACATTGGTGCGGTTGAAAGCATCGACCCATTAAAAGGTCATCGCTTGAACGGCCAGACCTAAGACATAACTAGCTCGCTGGCTGGAGCCTGATTGACTCGAAAATGAAGTCGGACCCCGCACACATGCCTTCGCTTCGCAGAGATAATGACGATCTGCTTCCCGGCAGCAAGTCCGTTGGAACCGTCAGAGTGGACATAGTAAATTCTCGCCAGCTCCAGCATCTGGCGACTTGTTGGGAGGTGGAGGGGCTCAAGTTCGAGGCGACCGTGGACGAGCCGCCGTCTCGAGGGGGCGATGCATCGGGGCCGGCCCCTCTCAGCTACTTCGTAATGGGCGCTGCGGCCTGCCTGCTGACGCAGCTAGGAAAGCTGGCCCTATTGCGGGACCTAAAGGTGGACTCCCTGTCGATGGTCGCTAGGGCACACTTCGACCGCCAAATGGAAGGCGCCTTCACCGACATCATCTACGACGTCAAGGTCTTTGGGGGTGAAGAGGACGCCTCAATCGTGACGCTTTCAAGGGACGCCGAGAGACAGTGCTTCGCGTCGAACACCCTTAGAAAGGCAGTGAAGCTGGTCACCAATGTAGAATACAACGGCAAACGGTTGCTTACGCTCCCCGCAAGGTAGACTGTTAGGGAACAGTTTTTACGGCGGCGGACCCCCGGAGGCCCTCGTGAAGATTAGGTTCACCCCTTCTGAAAGGCGCTTCCTCGAGGCCAACGAAATATGCAGACTGGCCACAGCATCGTCCAAGGGCTGGCCCCTCGTCACCCCAGTGAGCTACCTCCTGATCGGCGACGCCTTTTACATCGCCACGGACTACGACACCACGAAATATCGGCACCTCAGGGAGAACCCTCGGGCGTCGCTCGCAGTGGACACGACCGCTCCTAACAGGGCTGTGATCGTGCAGGGAAGGGCCGAACTCATAGAGAAGGGGAAGGAGTTCGCAGAGGCATATCGAGCGTTCCATGACAAGTTCGCCTGGGTGCGCAACGACCCTTGGAAGGCGGGCGAGGCCCCCTTCATCAAGCTCTCTCCCACCATGAAATCGAGCTGGGCCTGACTTGGAAACCATGGCATCGGCCGCGCCGTCGGCACCGCGATGGAAAGGGTGAAGGCGAACGCCTCGCGGTCCTTCCATTGAAAGGTTCGTATCTAAGGACGGATTCGAAGAGAACGCCTACGTGCTCAGCGAGCGGGCTGGGGGAGAATGCTTGATCATAGATCCTGGCGCATCGGCGGAGATGGTGGCCGACTACATAGCGGGAAAGGGTCTCCGCGTCAAAGCCATCATCGCCACCCATGCCCACATCGATCACGTCATCTCGGCTCCCTGGCTTTCCCGCCGGTTCCGCGCTCCCTTCCTCGTGAATCGCTTGGACGGGGCGCTCCTATCAACGCTTGCCCAACAGGGAGCAGCCCTTGGCTATGGGGTCACCCAGGAGGTGCAAGCGGACGAGTTCTATGACGATAAGAGTTCCTTTCAGCTGGGTTCAATGCCCATCCGAGTCCTCCATACGCCCGGCCACACTCCAGGAAGCTCATGCCTTTTCGCTGGCGTCGGGGCGCTGTTCACGGGCGATACCCTGTTTGCGGGCACCATCGGCCGCACCGATTTCCCTGAGGGCTCCCCGGTTGACATGAACCACTCTCTAAGGATCCTGACGGCCCTCCCCAGGGCCGTCAAGATCTTATCCAGGGCATGGCGAAGGCTCCACAATAGGCGTCGAGAGGATAACCAACCCTTTTCTGCTCTCTGTCGCACTGAGCGACGATTGAGTCCTCCACTGCCGTGGGGCCGAGCCAGTGCCGGCATTCCACACATCGGCGTTCCCAATATTTCGGTTGGCCGGTTGCTCGGACATGGGCAACTGGTTCGCCGTTGAGGCCGGTGAATCGGCGGCGAGTCCTCAGCCAACCTTCATATCCATCTTCGACGCCTCTGCTGGCGATATTCCTATGGGCAAGATTCAGGGCAATGCAGGCCGAGTGGTGGTTGCCAACCTTTCTCGTGGAAGCGACTTGCTGGGTTCGTTGGAGGAGCTGGCAGGCGACTCGAAGGTTACGGGAGGCGTATTCACAGCGATTGGAGCTGTCAGCAGGGCGACCTTCTCCTTTTACGACCAGTCGGCCCGCAAGTACATTACGATTACGAAGGAGGAAGAGATGGAGATAGCATCATGCTCAGGGAACTTTGGCGTCCTAGAAGGCCTGCCCAGGATTCACTGCCACGTAGCCTTCGCCGACAGAAAGGGCCGCATCTTCGGTGGTCACCTACTGCAAGGGACGAAGGTGTTCGTGGGAGAGGTCCACCTTCTAGAGATAGAGGGAGTGAAGCTGAATAGAAGAGTCGACGGAGCGACCGGGATCGCCATGTCAGATTTCTAGGTGCCAGACTCCAGCTGCCGGATGCGGGAAGGCACTTCGGGGAACTTCTCCTTCGCCTGTGCCTCTGCCGCCGCTGCGGCCTCCCTGATTATGCTCTCGGCCTCTTCGTTAGCCAGCGAGACGTTGAACGAGCCTCCTGTAAGCTGGCCTGCCTCGGACATGGTCTGTTGCAGGCTCGCAAAGGAGTCGCTTATGGTCCCACTCGCCTCGGGCATCACCTTCGCCAGCTGTTTCTGAAGGGATGCAGCTACGGCGATGGCGGGGCCCATTATGTAGTTGAAGTCGCCCAAATCCTTCACGGTCTCCATCCTGAGCACGATGGCATTGAAGGCCAGCCTCGACTTCATCACAGTCTTCTCTGTCTTCCTAAGCTCGGAGAGCTCGCTAGCCAACATCTTGGCCCGCGGAGAGTCGCCCGACTTTAGGGCGCTCACTATCCTGCCGAATATCTCGGAGTCCTTGGTCTTCAACCTGAACTCCCTTTCATCTAGGAGTCTGGTCACCGTCGTGAGAGTGTTCATCGCGTTCTGAAGCATGGGCTTCAAAGGTTCACGGGATTTGGACGTCTGATTGCACCGGGTGAGGATATCGATACCCTCGTAATTAATACTTCCCTATGGCGGGCTCGGCTCGTCAAAGGCCTAGGAAATGACAAAGAGAGTGTAGCACGTGAGGAGGACCTGCGTTCCAGAAGTGCTCTGCCATTCGACGTACAAGGTATAGTATCCGGACCCATTCGCCCTGGCCACCGATCCTAGGTCGAAGGTTATCGCAAAGCTGCTGTGGCCGATTTCCCACTGGCTTGCCGTCACCGTCGTCCCTTGCGAAATATGGTATCCCTGTTGCACGACGCCCGCGACGAAGATGCCCTGAGTATATTCGCTATCGTATGGGGACGCGGAGAGCTGGGCAGAGGTGAGCTGGGCGGGGGTCGCGTCAAAGAAGATCTCCACCATCTGAATGCCGTCCCCGGTCACGCCATTCGCCCCCGACAAGTTGGCAGAGAGGCTGACCGTTCCGGTGTTGGTCATGGCCAGGGGGGTCGTCCAGTTCAGGTAGTCGCTGGTGAAGTCTTCGACAAGGTAGACGTCGTCCGCGCTGTACGCAATGCCTATGGAAACACCCGTATGGTATGGGTCGAGGATGTTGTCCCTGTGGCCGTTGTTGTGCGCGGCATCGTTGTAGACCATCTGGTATTCGAGGGTCTTGATGGCACCTTCGACTGCAGCCGTCGTCCGATAGCTACTAACGGCCTGAATGTAAGCCACGTTCTCCGCCATGTAGCCCACGCCTCCAGCGATGGTGTACCGCATATAGGGCTTGAGGCCCTGAGTGTCCCAGTGGCTCAAGTAGCCATTGACGAGCATGCCGTAGGCATGTTCGCTCGAGCAGCCAGGAGAGGGTCCATGCCGACCGGTGCCAGTCCTCCTAGGGTGCTTCGGTCTTGGTTGATGAGCCCAAGGGTATAGTTCGCCAGGACCGCATAGTCGGAAGGGAGGGGAGCCCCCGGATAGAGCAATGACGGGGCGTTGGCGGTCCCGTTGACGTGGGGGGCGAGCTCCTGGCCGACACCCTGGTCAAGCCCTTGAATCAAAGGGCTCATGGCGCCGACGGCCAGTGGAGCGATTACAAGGATTAAGCCGATGAGAAGCAGTAGGAGCGCCGCCAGCGCAAGATATACGATGGTGACGGATCCGCGCGCCCGCCTCCTGACCATTCCTGGACCATAACCCCCTGACAGGCTCTATAAGCTTTCGAACAACGCGGCTAACTAGACCTGTCGTCCGCCCGACGTCGGGACCGCTAATTAGCGACCATCGCGCCGGTTGACGTTACTTCTCTGGCCTACGAAATGTGCCCTGCCTGGGTTGCAGCGGCTACCGGACGTTTCCATTCCGAGTCATCGTTGCCTCTAGAGAGCCGTTTTGTCTCTGGCTTCTTCTATTTCAAGAATGCCAAGAGCAAGAGGGATGCGACGACCAAGCCCACGCCGAATCCGATTATGTACTCCGGCCCAACCCTGAATCCCGGTGTGTCCTCGTCAAAGAACGTCAGTAGCCCCGCGCTCGAAGCAGGCAGCGGAGCCTTGTTCTTCTCTTTCTTGTCCGTCAAGCAGGTCCAGGATGGCTGAGCTTGTCGTCATGGCGTAAAAGCGTTCCTGACGAATCCTTGAGCTCAGACGCTCGACATCCTCCTGAGCCGAGGCTGTCTGGCAGGGAGAAATATGGCGCCCAAGGCGAGATTCGAAGTCGCGTGGTCGAGACCAACTCGCGTCGTCCGCGTGACAGGCGGACATACTAGGCCGGGCTATACGACTTGGGCACCACAGCCGAAGTCTGAAAGGGGGTTTTTATCCTTTTACGACGGTTGACCTTATTTCTTGAGTTGTCTACACGGGGACCTTGAACACATAGCCAATCGCATATAGGATGCCCGAAGCCAGCAACAGGATCAGCACGCTCCTAAGGCCCGCCCACAGGTTCGCCCCCCTTATGCGCACCAGCTGCGTGGAGCTAGTAATGAAAAGAAGCAGAGAGGCGAGCCCCAACGAAAGGAAAATCGCTTCCACGGGGGTGATGGCGAAGATGTACGGAATGAGTATAAGCAGGACGCTTGCTGGGAAGGCTAGGCCCATGGGGAGGGCCCGAGGGTGCTGCTGGGCTCCAACTCCTCCCTATGCGTGTGGAGCTCAAAGAGGACTTGAGTGTTGAGCCAGCGCGCGGGCTCTTTGGTGATGATTTCAAGCATTGTCTCCCTCTCCCGTTCGTCATAGCCTTCGCCCTTGAGTATCTCGTCCAGCTCTGCCTTCTCCTCCTCGGGCTCTTCCCGGACTTCCATTGCTTCGCGCTCGAAATCCTGCTTGGTCAGCGAGAGTTCGCTCTCCTTGGAGAAGAATGCCGCTACGAACATAGATATGGCCCCGGCCAGCGCAAATACGACCGCCGAGAAGACTATGGTTTGAAAGGCCATGCCAACGGCGTTGAGGGCGGCGAGAAAGGCCGATCCGTCGACCAGACCATCCCCCACGCCCAGCTGCACGTCGGCTATGATGTCCCTGAGCCTGCTGTGAGGATGCAGTTCGACTCTGGTCTGAGGCTCAGGCCGCTTCGCAGCAGCCGTAGTGCCCTCTGCCAACGTTGACTTTGACGGGTCGGCTTGCTTATTAGTTCTGGGTTTGCTCGCGTGGCGCCTCTATTCGCCACAGTGGCGGTCAGGGCAAGTCCTGGACTCCAAATGAGATAACGACGATGGATAGAATCAGTTGACTTCGCTCTGGGGTTCCCCTTCGGCTGCCAAGTTCGAAGATCATCTCTGGAGTCTTCTAGTGGGGACGAATTGCGTCACGATTGGCAAGCCCACACGGGATTGAGGTGCTTCGTCTAAGGTTAAATCGCGCGTTGAACCCGTGCAGCTTGTTGAACCCCCGGCTGGAGGCCAAGCTATCAAAGATGTATCCAAGCTGCACCCATAGGGAAATTGGGGAGCTTGCCTCCAGCATCGAGGCGGGAAAGTACTGGAAGGCAGGGCCCGGCCTCGTCTTTGCCGTGGCCCTAACACGGGCCCGAGTCAGGACGAACGACCAATGGGTCGCAGAGGCTACCGGACTCGGACGCATCTTGGTCCCGGAGCAGTTGAAACCGTTCTGTAGGAACGGACGACTGGCGCTCGTTTCTGTCAGCGAACGACCCGCCGCCATCCTCTTCTTGGGATGGCCCGCCTTCGTGTGGGCAATGAGAAAGGGGGAGGTACCCAGATTGATCGAGGGCGTCTTGAGCAGCAGCCTGAAAGGGTACGTCGGCGTCCCGGAGCTCAAGGAGTACCTAAGGTACCGGGATGGAGGGTTGGCGGGCCCGTCGGGAATCGGACCCGAGACACCCGGGTCTCTTTGACCGCGTTCGGCCGTAAAAGCCCGGCGCTCTACCTGGCTGAGCTACGGGCCCGTTCTGAGTTGGTTGAAGTCCCCCAGTTATTAAGACTAGGGAGGAGGGCCCCTTCCACGTCATCCCAGACGCGGCCTATGGCAGCGTCATGGCCATGACGGCCTTCTGCACGTGGAGCCTGTTCTCTGCCTCTTCGAAGTACAGGGACCTCTTGTTGTTGTCTATCACTTCGTCCGTGACCTCCTGCCCTCTGTCGGCGGGGCCGCAGTGCATGTAGAACGCCTTGTGGGTGTCTTCTAGGGTATCCATGGTCGTGATCCAGCTCTTGTACTTTGACTGGTATGCCGTCGCCGCGTCCTTGTCCACCTTGGAACTGTGCGGAGGGAAGAACTCCTTCGGTGACCAAGCCTTTGGATAAACGAAGTCAGCCCCTTCGAAGGCCTCCTTCATGTCGTTGGATATCTCGAAGCTCCCGCCGTACCTGTCGGCGTTCTGCTTGCAGGCCTTGACCGCGACGTCCTCCAGCTCGAAACCCTTCGGATGGGCTAGGACGACGTCCATCCCGAACTGCGTGGTGATCATGGCTTCGTTCTGCGGGACCGCCAGCGGCTTCAGACCTCCTGAATAAGCATACGAAACCACGAACTTCTTCCCCTTCAACTTGGGGGAGGCCTGCTTGGCCGCCATGATGTCGGCCATCGCCTGGAACGGGTGATACATGTCGTCCTCCATGTTGAGCACTGGAATGGAGGCCCACTTTGCGAACTCCTGAATCACCTTGTGGCCTCGGCCGATGATCCACTTTGCGGCGTCGCCGTAGATCCTGATTGCAATCGAATCGCCCATCCTGCTAAGGACCCTGGCCACGTCCGAGACCGCCTCAGTCTGGTATGCCACCATGTCCTCCGGCAGGGAAGGGGTGTAGACGTCCTGGGGGCTGAGGAAGTGCGCATGGCCGCCCAGCTGGTATATGCCTCCCTCAAATGAGTTCCTGGTCCGAAGCGAGCGGTTGTAGAAGAGCATGAACAGAGTCCTTCCGGGCAGATAGGGCGTCTCCTTCCGGGCCCTGAACTTCTTCTGCAGGTCGAATGATGCGTCCAGCACCTCTGAGAGCTGCTCCTGAGTGAAATCCTGAGTGTTCAGGAAATCCTTCCCTTTGAAAGCGCCGACATACGAAGGGACCTTCATAGATACCAGACGGTCGCGTGTAATCTCTCATTATAAGCCTTTGGCAAACCTCGTCTTCACAAAGGCCGTTAAAGGGACAGAAAAGTTAAATACGCACCTTTTGGCGGTATTGTTGCGGAAAATTTTGTATGTTGGAATATCTTCGGTTTTTAAGGCACTTCCTGTCCGGCCCTGGGGAGCTTTCTAGCTAGGTGGATGTCCTTGGCTGAAGTTGTGAAGGAAGTCAAGCCGTCAGCTCATAGAGACGTCCCGAAGCATGAGATAGTGCCGAAGGACGAAGTGGAGGGGATACTGAAGAAGTACAACGCCACCTACGAGCAGCTACCATACATTCTGTCGACGGACCCCGTCGTCCTGGAGCTGCAGGGGAAGCCCGGTGACCTGATCAGGATCGCCCGAGAGAGCAAAACCGCCGGTTCCAGCGTTTACTACCGCCTCGTTGTCGAGGGTTAACAGTCATGATCGAAATTCCATCGACCACCCTCACGGACGGATGGCCGATTATAGAAGACATCTTGCGGAAAGAGGGAGTGGCAAGGCAGCACCTGAACTCCTACAACGAATTCGTAGCCAGGGGCCTGCAGAGCATCATAGACGAGGTCAGCGAAGCTGACATCGAGACCGCCAGCGGCTCCTACAAGGTGAAGTTCGGGAAGATCATCGTGGACCGCCCGAGGGTCGTCGAGATCGACGGCTCGATTAGCTATGTCCTCCCGACCGAGGCAAGGCTGAGGAACCTCACATACGGCGCCCCTCTCTACCTAGAGATCACCATAATCGATCCACAACTCGGCCCCGCCGGCCAGGTGACCCAGAAGTTCCATATCGGGGACCTCCCGGTCATGGTCAAGTCCAACCTCTGCGCCCTCTTCGGCCTCTCCGATGAGCAGCTCATTGAAGCAGGAGAGGATCTGAAGGACCCAGGGGGGTACTTCATAATCAACGGATCCGAAAGGGTCATCGTCGGCCTTGAGGACCTCTCCCCCAACAAGATCCTAGTCGAGACGGACAAGGGCGGAGGGAAGATCTCTTACAAGGCGAAGATATACTCGTCGATAGTCGGCTACAGGTCCAAACTGGAGCTGGAGCTCAAACCCGACGGTGCACTGTACGTGAAGCTTCCGGCTTCCCCCGTAGACCTGCCATTCGTCATCGTACTGAGAGCGCTCGGAATCACCACTGACAAAGAGGTGGCCGACATGGTCTCGGTAAAGAGCAGCATCCAGGACCAGCTGGAGACGACCTTCGAGAAGGCCTCGGAGGCCATTACGTCCCAGGACGCCTTGATGTACATAGGGAATAGGGTCGCCCACGGAATGATGGACGAGCTGAGGCTCAAGCGGGCCGAGATGCTCCTCGACTGGTACCTCCTCCCGCACCTCGGGAGGCAGCCCTCCAACAGGCTCGATAAGGCGGCGTTCCTCGGGGAGGCCGCCTGCAAGCTCTTGGAGCTCAGGCTGGGCAACATCGACCAGGACGACAAGGACCACTACGGCAACAAGGTCATCAAGTTCGCAGGCCAGATGCTCGCAGACCTCTTCCGCACCGCCTTCAGGAACATGGTCCGCGACATGAAGTACCAGCTCGACAGGGTGGGCCAGCGGAGAGGGCCAGCGGTCGTAGGCGCGGCCATCCGCCCCGGCATCATCACCGACAAGCTGGCCAACGCCATAGCCACCGGGAACTGGGGCAGGGGCAAGGTGGGCGTCACCCAACTGCTTGACAAGACGAACTACCTCTCCACCCTAAGCCACCTGAGGCGCATCCAATCCCCTCTCAGCAGGAGCCAGCCCAACTTCGAAGCCCGGGACCTCCATTCGACCCACTTTGGACGGATATGCCCCAATGAGACGCCTGAAGGCTCCAACTGCGGCCTGGTCAAGAACCTCGCCCTTTCCGCCATCATCTCCGTGACCTCCTCCACCCATGAAGTGCTCAACAAGCCCTTCACGCTTGGTGTTTTGCGATACAACGAGGCCACGGCCGAGCTGAAGGAGACCGGGGCGAAGGTCTTCGTGGATGGAAGGATGGTCGGCTACGTCGATGACGCCTTCCGCCTCTCGTCTGCGTTCAGGCGGTTGCGCCGCAGGGGGGAGATACCTCCTGACGTTTCGATTTACGTCTACAAGCCAGAGCTTCCCAACGCCACCGTCAGGGTGTACGTGTCCGCCAGCGCCGGGAGAGTCCTCAGACCCCTCATCGTGGTCGAGAACGGCAGGCCGCTGGTGACCTCCGACATGATTGAGAAGGTGAAGTCGGGCATGCTCAGCTGGCGCGACCTGGTCTCACAGGGAGTCATGGAGATCATCGACGCCAACGAAGAGGAAAACGCCTACATCGCCCTGGACGCCAAGGACCTCACGCAGCAGCATACCCATCTAGAGCTTTACACGCCAGCCATCCTCGGCGTCGCCGGGTCGCTCATCCCCTACCCGGAGCACAACCAGTCCCCAAGGAACACGTATGAGTCCGCCATGGCCAAGCAGGCCCTCGGATTCTCCACTTCGAACTTCGGCACCGCGAGCTACGTTCGCCAGCATCTGGCCGTCTACCCGCAGGTCCCAGTCGTGAAGACCCGCTCTCACACACTCATCAACATGGACGAAAGGCCCATGGGGCAGAACGCCGTCGTAGCAGTCCTGAGCTTCGAAGGCTACAACATCGAGGACGCGGTGGTCCTGAACAAGTCGAGCGTGGACAGGGGCCTGGGCCGGACGTTCTTCTACAGGCTCTACGAAGCCGAAGCCCAGCAGTATCTGGGCGGCATGAAGGACAGGTTCGAGCTCCCGAGCGCCGACGCTCAGGAGTTCCAGGTCCTCCAGGTTGTAGGCGATGCCGCCGCCGGTGCCGCCCAGGGTGAAGCTGGGTCGCACGATGACGGGGTAGCCGATCTCCGGGGTGGCGGCCACGGCCTGATCCAGGGTGCGGACGATGACGCTGTTGGGGACCCGGAGATTGATGTTGGCCATGGCGTCCCGGAAGAGTTCCCGGTCTTCGGCCTTTTTGATGACGTCGGGTTTGGCCCCGATCATCTCGACGCCGTATTTCTCCAGGATGCCGGTTTCGGCCACGGCAATGGCGCAGTTGAGGCCGGTTTGCCCCCGAGGGTGGGAAGGATGGCATCGGGCCCGCGGTCAATCACCTGGCAGACCATTTCCGGAGTGATGGGTTCGATATAGGTGCGGTCGGCCATTTCCGGGTCGGTCATGATGGTGGCCGGGTTGGAGTTGATCAGGACCACCTCGAAGCCTTCTTCCCGCAAGGCTTTGCAGGCCTGGGTGCCGGAATAATCAAACTCGCAGGCCTGACTGATAATGATGGGGCCTGAGCCGATGATCAGGATTTTCTTAAGGTCGGTGCGTTTGGGCATTTTTTACTTGATGATCGGGGCGGCGGCTGAGACGGATATCCCGGCCTACCCTGATTTTCCTTTCCCTTACCCGTAACTCTAACGGCGCAGTTATGCGGGTGTATTGAGATTTGCCGGCTGGGGCCGGTAGATGGCCCGGCAGGTGGAGCGCCTGAAAGAAACCCTATCAATAATATGCTTTTGCGCCTATCAAGGCCAGTAGATTTTTGCCAGTCCGGGGCGCGGGCGCAGGTCGTGGCCCGCGTCCGAGATCCACAAGCAGTGCTATAACCGCATGCGGCCAACGAGAGCAGGGTCAGCCGGTTGAGCTTAGGTGCCAAACGGTTGCGTATGAACCGGAGCCGGCTGTTGTTGCTGGGGCAAGAGCACCGGGGGAATCGTTTGCATTAAGAGTTTCTGGTCCGGGCTCAACAGCGGGTTAACGGGAGATTGAAATTGGCTACCCTTACCGGAGCTCAGCCCGCCGAGATTAAGGCCGCCGCCGGATATCCCCGTGTCCATCATCTTTTCAAGCATCCTGAGAATTTCCGGAGTCAGAGTCTGGGGCACGAGGGGTTTGGGCGCATGGATGAATCGGATGGAATGCAAATTGATACCATTTACCGACAAAAAACCATTGCGCAGGGCCACAAGGGAGAAATTGGGGCCCTGGAGGGTATACCAGTCGGTGCCTCGCACCCCGATGGGGGCGGTGTGGGTCTCCATGATGAAATCCGGCTCCTCGGTCTTGATATGCGGTTGACCACGGTGTGCACCAGACCCTGGAAGGCGCGCACGACCGCCCGGCGCTCCTGGGAGGCGGGATTGTATTCATAATCGGCGATGGCCAGGCGAGAATCCGGCGCCAGGGTAATGACAGAGTTGTCCACCATGGTTGCTGGGCCTTGGCCTTGATCTTGGTGCGGACGACGTCGCCGATCTCCACGCCGTCATGGAGTTTGGCAGGGACAGCGGGGAGCTTGCCCTGTTTGAGCACATCCACCTCGCCCGTCACCAGGCTGAAGTAGCCTACTGCGGAGGCCTGTGCGGTTAAGGGCAGCACGAACAGCGCTAATGTCAGAATCATCACGCATAACCGGATTTTTTGCCGCATGTCATCCCCTCCTTTTGATGTCACCGGCGTCTGGCCGGTGACTTTCTCCAACCGAGTCAGGTTAAATATCGGCCATTCCGAGTGCAAAAATGAATCAGGCCTTGGGCTCCAACAAGATATGCTTCATGCTGGGTCAACCTACATCTTCATATAGACCACCCGATATACCACTTCCGCCTTATCGTCAGAAATAAAAATCACCCCCTCGTCCTTGATCAGGAGGTCCACCGGCCGGCCCAGGGCACCTGACGGGGTCAGCCAGCCGGTGATGAAGTCCTCCACGTCCAGGAAATTGCCGGCGGCATCCAGCTTATAGCGCACGACTTTATAGCCTGTGGGCACGGTGCGGTTCCAGGAACCGTGGTGGGCCACCAGCAGGTCGTGGCGATGACAGCGAGGGGACTTTCCATCCAGACAGCGCGGCCGGCATGGCAGTGGTCCAGACAACCGAAAAACCATCAGTGGAGCCGGTGATGAGAAAATCGGCTTACCGGCCGGCTCAGTATCTCCCACCATATTCAAGAATTCCTCAAACAGATAATCGGCGTCATGGGGGCCCGGGGAGGCCTCGGGGTGGTACTGCACCAGAAGGCCCGGAGTTTAGCGTGGCGC
>CAVYVS010000007.1:0-3165 GCA_963772005.1 uncultured Nitrososphaerota archaeon | reverse complement strand
GTCAAGGTCACGGCTAATCTGCCCAAGTGGCATGTAGTCCATCCTGCGGGGCATCGTCGAGAAGAGTTCCCGCTGAGCCGAGTTGATCTCGCTCATCTTTGCTGTGTCCGTTGCGGCCAGCCACGACACCTCTCTGGCGGTCTTTATGCTCTCATAGAGCCGATTTTGCAGATCAACGTAAGCGTCCCAATAGGTCAGCCAGGAACCGTCGAATTCTTCGAATACCTTCTCCACCCCGGTGCCGTCCTTGCCTCCCGATTCTGTGCTCAACTGGCTGAATGAAGGTTCTGCGACATAAAAGGTTTGAAACCGCGCGATTTAGGGTTCCTGCAACTCTTCTGCGGGTTGCCGGTCGATTCAGGACATCTCCAGAGAGCTACAGTGAGGACGGCCAGTCGAGTCACACACTACCCGATTCATGCAGGTCCGCGCCGTAGGAAGGCACGAGGTCAGCCGCTCTTTGAAGAAAGATAAGCAGTATGGGCTTGGGCTGGCGCCCTCCTGTCGGCGGGTCGGTGTGCACGGGCTGCGCAGTGGTCTTCTATAAGTGGCGACCCGAATTACCAGCTCACGTGATTGCCTACCTCGGCCACCTCTCCAAAGTCAAGGAGTGGAAACGATGGGGAGTCTGTCCTCTGCCGAAGGGAAGCGCACCTGACCGTGCCTCCCGGGAGGTTCCTTCGACGCACGGCCTCAATGCAGGCTCCCAGCGGCAGCCGCTAAAGAGGAACAAGGATATCTGGAGAGGTGCGCAAATGCTTCATTTTTGGTTCTTTCTGGTCAAATGAAGCACGTTTTGGAGTCTTCTTCTTGTTGAGTAGAAGCGATTCCCCGGAGTGGAGAGGGTGATGCTTGGGGCCGACACCCCCTCCAACCGGAGCCAGCGAAGCGAGCAGGTGGAGTAAAGGCGTATAACTCCAGTAACATTATAGTGTTAACGGCGCTATGGTATTTAACCCAAGAACTCGGGGCAGGGGTCCTTAACCCTACGAGTTCTCCTCGACATCTGCGGGACGAATCGCCGAGTCAGAGGTTCCTCGACAGGGTCCAGCACAGGGCTTCGCGTAGGAGGGCCTCGAGTGGAGCCCACCTGCCGTGGGTGAGGCGCTCATGCGGTACTCGAAGATGGGGCTGATCTCCCGCGTCAGGCACGGAAGGTGGTACTACTACTTCCCCAACGAGGTGGTTGGAGTTTGAGCTCGAGTTCCTCACGAGGGCCGAGTCGAGGTGGAAGACCATAGAGTCGATGATCGACATACTGACGACGTACGTGAGGGCGGAGGACTTCCCGATCTCGTTCGCGAAGCAATGGATGCAAAACATCGAGGTACTGTGCGAGGGGGGAACCGTCCCCAAGCGTACGAAGAAGGCGCTCGACTCGCTCTCCTTGGTGATCACGGCCGCCGCACTGAAGCAGGACAGCGCCAAGAAGGAGAAGGCCAAGGCCGAGGTGCTAAACACCGCGTCGCTTGCCGTCGTCGTAGGCAACTACGAGAATAGATTGGCCGTTGGCAGAGTTGAGGCTAAAGTCGGGGCAATGGAAGCGGCACAGAAGGCCAGAGAGGAGGAGCGGGAAGCCGAACGCGCCGAATTGGAGGACCCAGATAGAGTGAGAGCTTTGGTAGATGCTTTGAGAACTAAGACAGGCCAGAGAGGTGAACAACCAGGTCGCGGAGGAAGGGGAACCCCGCGGCCAGCCTGCAGGTCCACCCGATTATCCACGAGGGATAGTGACACGGCGCGTCCTGACCAGGGAAGTGAGGGAGCAGTGCTGCGACGGAGACAAACCGGTGTTGGACGGGAAGGGGCAGCCGGTCTCCGTCAGGTTCGTCCTGGTTCTGAGCAAGGACGATCGAGACCTCGATTATATTCTCCAGAACCATCGGATCGACCCGCCCCAGGATCGAGGGCTCGAACTGCTGGAGGAAGATCTGGCGGTCATTCCGCTGCTGACGCACGGTCCCATCGCCGGCATCCTGCCGGACCTCTGCTTTTGCGACTTCGAAATCGACCAGCTCGAGAATTCAGCCAAGCAGAAGGTCCTGAAGGTCATCGAGGAACGTGGCCCCGAGATATACGGGCTGCGGGAGGAGATCGAAAGATTATCACGGAAGATGAGTTCGTTCCCAAGCTCGCGAGGTTCTTCGAATACTTCGAACGTCATCGGCGTTCGAAGCCACTATGGGTGAAGCCTCTCCTCGAGTAGTTAGAGGCTTACACGTTGTCGTAGAGTCAAGGCGCTTCCTTCGAATAGGTCAGCCCTTCGACGCGCATGCGGTAGTTCCCAATCTTCCTTATCCTGTTGGCCACGTTGGGCTGAGCCCAAGTCCACAGGGTCCCATGTAGTCGAAGCCGAGACTCGATTATGTTCCCGCACCGGCACCTGATTCCCCAGAGCCTCTCGCCTACCTGGATCACCTTGAGGGTCGAGGCCACGAACATGGTCAGGCATCTGGGGCACTCGAGGATGACGTTGTTCATCCTAGTCGTCGCAGGTCCTGCACCTCTTGGGCGGGAGGAAGTGTATGACGCCTATGCTGTCGTGGTAGACCTCGTAGTCCTCGGGTTTGAGCTGGGTTCGGGTTCCTTCTTCTTCTTGGTCATTGTGGGCGGGGATTGTTGTAGGAGGCTATAACGAGAGAAGGAGGGTGAAAGTGATTGGAATGGGGGGAGGGTGGACGAAAGTAAGAGGGGATCGATTGACAGAGTCAGAAGGAGGCAGTGAGGCGGTGGTCGGCGACGGGGCCCGACCTGAACGGGTTCGAGAAGTGGACTTCTTGATACTCCCGCACTTCTATATAGTAGGCGCCCTGGCCGGGAATTTCGTCGATTCGACTCTATTTCGAACCCGGGGTCATCGCGGCTCCACGAAGATGAGGGTTTTCCTCGTCTCCTTGAGAGCGCGATATACTGGGCCTCTATACTACCAGGGCTGCTCACACCCACAAAAGGTCTCCATATTAAAGGCTAAACCTGACGACTGCAGGAAACTTGGCCCAGTCTGCCTGAGACACTCGGGAGTGCGCCCGCTGAGGCGGTGGACGGCTGGAATTCCAATCAGACTACATTTATGAGGAGGATGGGAAGATGCGGCCGGCCTGGTCTCGGGAAATGGTGGCCTTCATGATTGAAACTGAGAGCCTCACCAGGAAGTTCGGCGACGTC
>CAVYVS010000006.1:0-14377 GCA_963772005.1 uncultured Nitrososphaerota archaeon | reverse complement strand
CAACGAGAACTGCGACAAGGGAGGCGGGATGTGACACATAAACTGACACATCCCAAGGTGATACATGCCCCCATCTTTAACGAAACGGCACGATGGAATATACATAATACGGTTTAGAGATTCAACGGGGCGCGAGCACAGTCGTTCGACGAGATGCAGGAAAAAGAGCGAGGCCCTGGTTGTCCTTCACGCTTTTCATGTCCTGGTTAAGCATTGGGCGCCACCTTTCGAGTTCTCCAATGCCTACCTTGCCTTCTCAAAAGCCGAGCACAAGTCTACCACACGCCGTCTCATCAAGGATGTACTCAAGCCATTCCTCGCCTGGGCAGGTGAGCGGCGTCTTTCCGAGATTACGCCGGCGCAGATGGACGAATACCGGCACTCACTTGTGAAGGACAAGAGCCCTGCAACCGTCCTCCTTCACCTTCGGCAACGGAAGGCGATGTTCACATACGCCACTGAGCGGGAATACATCCACGCAAATCCAATGCGCTACCAGAAGAACCTCTACGTCAAAACGGTGAGTCGTGCCAGCGTGAGCCTTGAGGACTTCGGGAAACTCCTGGAAGGCCTTATAGCCAAGTGGCACAGAGACATTGTGACACTGGCAATACTCACCGGCCTCAGACGGCAGGAGTTGCTGGACCTATTGTGGACGGATGTGGACTTGAGTGAGAGGCTATTGCATGTGCGGCATGGGAAGGGGGATAAGGAGCGGTGGGTACGACGAACGAATAGGCGCTCTCTGTCCTGACTGGTATGGACCAAACAACGGGGCGCGTGTCCGTAACGCAGACAGGACATTCACCGTCGCTTCACGGCGTCTCGCGCCTCTTTGCCAGGGCGAGGGAGCGGGCGAAGATCACCTCGGGCATCCACTTCCACAGCTTGCGCCATGCGTTTGCCACACTGGCATTGGCCAGCGGTGCCCAGGTGCAGGACGTGCAGAAGATCATGGGGCACGCCTCCATCACGACAACCATGGGTTACACTCACCTGGTCTCAGAAGAGGTCACGATGCCGTGGCCAAGTTGCCAAACCTCAAGTTCGCCAGGAAGCTCGTAGGATCAATTCTTTGGGGGTGGAGCTTCGCGTCAGAGAGGCGATCTCTTGCAAGATGGGAAGAGAGTCATACCCCCCTTCCGTATCCCGTCATGCCTCCTCCAATTGGACGCTGAAGAACGGAACGTCGGTGCAAGACATCCAGAAAATCATGCGGCCCATGTCGATCGGGACAACGATGGGCTAAACCACCTCGTGCCGAGGGAAATGCTCGAAGCGGTAAAGAAACTTACAAGGATAAACCGCGAAATTGCCAATGATTCCACCACTTGGAGAGGGGATACCCTCCCTGCCAGAAAATATTAACTTGACTTTCCCCTGCGGCTTCTCTTGATTTGTTCAGAAAGGTCTGGATTCTCCCTCGGATTTTTCGCATACTCAAAAAGAGAGGTCAGCTCTTCGTGGGAGCTGACCTCTGGAAGACGGGGGTATCGTCTAAGGGTAAGGACAACGGACTGTTAATCCGTTAATGGGAGGTCGAGTCTCCCTACCCCCGCTCGTTGTGCCATCATAGCACATACAACGGCACACACGAAAGTACGCGATGCGTATATCAAGGTCAAGCAAAATCAACACAATGCGTAAATATTTACCTCTTGTCAATTAATTGACTCCTCATCTCTTCCTTCCACTTCCCATAGTCACCCCTTGATATGGCGTCACTTAGAGACACTTGGGCCATGAGGGCCCGACTGGAGCTGACTTCCCCCCCCTTTTCCCGACTAATCCTAATGAGTTACCGTCAAAGGTTCCCCTCGAAGTCTCTTGCGCCTGCGTAGTCCATGCAACTGTCTGTCCTCCTCGTGGCTGGGAAGGACCAGAGCGAGTCGTGAGCGTCCAAAAACGCTGAAGCTCCACCTGCGAGGATCGCGTATAAGCGACGATCTCGTATACCCGGTACTTGCAGACACCCCTGACCTTCGAACGGTCCCCCAACAAAAGTGTTTCCCAATTCCCTCTGCGTTACCAGTTGTCCCTCTTCATGCTGATCACTACGTCGGGGAATTGCGGTAGGGGTCCAATTCTCTTTGTCATCACTATCCAAGGACGTGTGTCGTCTCCATGGGCAAGCCACATACGATAGACATTGGTGTCGTTCCTGGCTTCGATGAGTTCTTCGTATCCTGGCATCAATGATCTTCCTGGCAAGACTTCATACGGATACGCCGTGTGGCGTTCACAACCGAATGCAATTAGGCACGACATTAACCAAAGCCGCTTCATTGTTGTATCCTTGGGATGGAATCAGTTAGTCTCGTACTTCCTCTCAGTCACCCTCGAATGAATTGCGTATGAATATATAGCGAATATCCAACCGAAGCAACGCGGTGGAGCGCCGCGCGAAAACAACACATCCGATTGCGAGCGCCCACTCCACGTGAACCCCACTCCCCCCCATTTTGAGGAGAGTGACAGACTTTCGTTGAGAATTGTCGTTCACGTTGGTTTCCCCCCTCCTCCGCCCCCCCGCTCGCCAGAAGCGCCCAAGAGTGATGGAGGCATACCCTCCCAACTCAACCTTCCAACTCCAGGAGCAATACCATGACACCGATAGCCAACAACCCGTTCTCGTTCGACTTCTACTGCTTCAACGGTCGCGGCGAGAAACCCAGCATGGTCCCGACCGTTGACCAGGCAAACTTCCTGCGCTCGCGGTTCTCCATTGAGGAATCGATGCTCGGTGACGCCATTGAGCGCGTCAACGACTGGGCACGGTCGAGAGGCATCAGCACCGCGGCCAAGAAGCCCTACCCGTCCTCGCAGGCAGGGCGGTACTGGGTAGAGTTTCGTCTGGGCGGACTCACGTTGTAATACCCATAGATCGTCTTCTCACAGGCGGTATCGGCTTCGGCTGGTACCGCCTTGGCATTTCATACGGAGGAACTACCGTGCCACACACATATCACGTCGTCTACCTGCCCGGTGATGAGGTAGGAGTAATACCGGACCACGTTGTCAGCGTCATCCAGACCGACGATCCGCGAGACGTAGCCCTGGAGCAGTGCTCTGCCCCTGGAGCCATCACCATGCAGCTTGACGCCGAGTCGGCCGAAGAGGTGCCACACGAACTCGCGTACCTCGGCTTCTCCTACTAACCGTGAACGGCGGGGTCCACTGGGCCTCGTCGTTTCTTCCCGAACAACAAAATCTACGGTGCAATATGCGACCCAGTATCACAACAGTAACCTGGAAGTTCTGCGACAGCGCAAGACTCTATCCCGAGGTCCCATCGGGGGAGAAGGCCTACATCCGTGGTCCGCGAGACGTGTTTGACCGTTTCCGCTCCCTGTTCGACAGTCAAGTTCGGGAGCGCTTTGTCGTGTTCTGGCTGAACTCACGCAATCGCGTCATGGGCTTCGAGGTGGTCAGCGAAGGGACACTCAACAGCAGTTTGGTGCACCCGCGAGAGGTGTTCCGCGGTGCGATCGTTGCAACGTGCGCCAGTATCGTCGTCGCGCACAATCACCCGAGCGGCAACACGGAGCCGAGCAAGGAGGACATCGAAGTCACGCAACAGCTGGTCGAGGCGGGGAAGATCATCGGCATCCCCCTCCTGGATCATCTAATACACGCCGACAACACATACACGAGCTTCGCCGAACGCGGGCTCGTCTGACAAGGAGAACACACTATGAGAACCGTACTTGATACCGTCCGCGCTGCTGGCAAGGCACGGGCAGACCTGGCTCGGGAGATCCTGTCCGCGGCCCAGGAACTGTTTGATGAAGGGGTAATACCACCCCAGTGTTTCAAGCAAATCACCGACAGTCTGGAACTCGGCCTCACGTTCGATGCGAAGGACCGCCTGGAACGGGCCATCGCAGCACACCACTTCGCGGAGGATGACACGGCAGTCACCGTAATCCATACCGACCCCCCTGTCCACGTTCTGCGGAGCGTGATGGACGGCTACTAATCACACAGAGGACCACATGAAACCCAACCCCTACTTCGCAAACGACAAGCAGAAGGCCGAGCTATTGGCACGCCGGGATGCCTTCAAATTCACCGACCCTGAACCACTGCCGAAGCTCGTCATACTGATCGCAGGTCGGGAAGGAACCGGTAAGACTCACCTTGCCTGCACCATGAGCGAACTTGGCCCCGTCTACCTGATCGACACGGAATACCGCGCACAGATCGTCTCGCGCAAGTTCAAGGACGTGAAGCTCGCAATCGTCAAGAACTTCATGGAGATCGTCGTTGCCGTGAAACACATACTCAGGCATCAACCACCCGGCACCATCGTACTCGACTCCGGTTCCGACCTCCAGACGTTCGCAGAAATCGAATACCTCGAACGGACGGAGAAGACTGCCGTGGGGATGCCCTGGAATTGGGCTGAGGTATGGCGGCTGTGCAACGCGGTGATTGACGACATCAAGGCATCCCAAGAGTTCAACCTGGTCGTCACGGCACGTCTCAAAGAACAATTCGTGAAGGAGCAGGCGACGGGACAAATGGTCCCCCGCATCTACTCGACACTTCCCTACAAGGCCGACGTAGTGTTACAATTCGGGATCGACCAGCCTCGGACGCTGCTCGTGACCAAGAACGGGTTTAGCGGCGAGGTGGTACCCGACGACCTCAGCAAGTTTAGCCTGCCCGAGATCATCAAACAGCTATCCATACCGCCTGTCCCTGTCGCATCCGTACCATCACTCAAGATCGCTTCCTAACCATACAGGAGAAGCAGTATGACCCTATCATGCAATAAGCCGTCGCAGATCCCCGACATGCCCCTGGGCGTATTCATCGGAGAGGCAACCATCGTAAGCGTCGAGGATGTTTCAGGAACCACGCCTGCCTTCATGTCGCGTGCAGTAGACATAGGGATGAATCTCACCCTTGAGATCGGGCGAGAGTTCCAGCCACGGATGCTCATTGCCGGCAACTTCCGCAGGGACATCAAGAGCGGCGAGGTCGTGGCGTGGGGATCGGCCTGCGTTGTCCAGGATGCCCTGCTACGCCTCGGCTACACCGGCGCGCTGGACCCCGGCAACAAGATCCCCGCCAAAGCCCTCCAAGGCCTCGTAGGGGTCACGTTCCTGCGCCTGTCGTACGTCAGCGGCACGAAGAACACTGGCAAACCGCGATACAGTGACTGGACGACGATCGGGAGTATTGCAGACGGTCCCGACGAGCTTCTCGCACGGTGGAAACATTCCCGCTCCAGGGGATACCCGCGCAACTATCGTCCTGACGTGCTCGGCGCGCCCGTGGTCGGTGTTGTGATACCGAGCCGCGCGACAACCGACGATGACCCCTTCTGAATACCCAGGCGCCCGCATCAAGCGGGCGCCGTCCTTCCACCCAACGTAGGAGTATGAACACATGAATACCGACACCAGTGAACCTGATATTGCAACCTTGACGGAGTCTCCCCTGCGAGAAGATCTGTTCCCCGAGGAGGAGGGCGAGATCGTCAATACCATGGACGTGACCCGCAAGGTATGGGCCATACGCAGGCTGGAAAAAATGGTGGAGCAGTACGACCAGCAGGACGCCGAGTCGCGCCAGTTCTATGCAGAGCGGAAGTCCTCAGCCCAAGCGCGTATTGACTTCGTGAAGGCCAGCATCCAGGCATTTCTGCGGCACCATGACCTCCAGCGGCTGGCCACTCCAAACGGGACGGCCTACTTCCGTAGTATTACCACGAAGCTGTGGCCCGCAGACGAGGTATTACTTGCGTGGGCGCAGGTTCACTTGCCTGACGCGGTTCGTCTCCGTCGCGAACCTGACAAGAAGGCGATCGGGGAGCACATCAAGACAACGGGTAATACACCGGAGGGGTATGACGAGAGAGAGGAAACCCGGCTGTACCTGCGGTGAGCAACGAGCGGGGGCCCCAAAGGCCCCCGCGTGGTGTCGCAATATCAACGGCCAACCCTACGCTGGAACTGTTCCTTCAACCATTGGGGAAGGGTATCATAGTCCTCAGCGTCGAACTTGTCGTGAAGCTCCCAGAACCTTTCCGTAAGGTCTTGCTCACCACCAATTCGATAAGCCTGCAACAACGAATCCTTCACTTCGTGAGACACGTAGAAGAGGCTATCGTCCAGGAAGGCCTCACCGGAATCGCCCTCCCGGTTGTCGTCAGCCCAGATGCTCGGGACACCGAGGTACGCCGTGACCATCGCCTGCGCCTCTGCCCTCATGTTACCTTTCCTTACTTCTCGTATCGTTTGGTCACCTGTATTTTCTTGTGCTGTGATTTGATCTGTTCTACTCTCCCCTGATCTACTCTCCTCTGTTTGTACTGCGACGGCAGTGCGATCGCTCTGCAATCGCATCTCATCCGAGTCGGGGGGTTTCTGTTCACCCTCCCTGCGTTTCTGTTGCCCTTTCCGAGCATTTTCGGAGTTAACCTGCCTCCGTTGATCCAAATCGAACATCCGTTCGTTGAGGCTGTCACTCCAGATGAAACGCTTATCTGCTTTGAACAATCCGAACTCCTTGATGCATTGTTCGATAAATGCCCGCGCTTCCTCTTCGGATGCACCGAGCTCCCTGCTCAGTACGGTGTACGAGTACTTTCCTGCGATAGGGAATTTGTAACCGATCTGTTCGCGAAGAATCTCGACGATTATCCAGAACCAGCCATACCCCTTTTCTCCGTGGACGGACCGAAGAGATTGGATCTTCGGATCATGACGTGCATTCGAGTCGTGCTTGAACCAATACGCATCCTTCTTCTTCCCTGTCGGCTTGCGTGGCGCTTCACTCATGGTGCTTCGTCCTTTCAGGTTGAGGTGTGGTCGGCGGTATGAATCACCGACAGGTTGACTGCGCGAACTCGTCAGAATACATGAATCCCTGCTCCACAGTGGAGCTTTGTATGCCATGTTGACCAGTCGTACCGGCGCGCAATCCATCAGGCATCCCCATGTGACTGGGGTGGCGGGGTATTACCCGACCGAAGGTCGCCACAGCAACATCGCCGACGCGTAACCGCGTCCCATGTGGAGCGTCGAAGGCGCAGGCCGTCGAGGCCATATAGCCAGACGCAGACTGGCCGACTCGACAGTCTAGCCTCTTGTGCGCAATGCATGGGCGTAGGCTACTGCTGGCGGTAACGACTCAATGGGGAGACATCTGTGGAGGGGGATTGTCGCCTGATCCGACAGCGCTTCGAAGAACAGGTGAGGCGGGTGGAATATAACTCAACGTTGCGGGGAAAACAACACTGAAGAAGCGGAGAGACCGCAGGAGTGATCCATAACAACAGGCCGGGGTGAGAGTGCAGTATGCGGGACCGATGTGTGTATATCGCCGGGCCTTAGCATGACTCCGGCCATGGTCTACGTTCAAGCCAGCCCGGTGACAGGTTGGTTGGTATTACCCCTGCCTCACCTCGACGATGACTTCACCGTTGTTGCCACGTTGTACACTCTAAGAACTTCGTCCCCGTAGTGGTTGATAACCTTCACGGCGATCTTTCCCTTCGTGGGAGGGTCGAACGGTCTACTCTTCGTCGAGTAGAGCGCCGACCAGGCCTCTTCGTCCACGTCGGCTTTGAGCGCACGTTTCAGCTTCTCATACGGATCACCCCCACCTGTGAAGTATGCGTGTCGAACGAAGAAGCTCTCCTCGTTGTAGTCTGTGTCGATGAACCAGCACGCTATATCCTCTGTCGAGCTGGAGCGCACCTCGCCCGTGGTCGGGTCGTAGACATCCAGCCCGTTGATCTTGACAACGACCTTGCCATCCTTCTGCTTCACTTCCACGTCGGGCTCTCCAAATACCATGAAGAGATTGCCAGAGCCCGTCTTCTTGAGCAACTCCTGGCCCATTGAGAGATCAGGGTTCATACGAGCAGTAAGCACCTGGAGCTTCCCGTAGTGCTTCCCTTCTTCCGACACATGCGGGTCGAACGCGAAGCCACAGACGATGAGCAAATCGAACCCAATGCCCTGCACAGCCTCCTTCGCTGCATCCTTGATGAGATCGGGCCCAACGGTACCATGCTCTGGACCGATGCACACTGCCACGCGCTTCACCTTCCCGCCTTCAGAGTACTCGCCAGTAGCGTGCAGCCAGGTGCCAGCATATTGCTCCAATGAGTCAAACTTGAGCCGCTCCTTCTTGAACGTGTTCTGGACGCCAGCCGTCTTGAGGTTATCCACGATCATACGCTCGAACTGCCCTGCCGACTGCCTGTCGCCCTCTCCCTGCGAGGTTGGCCGTTCCAGATCAGTGGAGAGTACGCGATGGGGCGAGAGACTCTCCACCGTAAACGGTCCCGCTACGCGGACGCGTTTGTTGTCTACAAAGGGCTTGTCATAAAGTAACTCCATGTCTGTATGACGCGCAATAGAGGCGTCAATCTCCACCTGTCTTGCATGCCGCAATTGCCACCACTCGCCATGAAAGCCTTTCGCGCTGGTGGGCCACTCGTCTGATGTCTCCCTCGGAATCTCCCACTCTTCCCACGATTTCTTGAGCGTCTTGTTAAGTTCCCCGCGGACAGGTTCCATTCTCCTGTCCCACGAGCTATGAACCCCATCGATCTCTTCGTTCCCCGCAATTGCGCTCAACGTAACATGCGGCACCCGCTCATAAACGAAACCCTTGCGCACGTCGTAATCCGTCTGTAATCCAGACAGTGACGGCACAGTACCTCTGATCTCCGCTTCCTTCTGTTGACCTTGTGGTGAATCTGCGAGTAGATAATAGGGAAACTTGGCTGACATTAATCTGGTGCGTGTCAAGGCCAAGGCTACACGCGATGTGTCAATTGTGATCCAGCGTCGGCCCCACTGCTCAGAGACATACGCAGTGGTTCCACCACCACATGTTGGGTCCAACACAAGGTCGCCGGGATCTGTGCTCATGAGTAAACAACGTTCAATCGCTTTAGGATTTGTTTGAACGACGTAGACCTTGTGTTGCGCACCGGTCAGGTCCAGCCCACATATTGAGACGTTCGGATAAGGGAAAATCATCGTGAAACAGCTTGAAGAATAGTCTGGTCATTCCCGATTGAAGTCTACCGGCTCTCCCAAGAGTCTCAAGTTTGGCTGTATCATCCCCGCTTCGCCAGTGTCTTCCTTCCCCAGGGGGGAACGCTTTACCATGAAATGAAAAAGCAATTTGCCCTCCTGACGACTCTCCTTCTGATGTCAAGGCCACATCGTCGCGGAAGAAACGAGAGCCGTTGGGTAGGAGCGAAGTGTCGTCGATTTCCTCCTCCGTTAAGCGGCGCTCAGTTCCATCGGGTAATTGGACCTTCCGAAACTTCGTGTCTTCCAGATTTGAGACATCCCATTTGTCGAAGAGAGTTCTGAACTTAACGGATTTCTTGTTCTTTGCATACCACAGGATGTAATCATTGATAGCCTCCATTAGCTTTCCTTCGTGGGAGGGTGTCTTCTTCAAGATGATCGATACCACGAAGTTCTCGCTGCCCATTACCTCATCGATTATTGATCTCACGAGGTGGACGTTTTCTTCCCCGATTTGGACAAAGACACTTCCACTCTCCGTCAGTAGATCAAGGCAAACAACCAGTCTATCTCGGAGGTAAGCAAGGTATGAGTTGATTCCAAGCCGCCATGTGTCCCGAAACGCCTTCACCTGCTCAGGCTGACGAGTGGCATCCTCGGCCTTCCCATCCCTCACGTCTCGCTTTCGTGTTGACACTTGCCAGTTTGAACCAAACTTGATTCCGTATGGGGGGTCGAGGTAGATCATCTGCACCTTGCCGCGTAGCCGCTCCTTCTCTGCCAGGGAACTCATAACAAGCAAGGAGTCGCCCAGTATCATTCGGTTCGACCAGTGCTGGTCATGATGGTAGAAGTCCACCATCTCCTGGAACGGTACGCCGTTGAAGTCTCCAAACAGGTCGGGTGTATCTTGTGGCGTCTCTTTGCGGGCCTGCTTCCTAATGTCCTCTACAAGCGCCTGTGGGTGAATCTTCTCCTGTATGTAGACGGGAACGACGGGGACCTCAAGGGGTTTCGCATCCTGTTCGTCCTTACCCTTCCACACCAGCTGCGGGTCTAACGATGTGTCACGCGGGTAGAGCAGCGTCTTCGGCTCGTTCTCCGCATCGGCAACAAACCCGCGAAGTTCCTCCGTAGGTATGTTCACGCGCGAATCCTTGTGCTTCACGATCTCCACGGGTATGGGGTATGTGACCTTCTTCGTCAAGAGCCGCTTACTCGTTGCTGTTGTGGGCTTCTTGCGTCGCGCGAGCTTCACGGTCTGTTTCTTCTTGCTGGGCATGGGTTCCTTTCAGCACCAACTCTGCTTTGAGATACGGTGTTGCAGGGTATTGATCTTCATATCGCCACTGTGCGCTGCTGGAGGAGCGTGCGGATCGACTCGAGCACGTTCCACGGGTCTCGCACCTCAATATACGCCCATCGTCCGAATGCCCCATGGTTATTGATGGCCGGGACCCAAAGGTTGCGCGCTGTACTGGCCTTGACTGCCTTCTCGGGCCTGGCTTCGCCACTGACTTCCAGAATCACGTTAAGCAGATTGTCCGCACCCCCTCCGTCGTCCATACGCACAATGAAGTCGGGGTAGTAGCCGTGCTCCTGCCCGTCCATCGTGTAGGGGATCGAGAAGCCGAGATGTTGGTTCTTCACATAGCAGACGACCTCGGGCCAGTCCTCCAGCTCCTGCGCCAACTTTGCCTCCCAACCACTGTCAAGAACGACATGAGAGACATTACACTTGTCTGCGCGCGTGAGATAGGTGTCCCGCCTGGTATTGAAATCTACATGATCGCTGGACCCTATTGATTCGTAGGGCAGCATGATGGGGAGGAGCAGCTTCTTCCCTGTCTCTCCAGCCACAATCGCGCGATAGATCTTGTCGGCCGCCTCGTGTGCCAACTGAACGAAGAGAAGCAACTGAGGGAACGTATGGTCCTTGCACTGAAGGCAGGTGTGTGCCCACCGTTGGACGATTCCCAGGAGCTGCGGGAAGAGCCATGGCTTGACGTTCTGCTCGCTGTCTCGGAAGTATTTCTCCAGAATGGTCTTGGCGAGTATGAATACAACCTCCTGCTCTCGACGTGTTTTGAGGTCATCAAGTGTGAGGACACTGATCTCCCCGACGATAGGCGCATTCTGGACAGAGGTCGGAAGCGAGGCCGTCGAGAGAATCATCTGCGCATCTGCCGTGAAATTGGCAGTGAGTTTCTCTGAGGGGAGCTTGTAGCGGTAGCCCGTCACACGTGGATAGGATATTGCGATCCTCTTCCGCTCGTCCAGGGCCCGAACTCGTTTGACGTTCACAGGAGGAGTCGGCCTTGGCCCTGCGCCCGCACAAGGGATGAAGCTAAACGGCACGCCGTAGACCTCGGCGTACTCGGGATCGAACCTTCCCTCACTGTTCAACGCGTGGCTGATGCGCCGCAGTCCTCGTCCAATCACCTGCTCGCATAGCAGATGGGTGCCGAAGGCGCGCACCCCGAGGATATGTGTCACAGTATTGGCGTCCCACCCTTCGGTCAACATGGAAACACTTACAACACAGCGGATCTGCTCGCCCAGTTTTCCTTGCTTGCCCACGGTGTTCATCACCTCGCGGAGCAGGTCCTCGTCGGTGAGGTTGCCCACGTCGCGGCCGGGGAACCGTTTTTGGTAGTCCTCTTTGAACTCCTCGATTTCGCGGGCTGCAATCTGCTTAAAGTCCGCGCTCATGGCGTCGCCCGACTCCAACTGCTCGCTGTCCACCAGGATCGTAACCGGGCGACCCAACCATTGCCCGTGATCCACATTGCTGAAGAGGGGTAGTTTCCCAGAAACGGAAACGGTCGTCCCATTCGGCAACGGCTTGTCATACCCAGCAAGGTAGTCGTAGATGAGCTTCGAGACGGTTGTGTTGTTGGCGACAACGATAAAGACGGGCGGAGTTGACATCCCGTCAGTGGCTCCATCGCCGTCCCTCCAAGAATCAAACGCTTTCTCGTAGTTCTGATAGAGACTCTGAATGGCTCCTTCAAGCTCCTTCGGGAGCTGGGGCTCGCCAACTGGTCTTGAAACGCTCCGCCCCCTCTTCGTCAGTTGACCACTTATACGGTACCAGAGATCACGGTAGGTTGGTTGTTCTCCCACCATTGCGTTGTCGGAGACGGGCACCCGAGGAACCTTAACGATACCACATTCGATGGCGTCGATGAGTGAGAAGTCGGAAATCACCCACGGGAACAGCTGCCCTTCCGGGTACCCCGAGCCACGCAGAAAGAACGGCGTCGCAGATAGATCGTAAACTACCTTCACTCCAATCTTCTTCTTCACTGCCTCCAGGCCAGTGATCCATACCCTCGCTGCCTCCTCGCGCTTCTCGACTTGTTTTCTGTCATCACCGACAAGGTTCTCCGCCTCTTCGAGTTCTTCCTGCCTGTGCCGATAGCAATGGTGGGCCTCATCGTTAATGACGATGATATTCTTCTTGCCCGAAAGGTCACGGCAAACCCTTGAGACCATCTGGGAGGAGGTTTCGGTGAAGGCCTTCGTCTCTTTGGTACGGAGGATGTCCTTGCTGACCTTGCCGAGATTCTCGCGTTCCGCGAGTTTGAATTGATGGAAGTTGGTTACTATGACCTTGGCCTTGTTGAGATCGTCCTTCATGAGGGGGGGTACAAGGTCGTGCTCATCGTAGAAGTTTTGGGGATCGTTCGGCAGGAGAACTCGCAGTCTATCCCGGATCGTGATGCCTGGAGAGACGACGAGGAACGCATCGGAGAAGAGTGTATTGGGTCTGTCAGCCGCCTTGTTCAACGTATGCCAGGCGATGAGCATGGCCATGACGACTGTCTTGCCACTCCCTGTCGCCATCTTGAAGGCTATGCGGTAGAGCAGCGGATTGGCTTCAGAATTGAACTCCCTAATGCGGTTCTCGATGTTCACTTCCCCGTACCGCGAAGCGACCTCCGTCAGAAAGATGGCGGTCTCAAGCGCCTCGATCTGACAGAAGTAGAGCCGATGCTCACGTTCTGGGTTCTTCCAGTATGCAAGGAGAGTTGCGGTAGTACGCGTAACACCACGGTAGCCGCCGTTGCGCCATATCCTGACTCGCTCACGTACTTCGTTGATGAACTCACTTTCCTTCTCACGATCTGCCGTCCAGTCGTCACTCAACGATAGCTGGGCACCCTGCTTACGTGGGCGCGGCACTGGGATGAAGTAGCTGCTCCGTCGGCGGGACTCTACGATCTCGTCAGTGATCCCATCGTCGGTGAACTTGAAGTGGCGTGTGGGCTCGTCGAATGGAGGGTTGATGACTGGATTTTCGATGACTACCGGCGGCAAGATCTTCAAGCTCCTATGGGTAGATTGGACGAGAAAATTTGGGCGAGATTGAAGCCACTTTGCAGAAAGAGCAGATTGTCGTACCAGAGCGAGACTATCGCAAAGTCAAGCCACCCCATGGGGATGGTGTCAGGATAAGCTATCGGATAATATGAACAGACGCAAGATCGCAAACCTGGATGGCAACGCAAGGAGGGCGGCACCAGGGCTGGCCCAG
The DNA here is from genome assembly GCA_963772005.1 of uncultured Nitrososphaerota archaeon. Classification (GTDB taxonomy): domain Archaea; phylum Thermoproteota; class Nitrososphaeria; order Conexivisphaerales; family DTJL01; genus DATKKG01. Next base: position 829 of record CAVYVS010000006.1, on the reverse strand, counting down.
GATCGAGTTGGCACTTCACGCAGACAGGCCCCCGTCTGGCGCCGGGGGGGCTGAGAAGAGTCTCAAGTTCGTGTCTCTACGGGGGCATCCTCATATGCTAATCGGCAGAGTTCGGGGTTTACTTTCTTGAGCGATAGGCGCTCCTCGGGAACAACGACTTTCCAGGCGACCATACAAACGAGTGTTATGCCAAGACAGAAGAGTCCGACGAGAGGCCCCCCAACAACCCAGAAGACCGACAGCTTCTCTCTCCAAGGGATGTGTCCGAACTTGGCCATGAACAAGAGCAGAATAGCGCACGCACAGGTATGGAACCCAACGATGAAGAGGGAAGGCCTCAAAGACCGTTTGGTCACTACTTGCAGATTTGGAATGGTCCATAGTCGTTCGAGGTAGTTGAGGAAGTTACGGGTAGTCCCGTATTCAGGACTCCGACTCTTCCTTGCCGCTGCAAAGGCCTTAACAAATGCGATCTTGTCGTTATTGTCAACGGCAACCAAGATGTTCGCCACGTTGTCTGGGTCCTGGCTTATGCAAAACGCTACGGCAAAATCGTATCGCGAACTCAGTCCTTGAAGCTTATAGATAATGAAGATCGCCCCGAACGCCAGAATGGCAGCGTCGGCCTGCACCATGGAGGAAAGAAGGTAGAGCGCGATTGTGAAGAGGTTGTCGGTGGTAGACACGAAGCGATCCTTGAAGGGATCTATTGCGCGAGTGATCTTTTATTGGTATAGTGCGAGTGACACATGAACTGACACATGCGATGTGTCATTTCACAACTTCTCAGACTCAAAGTCTTCGCTTACGCGCTGGAAACCCGTCTCCC
>CAVYVS010000005.1:0-16568 GCA_963772005.1 uncultured Nitrososphaerota archaeon | reverse complement strand
GGCGGGGTCGTATATGTGGGCACCGGGGACGGGAGGTTGCTGGCCTTCGCCGGGACGCCCACGGTGCCCGAGTTCCCCGGGTCCCTCGTGTTCCTCACGATCCTGGGCGGCGTGGCCTTGGCCATGGCCGTCGACCGCAGATACGAGCACGAGCGGTCCGTCATAGAAGGCCAGTCCAATCTTCGAGGCTTCGAGCACCACGCCGATGCCCCCGAGCCGGCGGCTGGTGGCGAACGATAGTGCTTCATTCGGTGATAGACGAAACCATCGCCGCAAGGTGTCTCCTTTCGGGCCCGTTGGACAGACGGCAAGTCGTCAAGATGTGGATATAAGTCCCGGCCCTCCCTCGCTGATGCCGATGGTCAAGTCTTGCATGAGTTGCGGGAAGCAGAACGTGGACCAGGCGGCATTCTGCATAGGCTGCGGACAGAAGTTCCCGGGTGAATCGACTCCCGCCCAGCAGGTGGGGGACGCGGCCGCTGCTTCGCCCCCGCAGCCAACCTCATTCACCATCGAAAAGCTGCCAGGAGCCCACAAGCACACCGACACCGATTCCTATCTCAAGGACCCCTCGGGCAAGGTTCTGCTGGTGGCGAGGAGGGAATCTCTCCTCCACGAGAACTACACCCTTGTGGATGGCGCAGAGGCCGTCAAAGGCTTCATCGAGCACAAGGAACACCTCACCCACTCAGAACTCCGCGTCGAGGGTACTGACCACAATGCACAGGGATCCGTCCTGGTCAGCTCCATCCGGAGCAAGGGGGTTCCCCCTAACTCCTGGATCGAAGATGCACACGGCATGAAGCAGGCTTCGGTGATGTTCACAGGCGGGCTGCTCGGGTTCTCATTAATCAGGCCTGACGGCTCCAGGATCTTTGACGCTTCGTTCACCTCTGGACCCGGCTTGAGGCAATTCGTGACCGCCATGGAGCACAAGGTCTATGCCATCGATCTCGTTGACCCGGACTTTCCCCTGTCCATGCTTCTGGCCGTCGTTGTGGCCGTCGAGGGTCTCCTCTGACCACTATGACGTAGAAGCTTCGATTGGGTCTATGATTCGTAGATAGAGAGTGAGGGACGTGCCCAGGATGTGTGACGGCCCGACCCAGGCATTGGTATCAAAGAAGCTCTGCTAGATGTTTCTTGCAAACGGATGGTTGGCGGCGTAGGCGACGTAGTAGGAGACCATGAAGGCCATCCCGAAGATGATGGAGATCAGCCCTATGACGCCCCTGACGCCCGTCGGCACTGGGATCGTTCCCGTGTAGTTGTAGGTTATGAGGAATTGGGCCAGGAGCAGCGTGCCCACTCCTGTTAGGCCCACGGCGGGCACTGCAAGGGCGAGGAAGTCCCTGTCCAGGAGGCGTGACTTGTGTTGTCTTCCTGCCTCCCCTTGGGTGGACGACAGCTTGTCTCTCTGAATCGCGGGCAGGGCGTCATTTGGTTTGAGCGAAATGGCCCTGACCCTGAGGCCGGCAGCGGCGACTATGGCGGCCTGGGGGAACGCCCCTTCTTCGGAGAAGAAGCCGTCCCTGTAGAGGGTGAACAACCCCACGGCGTTCATTGCCGTGACGCCGGCGTCCAGCTTCCCTCCTCTACCCCCGGTGGCGACGGCTATGTCGGCCTCGTCCTTGAGGACGGGGTCGAGGACGAATGGAATCTCCCCGGCGTTGGGGAACCCTTCCCTTTCCAGCAGGATGAAGTAGGACGGCGACTTGAGGACGACCTCGTTCGCCAGGTCCGCCATGCTGCTCCTCTTCCCCTGCCTGGTCTCGTGGCGTATCACGTGGGCGCCGGCGGCCCTGGCCTTGTCCGACGTCCTGTCGGTGGAGCCGTCGTCGCAGACCAAGACGTTCCCGCAGCTGCTGTGGGCCTGCCGGACCACCTGGGCTATCCTGGCCTCGTCGTTGTAGGCCATTATGCAAGCATAGCCGCTCTCGAACTTCGTCCTCTCGTCGGCTGGCGCCGAAAGCTCGCTTATGGAGGGGCCTTCGGGCCTTACGGCTGTGCTCATCAGGGGAGCATGGGTCCTGCTCCGGTTTTAACCTTGTCGGCGGTGCTGGCCCTTCTCCGGACGAAAACCAAATGTAAGGGGGAGATGAATGGGTGCTAAGGCACAGGGAGAAATCGTCGTTGAATTACGTTCCACGTTCGATTAGGAGTAGAGTGTGGGACGTACGTTACCGTTTGGGCGGCTCGAGTGGTTGGGGTTCAGTCGGTGCTTCCAAATACTGGAAATGGTCCGTCATTGACAGATACATCAACCCGATTGACGATGTCGTCGATGTAGGCTGTGGAGACCTAACTTTTTGGGATGGGAGGGATTGCCAGCGCTATGTAGGCATTGACCCTTCTTCATATGTCATAAAGAAGAACAGGATGAAAAGGCCTAGCTGGTCGTTCATCGTGTCTAAGGGCGAACGCCTCCTCCCGGTGTCAGGCAAGGTGGTGTTATGTCTCGACGTTCTCTTCCACATTCTGGATCAAGATGCCTACTCGCAAACAATCCAGAACATCTGCGCCTATTCTGAAGAATGGATCTTTGTCCATACTTGGCACAAGAATCCGTTAGGCAACAGGTCCAGTGACGGTCTTTATCTGGCCTTCCGGCCTCTGGACAAGGAGTTGTTTTCCCGAGCTGGCTTTGATTGTGTCGCAGAGGAGACTTCACCATCCAACGTGAATCCTTACGGGGCTATGTTCGTATTCAAGAGGCGGGGTCAGGAGGGTAATGTTCCACGCGATCACTCCAGTCGAATCCAGTGACTTCACTCCTCCACCCCCTAACTCTGAACCTGAGAGGAGTTTCAAAGCTCCAAGTTCCGCGACGCGACCTGCAGCCACAATCATCTTATTGAGATACCTGCAGCAACGGGCTGGGCCTTCAGAGGCATCGTCCCTAACCTCTCTTCGGAGCCTACTTCGTCACCATCCAACACCCGCTCGAACATCAATTCGTATCGGTCCATGACGGCGTCGTACGAATAGACCCTTGCCAAGTCGGAGCGTGCAGCCTTGGCAAGCTCTTCGTAGCCGTTGCCTTCCTTCCACGACTTGTAAAGCTTGAGCGAAACGCGCTCGAGGTCCTCTGGGGTAGCCCTGATAAGGGCGGTCGATTCGAATCCCGCCACGGTGGTAGTCGTTACGACGGGGGTCCCGCAGGCCATAGCTTCCAACGCCACCCTGTCAATCGTGTCAACTCGTTGAGGTTCAAGAACGACGTGTGCCCCAGAGTAGATCTCTGCGAGCCGGGACCTGTCTAGAACAAAACCAAAGCTTTGGATGTCTCGATTTGCGGCCACCCCGCCTACGAATGCGAACGAGATTCCTTGTCTGCTTAGCTTTGTGGCGAGCGTAGCAAATCTGTCCCAACCCTTCTGCCACATCGGTCTTCCGGCAAACAGCACTGTGAAGTTGTCGTTCTTAGCAGCGGTGGGCTTGAATGTCTCAAGATCTATGGCGTGTTCCACCGCCCATGTTTTCTGAGCATACTGTTTCAGAAAACCAGCTATCTTGCTATTATGGACATGAATGGCGTCGTACCGAGGCAACTCCAGCGGCATTGTGTATCTGCTCAGCGAGGCAGCCAGCCGCGGGACGAGCCCATACCTCCTTCTTCGCCTTGTGAACCACACAAGCGAATGAAACGAAGCGATTCTCTTGCCAGAAGCATGGAAATTGGCTCCACAGAAGGGATGATAGAAGATATAGGCGACGTCGGCCCCGCTCCGATGCACCCAGGACTCGGAGTAAGGCAGCCCTTCGAGGACTTCCTCCGGCCTGATGCGTCTGACGCCGTTCAGAGTGTAGGGAAGGCTGCGGATGGTGACATCGTGGCCGCGCTTCCTCAAGGCGATTCCGAGGTCGACCATCTCTCTTTCGCCGCCACCGAAGTAGGATAGGCTCAGGTGGGTGAGTATGTCAATCTTCAAGGCGAACCCGCCAAGGTAATCCCCTGCAGCGAGACGTTTGCGGCGGGATACATACCCCGGAACTGCACATCATAGAGGGGCTGAGTCAGCGTGAAGTTCAGGGCGAAGACCTGCCATGACCCAGTGACCTCCGACAGGTGGATGGGTTCGCTCGTCAGCACCATGTTGGCCATGTTGGCGGCGACATCCAGGGTCAGGAGGGAGGAGTTGGTGGGCGGTGGCACGTCGAACTTGACGGTTACTTCGACGGTATAATTCCCTTGTGGCAAGAAGACGTAAGGACCGAACCAGGCCGCAGGGATATTCGACCCAGCTACGTAGTGGAGGATCGACCCATTGAGGACCGTCACCTGCGGGTAATGGTCGAGGTTCGTCGCGTTGTACTCGCTGGGCAGGACGTCAACGACAGGCGCGCCCGTGTAACCCCTCTCAAAGAGGATGACGTTGTCCGTGTACGCGAGGACGCTGTAGTTGCCGGCCTCTGCCTTCGAGAGGATCAGGTTGCTTTCACTGATGACGTTCCCGTCAAAGGACTTGTAATCGACAAGGATGTAGGCGGGGCTGATCGAAGCCAACATCTGAGCGTCAATACGGGGATAACCTTCATTCATTCCGGGAGGGGGGACCGTGTAGATCTCCATCCGGTTCGCCAAGTGCGGAAAGATGTTCCTAGTGGTCAGGACGCTCGCCCCTGACGGGATGAGGGACGCCAGCCTGTCAATCTGCTTCGCGTGGTCGCTGACTATAAACGAGTTTCCGTAGACGGTGGGGTTGAAATCGAAGGCGGCGCCGACGAGCAGCGCGCAGACGAGGATGAGGAGGGCCGTCCGCCTAAGGTCACTGGGGTCGAAGTGAAGGCGCCTGAGGCCGTAAATGGCGCACGGGAAGACGCAGAATATGAAGAAGGCCTGCTGAATGCTGTATATCGAGTAATAGCCGGGGTAATTGGACAGGAGCGCCGCGGCCAACCAGGGGAGCCCGAGGACCAGAAGCCCTTCGGGGAAGAGCACGGCGAGGAGCGCGACGGGGGCCAAGAGGATCAGAAGCCAGGACAGCTTCGTCAGACCGTCATAGGTCAGAGCGGAAAGGGCGGCGCCGGGGGATCTCAGGACGGCGAGGGGGACGTCCCAGGCGTAGTTGGCTCCTAGTATCTGGTAGTTGCCGCTGTTCAGGGCAAGTGTGAAGCCCGTCGGGTCCAGCCCGAAGTAGGTCCTCGCCTGGAACGCGAGGAAGAGGTAGACCAGGCTTCCCGCGGCAAGGGCTGAGTAGAGCTTGAGATCCCTCCTGTTCCTCCATGCCTTTTGGTAGAGTCCGAGGAAGACCACCATGGCCAAGATGAGGATGGGGCCCTCCTCGATGACCATGGCGGCTAGGGCCGAGAAGAGGGTGCCCATCACGAAGCGCCGGTTGATGAAGTAGTACAGGGCGAAGAGCATGAAGGCGGGGATGAACGCCTCGGGGTGGAAGTTGTTGAGGTTCAGGCCGATGTTGCCGGGGTACACCAGGTAGGCCCCCAGAAAGGCCAGGCCCACCGCCTCCCCGTGAAACTGTTTGGCGAGCTTGTACACTGGTATGCCGCCGACCCCGATGACGAAGGACTGGATGAACAACAGGGTCTCGGGCCTCTGCACGAGTGCGTAGAGCGGGACCAGCAGAAAGAGCACCGGGCTGAAGTGGGTGCCGAGGAAGGAGAAGGAGAGCGAGCTGGGGAAGCCCTTGTAGAGGAACGGGTTCAGCGTGTAGAAGAGGGGGAAGCCCTTGGTCGTCGTGTATAGGGCTTGGACGAATCCCCCGAAGTCCCAGGCGTCTGCATAGGCCCAGTACCGAAGCATGGAGAGGTAGGAAAGCACGACCACATAGGTGGAGATCAGGGCGTAGGGGATGGCCTTCCTTCGTCTCAGCAGGAATTCCCATACACCTCCTAGGACCGGGGGGAGGCCGCGCAACTTCTCAGCTCAGGAAGCGGAGGAGGTCATAGAAAAGGCATTGGGCTGGAGCCTACTACTGCGCAAAGCGGTCCAATCTAGGGATACGGCACAGCCGAAGGCGTAAGGAAGAACAGCGAAAGTGCGATGATGCCTGCCACGATGAAAAGGACGAGGACGCCGAAGAGCGGGAAGGACACCCCGACCCCGCCCGAATCTGCAGTACCTCGCCGCTTGAGCACCCCCAAAGCTAGGAGCCGGGGAAGGAGGTAACCTTGCCAGAAGCTCCCGAAGTGTTCGCCAAGGCTGCGGCTCAAGCTCGTTGTTATGCCCCAGTAAGCCTATTTAACGGTGCCTCAAGCACTCGCCTCGGCGCTCGACGTTCTGGACACCATGATAACAAGCCTAGCGGAGCTTCTTGAGGACAAGGGCGTAATCACTCAGGAAGAATGGGAACAGAAGATTCAGAAGAACCTCAAGAGTTAGAGTTAGCTAGGGCTCCTCACAAACGCTTATTGCTCGACTTGAATCGCTCGTATGATGCAATGAAAGCCAAATTCTTCTACACTGGAATTCGCGTAAAAGACCTTGAGGCATCCGTGAGGTTCTACACGACCCTTCTCGGGATGAAGGAACGCAGCCGAAACACGGCCACCGCAGGGAAGGGGATTGTCGTTGAACTAGTCTGCGAGGAAGCAGGCAGCAACACCCTTGAGTTGAATCATTATGAGAACGAGAGCCCGTTTAACACTGAGTACGAGGTCGGAGAAGGGCTAGACCACCTCGCCTTTGCAGTCAAAGACCTCGACGCCTCGCTTGCGGAGGCCAGTAAAGCAGGCTATCCAGTCATCCAAACAATGCAGGAGCCCGGGAGCCGCTACGCCTACATCAAAGACCCGAACGGAATCTGGATTGAACTTTGCCAGTTCGGGTGAAGTAGGGTCGCCATTACAGCCGTGCAGAAGACTTTACAGAATCTTTCTTGAATCAAATTGAAATAGCAGCCCGCGCTTAACAGGTCAGTTGAATTACCGGAACGAATTGGACTACAGGAGCAATTTGAGCTTCAAGAACGAGGTTAGTTTCACGAGCGTAGTGGATTACAAGAACGAGCTGGACTACAAAAGTGAACTGGACTACAGGAACGCGTTGAGCTACAAGAACACGCTGAGCTACAGGAACGTTTTGGACTACAAGAATGCGTAGGACCAGACCTCCTAGGCAGCCAACCTCTTCATAGCCTGGCCGAGGATGTCTCCCCCGAGTGCAGTGACGTAAGGCCGGGCGAGAGCGTGAATTCAATTTGGCCGCGCGGCGAATTGAGGGGACATTAATAGCGACCTGGCATATGGATAGGATGGACTTGGGCAGCGCGAGGTTCACGATAGGCGACAAGGACGAGCATGTCATCCTCGTCGACTACTGGGGCGTCCTCTGGTTCGGCAGGACCGAAGTCGTAGTGGACGGCGAGGAATTGGTCAACAGCCAGCACTGGTGGCTGGGCCCAAGGAGATACCATTTTGACGTGGACGATTCCGAATCCCACAGAGTCGAGCTGCGCATCGGCACCCTGGGCCACAAATTCGAGATTTACATGGACGGAAAGGCGTTGGGAAGCACCTGATTCGGCAAGGCTGAACCCAATCGCAATATCACCCCTATCAGCTACGCCCAATTCCTCCCCTTCCTGGTGGTGACATAGGTGACCTTCAGGTTGGAGGCCTCCTCTTGGACGCATTAGCAGTCGGTGAGAATGGGCTGGGCTTCGGTCTCCAGCCTCGGGAAGACTGAGATAGAGTTATACAAAGCCGCTGAGGACAGGGAAAGAACCCTCGGGCATGTGACGGTTTGAGCGACAAAAAGCGCAGAATGGGTTGGATCCTCCTCGGAGCGATGCTGGCAGCCGCAGCCTTCGCTCTCGTATACATCGGCCTGGCCGCCTACTCCGACTATACGGTGTACCAATCGATTCAGGCGTCGGTCTCAAGGTCCGGGGCGTGGTCCGAGGATGGGGCGGCGATCAACGTCACCAACGGCGGCCTCCTTCCCGTGACCATCCGCATATCGGGGAACGCATCGGGCACATGGTTCAACTTATCGATGGATCCCCAGGACCTCTACCTTCGAGCGGGGCAGACGGGGAGCCTCGGCGTTCCGATAGCGCGCCTGGAGCAGGCGGTCCTCGACACCGGCACCGGCATGGACGTCCTCCTAAACGGGGGGAACGTCAGCCTCGACATGGTGATCCAGGCGGACATCTCCCCCTTCCTTACGGCGTCGATCCTCGACAACCAGACCGTATACCTGCCGGCGCTCTTGTCGAACCTCAGCGTCCAGTTCGGCACCCCCTTCCCCTATAATTCGTCGTACAACGCGGTTCCGCTCACCCTCTACTCCGACAACAAATCCCCCCTGTCCGTCGACGGCACCGCCGACGTGCGCCTGTCGAACTCCTCCTCCGGGGGAGACGACCTGGGGAGGGCTTCGCGCCTTTCTCCTTCGCCTGCCGGGGTCCACAACGAGGCCGCCGTTGTCGTATATTTCCAGACTGGCCCTACTCGCGCCGGGGTCCTCTATGCCGAGGCTGGAACTTGACTGCCAGGGGGTTTTACATAGCGGTAATCTTCCTCGTGGCGTTCCCCTGAGGGGCTGAGAGGAGTGCAGTTTCTGGCCCGACCTCCTTCGGAATGACGCGGCCCTGGCCTTGGGGGAGGTGTTGTCCGCGGTGAGGGTCGTATCTTTATTGGACGCGTAACCCACCAAAGACACTGATGAAGGACCGGGGCGACCCTCGCAAGCCGGCGGGCACGAGCAAATCCGATGAGCTCGAGCTCCCGAAGGATGGTGCTGGGCCCCTGGCGCCGTGCCAGCATCCTAAGACCAACGTGATAAGGTCTTTCAATGGCGACTTCATGACGGTCCAGATCGTCTGCGAGAGCTGCGGGATGACCGTGAGGAAGGAGAGCGTGACCTTCGGCCACGACATGATGAGATGCCCCGTCGACCCCTTCCTCGACCAGTGCCTCACGTCCTGTCCGGTGGAGGCCGGCTCGGCCAGCGTCTTCGAGCATCCGTGCGAGCCCGTGAGGAAGCTGCTGGAGGCGGCCGGGTACATAGGCCCGAACCGCCGGCCGAAAATCGTCCAGAAGTGAGTCGCGCTTTCTTGGGGTTCTGACACCCAACCGCAGTGGCGGCCCCACGATAGTCACTCTTCCGTCACCCTGGCGATCTTCTCCGCCGCGTAGCCGTCCCCAAAGGGGTTGGGCCTCTCCCTCTTCCCTATCATCCTGACCGCAACCCTGGGTATCCCATCCGGCTCCACCCCGGCCACGACGTTGGCGCCCGCCTCCACAGTCTCAGGCCTATTCGTGCTCTCCCTGATGGGGGCGCAGGGGAAGACGTTCCCGGATGATGGCTGAAGAACCTGGTGATAAGGTCCGGGGAAGGTCTCTTTGCACCGCCTGTTCAGACTACCACCCTGGGATAGAGCTTCGCAGCGATGGCCACCAGCACCACCATCCCACCGAGGAGCACCAGGAAGTCGAAGCCGACCCCGTAGACGCTGGAGCCGCCCTGGATCATCAGGGCGCGGAGGGCATCCACCTGATACGTGAGCGGGTTGAACTGAGATATGGCCTGGAGCCACCCCGGCATCATCGAGATGGGGTAGATGGCGTACCTAGCGAAGAAAGCGGCATGGTCAGCACCTGGCCTATGCCCATGAAGCGCTCTCGTGTCTTCACGAGGGTGGCTATGATCAGCGAGAAGGTCGAGAACAGCGCGGAGCCCAAGATCACCATGGCCACGACGAGGATCAGGTTCGCCGGGTTCCAGCTGATGGTCACACCTATGGCAACCGAGAGGGCGTAGATGATGACCAGCTGCGAGAGAGCCCGGACGCCGGCCGACAGGGCCCTTGCCTAACACCAGCGCCCCCCGCGGTGTGGGGCTGACCAGGAACTTGTGGATGACCCCCAGGTCGCGCTCCCATATGACCGCGATGCCGTAGAAGATGGCGATGAAGAGCACGCTCGGGCCAGTATCCCGGGCGCCATGAAGTCGATGTACGGGAGGTTGCCCGTGGGGATTGCGTGCATCGAGGAAAGCACCTCCCCGAAGACCAGAAGCCAGAGCGCGGGTTGCACACGGCCCTCGTGATGAGCTCGGTCGGATCGTGGCGGAGCTTCCGGACCTCCATCTCCCCTATGCTCAGGCTCTTGCCGAAGAACCTGGCGACCGAGGTCGTCATGGAGCCGATGCCAGCCGCCTTCATCCTAGCCCACCCTCCTCGCCGTGCGCCTAGTCCGGGCGATCTCGCGATAGCTCTGCCCCGTTTCGAGGTCGAGGAGCTGGCCCGAGTAGAACACGAAGACGTCGTCCATGGTCGCCGCGGGGCCGACGGACGCCTTGAGCTCGGAGGGGGAGCCGATGGCGGCCAGCTTCCCCAGGTGCATGATGGCCACCCTGTGGCATAGGACGTCTGCCTCCTCCATGTAGTGGGTGGTGAGGAAGATGGTGGTGCCGAAGTCCTCCCGCAGCCTCTTTATGTGGTCCCAGACGGCGTTCCGGGCCACCGGGTCGAGGCCCACCGTGGGCTCGTCTAGGAACAGGACCTTGGGGCGGTGCAGGACGGACAGGGCTATCTCGAGCCGCCTGATCATGCCCCCCGAGTAGGTCCTCACCAGCTTGTCGCCGGCGTCGGTCAAGCCCATGAACCGCAAAGCGTCGTCTATGCGGGGCCGCCGCTCCGACTTCGGGATGTCGTAGAGTTTGGCGAATATGTTGAGGTTCTCGCGGCCGGTGAGGGTGCCGTCGGCCGAGAGCATCTGCGGCACGTAGCCTATCATCTCCCGCACCCTGCCGGCCTCATGGACGACGTCGAAGCCCCCAACGTTCGCCCTGCCAGAGGTCGGGGGGAGCAGCGTGGTCAGCATCCTGATGACGGTCGACTTCCCGGCTCCGTTGGGGCCGACGAGGCCGAAGATCTCCCCCTCCTCCACCGACATCGACAGGTCGTGGACCGCCTCCAGCTCGCCGAAGCGGCGGGTGAGGCTCTCTGCCCTGACTATGGACATCCTTTCATACGTCTCCCGAGCGCCTGGCGGCAGGAGCCGAGAAGGCCGCACGGAGGGTCTCCATGACCCGGACGACGACCTCCCTGTCTTCGTCACTGAGACCGCCGAGCTTCTCCGAAAGGTACGCCAGCGTCCCACGCCTGGAGGCCTCCAGGGCGGAGTGCCCCTGCGCGTAATGGCCAGCTTTATGCGCCTCCGGTCGTCAGGATGCTCCTCCCGCGCCATCAAGCGCCGGCTGATGAGCCCGTCCACCAGCGTGCTCGTGGACGGGGGCGAGCCCCATGTGGGAGGCCACGTCCGAAAGGGAGGAGCCTTCGTTGCGGTCCACGAAGCCCAACGCGCGAAACTGAGGGACGGTGAGGTCGGGAGACCTCCTCCTCCTCATCTGGGACCGGATGTCTTCATGACCGCCGGGACCACGTCCAGCAGCTCCCGGGCGGATTCTTCCGAAGATGGGTTCATATTAGTTAGACATTCTAATCATTAGTTATACTAACTAATTAAGCGTTATGGAGGTCGCCGCAACCACCTTCGAGCCTTGGGCGAGGGGTCTGGGAAGGTGAAGAGAACGGCCGGTTCCTCGGCTTCTCTAGACGAAATCGGCCAAGAGAAGACGGTAGATTCGTGGCCGGGACGCGTCATAGCCCATTTTCGCAGGTCCAAGCCCGCTATCTTCATTGTCAGTGGAAGATGGAGAGGACGATTCGTATAGGAAGGGCGCCCGAGCTTGTTTCCTGCTGAAGGGAGGCACGCTGTGCCATGAGCGATTTCGTAATGGCGACGGGTCATGGTCGGGGGGTGTTCGTGGTACCGGTCTCCTGGTCATCGTTCAGGCGGGCGCCTTTGGGGCGATGTATTGCCAGTTCCTTTCAAGGAATCCTGGAGAGACTCGTCCATGGCACGACTACACAAATCACCACACGGCGGACGGGCGTAAACGTTCAGTTGAATGTCAGTACCTGCAACGAATCACCCCAGCTCGTAGATGCCAGGGCTGCGAATCTCAATGGCTGCGCAGCAACAAACGTCACATCTGAGAACAAACGGGTCAGTCCTCGGTCGCTTCGATGACAGGCGTCGCGCACCCAGTCGAAGGCACCTACACGCCAGCATATGATGGGCCTTCCTGGCCCTCTTGTGTTTGCCCTTGCAGGCTCTCGGAAGGCTCCCCTGGCCCTACTTCGCAGTAGCGAAGTTGAAAAAAGGAAAAGTGTCAGGGAGGCCCTTACTGGATGACTATCGGGACGATAGAGTTGCCGGAAAGAGCCGCCACGATGGTGTGCTGTGCTGCATAGGACCAGACGCCGTAGTAGTCGTTGTTGACAGAGTTGTGGATGACAAAGGTGAAGGTTATGGTTGGAGGATTGGGCATGCCGGGGAACGCCTCGGCAACCACCATTATTCCGTTCGGGGCCGGCGGCTCGGCGGAAGTGTCAGTCTCGTCCCCGTTGGAGCTAATCTTGTTGTTGAGGATAGAGGTCAGGGTCACGACATCGCCGGGCGCGTTGCTGTGCACCACTACGCCTGGGATCAAACTCCCTGATATGGTGTTGTCGGTCACCGAGATGCCCGTAGCCTTGGAATTCGGAATGTCGGCGGCAACCACTATGCCGCCCACGGCAGGTCCGTACGTCCCGACCGTCGCGAAGGACGCTCCTAGGACCGTGTTGCCCTCCACCGAGTTGAACGAGACCCCACTGCCCGTGTTGTAGCTGGCAATGACGATTCCGCACCCAAACAGGTTGTAGTCGATTTCGTTATGGGCGATCAGGTTGAAGGAGCCGCCGCGCACGTTTCCAGGGTTGGGCGCTCCGGGGTCGATGGCACCATCGTCTGCCACACCTATCCCACCGTCGGCGACGTTGTGGGACACCGTGTTGTATTCGACCACACCGAAGCTCGTGCCCACCAACTCGATTGCCTTGTTCTCATTGATGGCACTGCTGGGGTTGACCCCGTTGCCCGTTACGGTGTTGTCCTTTATCGTGATCCCCCAGACATCTTCACGAAGATTCCGTGGTCATTTGCCCCGGTGATTGTGGCGCCAACTATCCGGACCCCCGTCGTCCCTGGACCAACGTAGACGCCGACGTCGCAGCCGGTAGCGTCTATCGTCCCCGATATGGTCTGGCCGGAGCTCGCCACCAGCGAGGCGGTGAGACCTGTCGACCCGGCGGGGACGCAACTGGCAGCCTCGGCGAACCGCGTGGCCGTGGGAAGAGCGAGGAGGCCTAAGCGAAGAGAGCGATTGTCAGAACTGAAAATGCCTTAATTCTGTTGTTTCGCATCATGCGAACTATCAAGCAGCGGCGGTCCGGAACATCGTATTTATGCGAACCGATGAATCCAACTGCAACGAGGGTCTGGGCGAGCGGGTTCGACGATCGACTAGGCCAGCCATGGCTTCCCCCGCGGGCCCTGTGCGTCGTCCTCCCGCAAGAGGTGCAATCCTACGCTGGTGTGAATAGAAGGAGGTGGCCCTGACCACTGTCCATTCTTCGCCGGTCCAAGCTCGCGCAAGGCGTTCTATGGCTTAGAGATAAGAACTCAAGAGGCATAGTAGATGGCAGGATGAATGCAGACAGATGGAGGTTGGCGCTGGCCGTCGGCTGGGTCATCGGCTGCGGATTCGCCCTCCTTCGCCATTCGCCCATAGGACGAAGGAAGTAAGCGGGCTGGCGCAGGTCGTGAAACACTCCTCTTCATCTCGCCGTCTGCGGCCGATGGAGGGGAGGCTATGGGTCTATCTTGTCGCCGCCGTAGTCTATGTCTTCAGCGTTTGGGAACACATCCCCTACGGGGGCGGGCATATCTACAGCGACATCGTCTCGGTGTTCCAAAGCAGGTTCTGCGCGGCCGGCCTCTGCACGCTCGCCCTGCCCTACGTCCATGTCTTCGTCGAATACCCGGTCATCGTCGGCATGTTCATTTATTCGATGGCCTCCTCGGGCGATCCTTTCCGATCTCCGCCGGCCAAGGCCTCGTCGCGAATTACTACTCCTATAGCGTGATCTTCCTGGCGATCCCGACCTTCCTTTCGATTCGCGAGCTGTTCAAGCTAGGGGAGATCCTCGGGCTGAAGTCCTCAAGGAGGAGGGTGCTGCTCTACTTCATCGTCACCCCGACCTTCGTCTTCATGGTGCTCCTGAACTGGTACATCATCGGCGTGTTCCTTGCGCTGTTCGGGTTGAGGAAGTTCCTCACGGGAAGCACCTGGATCGCCGGAGCCTTCTTCGGGCTTTCCGCGGCCGCCAACCTGATCACCGCGGTGCCGGCCCTCGGGCTGCTGTTCTCCGCCAAGGACATGCGCGCCAGGGGAAAGGTGCTTGGAGGGGCCTTGATCGCCTTCGGGGTCGCGTATCTTCCGTTCGTGGTGATGAACCCGAGCTTTGTCTCGCAGTTCCTAAGCTACGAGGAGAACTGGTACGTCGAGGGCTCGTGGATGTCCCTCTTCATCTCGATCTACGACCCGTTGAGACACGTCCTCTTTCCCGTCACCTTTGCGGCCCTGGGGGGACTCATCGTCTACAGAGGACCTCAGGTAAGGAGGGGGTCGAGACCGAGGGGGACTGCGAGGACCATGACCGTGATGATGGTGGCCCTCTTTTCGTTCGACTGGCTCTTCAGCTCCTACGTCGCCACCCCCCAGACGAACGTGATGCTGCTCCCCTTCTTCGTCCTGGCGCCGATCACCTGTTATCCCGAATTCCTGGCCTTCGACGCCGCGACCTCTCTGATCGACCTGTGGGGCTTCTCTCAGCCGCTCTTGGCCCTGGGGATCACGATTCCCTCCCGTTGCAGTTTGGCTCCCCCTTTCAATCTCCATCCAGGCGCTCGAAGTGATCAAATCCCTGTGGATCGGGAATTTCCTTATCTATGACGGGCTGTTGCGCTCGAGGTCCCGCCCAAGAACAGATCCCCTCCTCGGCCTCCTTAATGGTCCGGCGATGCGGCTTCAAACGAGCGCGATCACGGCGACGACGAGCACGCTACCAGGCCCAAAGGCGAGGATGCGGAGGGAGCCGTTCCTCTCCCATATGGTGACGGTCGCGCCGAGATGTTCCCCAAGGTCCGCGGAGTTGAGCTGCCTGACCAGCTCCAGGGCCTCCTCGGTAGAAGAAAGCCCGCCGTCCACCTTGACGATGTCCCCCTTCTGGTAGCGAAGGTGTGCCGTTTGACCGCCAGGGGGGCGTGAGGTCCCTTCCCTGTGGCGCAGATCGGAACTGTTCTTCGCTCACTAGGCTCGAGGGACCCCTGCCACGACGACTATTATGCGCGCCGCACAAGTCCATCCAAGGCATCCCTTCGACCCGACCCGGTTTCACCGTGTCACCTGTTTTTGTGGAAGGCAACCTTTCGCAGGTCCGAGCCCACGCCCTAGGAGGGCTCCTAAACCCACATGGGCTAAAGGAACTTGCAGCTGCAGCTCGAGCAGTACTCCCCACCTTCAGCCTCGGCCTGTTAACGTGCCCTTGTCCCTGAAACGAGAAGGGAGTGAGCCTTACGCGGCCCTTCCCCCCCAAGGCGAACCTCGGGAACCGGCCTGTTCTGACCACCATGTAGGAGATGGCCAGAAGGGCGGTGAACGCCGCGGCGGCCATGAGCTGGTAGGGGAATGCCGGGACATCCCTTCGCTCTTGCCTGAGGGTGGTCGTAGCCGGCCGAAGGGCAGAGGGTCGGTGGTAGTGGTGCGAGACCGAGCCGTAGTCGTCGAAGGGCTCGCCACCAAGAGTCCAAAACAGATCGAGCCCACCGATGTGGTTGTGATGACCTCGCCCCTGCCCGAATCGTAAATATGCCCCCGGTGCGGGCCGGAAGCTGGCGAACCACTTGTTTCTGGCTATCCTGGTATTATCGCACCGGCGAATGTCTCGCCCTTTACCGATTCGTACGCGATGCTCGTGGAACCGCCCGTTATTGCAGTGTTTCCCGCACACCTGGTTGTTCCTCATTTATGACCGAAATGGCGCTGCCGTTGTACGCGAGTACTTCGCCCAGGCTGGATCGTAGGCCAAACTGGTCGCGGACACGCTTATGTTGGCGACGACGTTGTTCGTGCTGTCATTTATGACGGAACTGGTCTATCCGCAACGAAGACTTTGCCCCTGGCGGGATCGTAGACCATCTCACCGGCGGAGGTTTCACCGGATCTTAGCTACATTGGCGTAGGTGCTGTCATTAATACGGAGACCTGCCATCGACATCCGACATGATATCTCGCCCTTGCCGCTGTTGTAAGCCATCCCAACTGGTTGCGTCGGCCAGTTGTATTGCGAGTTCCCCGGCGTATTCCATTATGGATGGCAACGAAGGTGTCGTTGCTGTCCGATATTGCTGAAATCAGTGGGGTAGAGCCGTAATTATAGCCTTCTCATTGCCATAGGCGGCAAATACCCAGGCCTTCCAGAACGTAGACCACATCCCCCATGTAGCCCGCTGCGGTGTCTTCGGTTATGTTGTGAGGATCTTGCCAGTGGTATCTTGTATGACCTCGACGATACCCCGGCGCCGGTTATCGAGTTGTACTGCCCGATATTGCGCCCGTGCCCAAATCGTCGGCCATGTGGCAGAACATGAACCGAGAATTTAGTGCTGGGTGCCAGCGTCGAGCTCGCCCTTGCCAAGCTTACCGGTGA
>CAVYVS010000004.1:0-10702 GCA_963772005.1 uncultured Nitrososphaerota archaeon | reverse complement strand
GGCTCCCGTATTGTATGGGACGCATCTGGCGACGTTCAGGTCGGCCCATCTTCCAAAGTACCTTACGCGAAGCTCTTTGTTGTTCTGGAATCCGCCACAGGAAAGGATCGTCGCCTTGGCTTTGATGTCAATCGTGCCCTTAGGCCCATTGGCCCTTGCCCCGACTACCTTCCCGGTTATCGAATCCTGCCAGAGTTCACACCAGCTGTTGATGTAAGTATTGTTCCGCCTCCATTCGTGACGAGACTGTTGAATCCGTCACAGTATGCCCGCTTGTCAGCATAAGTGGGACTGCCCACAGTGGGACCCATGGTGACATCCAAACCTGCGTACGCCTGACCAGCCACCAGTGCCGAAGTACTAGTCGGCGAACCGTCCGTGGTACAGTACTTGAACGGAACACCGAGGCCCTGCACCCACTTGGCCGCCGTTGGCCAGGTGTCAGCCGCGGAGCTTACCCAGCACGGGGTCAAGCGTCGGCATCCTTGCCTAGGTACTCAGCCCACGTACTCATGTTGTACTGGTGGACATCTCCTCCAGAGAAAAGGGCTGTGCCGCCGGTCTTCTGCGAAGCTTCGACGAGCACGACCTTCGCACCATTCTGAGTCGCCCTAACTGCCGCAGCGAGGCCACCTAGGTTCGCACCTATGACGAGGACATCAGTTTGGTATTGCCACGTCGAGGGTAGAGGCGACCCTGCTGGTCCTGCCGCACCAGTCGCACCAGTCGCACCAGTCGCACCAGTCGCACCAGTCGCACCAGTCGCACCGGCCGCACCGGCCGCACCTTTTGGTGCCAGGAGTGCTCCGCTAGCAACACCCGCTACTGCACCGACAATCACTCCTGAGCCGACCCCTGCTATCACCGCTCTTCTCGAGACTTTCTTGATTTCATCTGTCAATTCATATCGTCTACGACTATGCAGATTCAAGCCATACTTAGACAATACGTAACATCTGTAAACGGTTTGAGTGCACTTGAGTGCACTTAGCACGTCATACTGCCGGTGGGGAGGAGCGAACTACGCCATGCGAGCGCCCGTGACCGGTTTGACTCCGGATAGGCCCGCTCCAAGTCATCGAGATCGCAAGACTCTAGGGAACTCCGCTACCATTTCGCAGGTTCAAGATCTATAACGAGGTAGACAGACAAGAAGGTGGACCCCGCCTAGAACTTAGCTCTGCAGATTTTCGCATCATCGCGTTTTCCCCGACTTTTTGCGTTCCCACGAAACTGTCTTCTTCTTATCGAGAAATCTACCCTCTTGCGGACGAAAGTGGGTGGAAAATGCGGTTAGAATAAGAGTTTGATTATGTTCTAACACTAAGGAACTCAAGGCGAAACACGCCATCAAATGAAGCGGGCCTGATAGGCATCGTCAAAATTACTGTCCGCAGATGGACCAGTTCTCTCTATCGTGCAAGAGATCGTACAGGCACTTCAGCACGACTCGACCGACTTGTCTCCAGCTCGTACCAACCAGGTCTCTGCTTCCTCAATGTTCTTCCCGGCCGCACCTCGACGACCTTCCTGAGGCGCTTGCTCTGCTTCCGGACAGTGGCTTCCCTCACGCCTGCTTCCTCCGCCGCGCCAGCTGGGTCAGCCAGTCCGGCCGCAGTGCTGCGTCCGCTCTGTGTCTTCATCTTCCCGACCATCGGTTGCATCGTAATAGCGGACCGGGACCGGCCTTCATCGCGAACGGGTCCGCAGAACGAATCTAGGAGGAATGGCGCTCAGCAGAAAGGGGAGGGGAGGAAGCTCTTTGCTCAGGAGCTTCCCACGCATCGAGTCTACGACTATTGTCTCTCCGTTACTGCGTCCATTTTGGCAGGGCGGCTGCGTTCGCTCCAGCGAGGCGGCCCATGCAAATCGCCTCGGGGATGTTCCCACTTCCGTAATACAGGCCGCCGAACAGAGAGCCAAGTTCTCCTGGTGTGTAGAGTCTTGGGATTGGGTTGTTGTTGACGTCCAGAGTCCTTTGCTGCGCGTCGTGAACTGGACCTCCGTCCGTGTTGACCATGCACTCTGTCAGTTCCATGGCGTAGAAGGGTGGATTCGTCAATGGCAGTAGACTCGCAGCGCCTCTGCCGAATGCGGTATCAACTCCTGCAGTGCACATGGCGTTATAGGCAGTCACCTGAGCATCGAGACCCGCAGCGTCCATTCCGACAACCCTGCCGAAGAAGTCCCTGCATGTGATCTTGGCTCCCAAGTGCGCCGGCGTGTCAGCTGTTACAATCCATCCTGCGGCTAGTTCGACGCTGTTGTCCGGACTCCATTCATAGAGGTGGTGAATCGGCGCGTAATAGAGGGTGGAAGTAGGCCAAGACGAACCGAATGGACCTCCGGACATTGCCTTTGAGTCAAAGATGGCGTAGAATGGAATGTTTGGCCAGTCGGAGAAGTCCTTTGCGTCGTTTTGACCACTCGCAGATATGAACGTCTCTACGTATTGGTCGAATTCCAACGTTGAGTCATTGTGTCCAGTGTGGCGGTATTCATTGTAGAATCTCTTCCCATATCTGTTCACGTGGATGACAGGTTGGACGGTTGAAACTCCACCACCGATTCTACTAACTGGCAGAGCATCACCTATTTGGTCGCTTCCTATCTTGCATGCAAGCGAAAGTGTTGTGTCGTCTCTCTTACCCATGTGCCAGAGCTTCGCGCCCACCTGCGTTGCCATGTAGATTCCGTCTCCAGTGTTGTAGGGTGACCCCCAGAAGCTTACGTGTTCAGTCGCCGGATACACTGGTGCAAAAGTTGTCGTACACTCTGGGCTGTTTTCATATCCCCCGGTGGCGAGGATTACGCCCTTGTTGGCTCGAACGTATATGTCCTGTCCGGTCCAGTCTGTGGCAATTACTCCAAGTATCTCGTTCGTACTGGGATTCTGTATCAGCTGCTTCCCGGGCGTCTGATACATGACTGGTATATTCCTCTGAGCCCTGCAGTTGTCAAGGAATGCGAAGAGATCCTTTCCCGAGCCACTTGCCCCAGTCGTCACACCGGGTGTCTTGGTAGGGTATGAGAATGCCGGGACGGCTATGCTCACCGTGTGCACGGTCATGTCTGGAGAAACAAAGCCAGCGTACAAGGAAGGAGGGACGCCTATGGGGTTAGTCGAAGTAGCAGCGGTGTTGAAGGCACCGTTGACCATGCTGCCCCCGAGGCTGCTTATCCAGTTCGGAAGGTTTGTAGTTTCTTTGCAGAAGGCGGTGATTACGTCGAGGGGAGTGGTACCATAGCACATCATGTTTACTATGGTGATGAAGTCTGTCAGAGGCGTAATTATCTTGCTGCTTCCCCCTGCCACTCCTGTGTTTCCTCCATCAAGCCCCTTTGGAGCCTTCTCAAGGATGAGAACGCTTGCCCCTGCATCGTAAGCTCCAATAGCCGCACCAACACCGGCACCTCCATTACCTATGCACACCACATCAGCCGAGTAGTCCCAACTGGATGGAATAGTCCCGACCGTTGCTTGTGCCGGCAACGCGATGGATGATGCGGCCTTGACCCCACCGGCTGCATCGGGCGCCTTCGCACCGGCTGTTATCACATTGGGCGCCAATGACTTCGCTCCTGCCACAGCGCCGAGCACTACGGCTCCTGCGGCTGCGGTTCCCATGAATTGCCGTCTGGACAGTTTCTTATCCGTTATTCTTTCTTCTGTCAATTTTGTAACCTAGCATGAAGTTACTTTACCAAGCATATAATTGGGATGAGTCATCTGTAGACAAGTGGAGTCATGCGTAAACACAACCCCGGTAGCGTTCGCTTGAGAGCAATATGGCTGCTCTTGACGTTGAGGGTTCGATGAGAGCAAGTGCTCCTGGGCACCTCAGGGTCTGGAAGGACGTATACGATTCGCTCGAGTCGGGCGCCGAGACCTCCTCCGGTCCGTCGTGCTAGAAGGCGCCCCCGAGAAGTCGGCCCGGCAGGAACGGTCAACATTACTGTTATCGGATGGACTAGTTCTCTCTATCCTGCAAGAGATCGTACAGGCACTTCAGCACCAGTCGACCGACTCGCCTCCAACTCGGACCAACCGTCTCTTTTCTTGCGCGTTGTTCTTGCCAGCTGCACCCGGACGATCTTCCTGAGGCGCTTGCTCTCCTTCCGGACGGTGGCCTCTCTCACCCCGGCCGCCTCCGCTGCGCTCCTCTGGGTCATCCACTCGCCGTCGAGCAGCGAGGCTATGTAGAGGGCCGAAGCGGCTAGCACTCTCGGGTTCACTCCGGCCGTGATATCCACTTTCGCGGCTCTCGAGAGTATCTCACGGGCGTCTGTCTCCACTTTCGGCTCCGCCTTCAGTTTGGATGCGACTCTCGCCAGACATTCGGCGGGGTCGGCGACGGGAATCTTGAGGTCCAGCTCGTTGACGAGCAACCTGTAGCACTCGCTATCTCCTTCTTGTTCACGCCGCTGGCCGCGGCTACCTCATCGAGAGTCGTCGGGACCCCCTTCTCCCTGCACGCGGCGTACAGCGACGAGGCTGAAATCCGGGCGAGAGGCTTTCTGTAGACCCGGCCCCTTTCAAGACCCCCTTTGCATATGCGTGCCGCTTCGTCTGTCATGTAGCCGGGAAGCGAGAGTTTCCTGGAGAGCGCATTCAGTCCTCCGAGAGCACGGTCTGGTTCACTCCGTTTTGCTGTTTGTGTCTTGACCACATAGCCTATCGCCAGTCCGACAAGAAGTAGGACCACCATCGCTCCGTACGCCCAGTCAGGTATGGCAGAAGCCGTCTGCGTCACGGTGCTCGTCGCGATCTGGGTCGTCGTCTTTGTGGCGGTCACGGTGGAAGGCGGTATCGTCGTAGTGCTGGTTATGGTGGACGCTGGTCCGGTCACGGTCGTTGTTGGTCCTGTCACAGTCTGGGTGGCGATTGACGTGGTGGTCGTCGTGACTGGAATGGTGGTCGTCACAGTCTGAGTGATCGTGGTTGATGCTTTGGTCGTCGAGACTGTCGACGTGCTTGACGTTGTGGTCGAAGTGGTCGAAGTGGTGGTTGTGCTTGAGGTAGTTGACGAGGTACTTGAGGTCGTGGTCGTGCTTGTGGCGGTATACTGGAAGGTCGTGTAACCTGTCGCGCCGTTCGAGTCGGTGGCCGCTATGACGTACGTCCCTGTCACCCACGACGAAGTGCCACCTGATGACGTCGCGTAGGAGAATGTGCCCGAAGATGCGACGGCCTGGGTCGAAGAATCAATCAAGGAGGAATAGCCCAAGAGCGTCACGTGAATCATGACGCTGTCCGGGAGGGAGGGGGTCGGTGTGACCGTCCCGGAGATGGTGTAGTCTGAGGGCCCACGAACCACGTGCCCGAAGACGGGCTCGTGAAAGTTATCGAGCCTGGGGTCGAGGTTGTGGTCGACGATGCTGTCGTGGTCGTCGAGGTAGAGGTCGTTGAAGTCGAAGTGGTCGTGGTCGTGTTAGTCGAGGTTGTGGCTGTATACTGGAAGGTCGCGTACCCTGTCGCGCCGTTCGAGTCGGTGGCCGTTATGACGTACGTCCCTGTCACCCACGACGAAGTGCCGCCCACGTGAGTGGAGTAGGAGAAGGTCCCCGAAGCGGTGACCGACTGGATCGAGGAATCGAGGACCGAGGAAGAACCCAGGAGTGTCACGCCGATGGAGACGCTGTCCGGGAGCGACGGGGCTGGGCTAATCGTCCCGGAGATGGCGTAGGTCTGGGTGCCCGTAAACGACGCACCCGAAGACGGGCTCGTGAATGCTATCGAACCAGCGGTCGATGTCGCAGTAGACGCTTGGTCTGGCGCGCCATGCGAGCTGCCAGGCAGCCAGACGCCGGACGTCACCATGACGAGGCCGAGGAGCAATACCGCGAGCGCGACCTTGTACATGCTTCGCTTATTCATTGTCATCTTGGCCACCCGATTGCAAAACAGACCCATCTTCCCCGAGATCATTCTCTAATTCATCCCCGTTTTGACCGACGGTCTCGTGACCACATAGCCTATCGCCAGTCCGACGAGGAGCAGGACCACCATCGCTACGTATGCCCAGTCGGGTACGGCAGAAGTCGTCGAAGTGCTGGTCGTGGTCTGGGTCACCGTCTGTGTGCTGGTCAGGGTCAGGGTCAGGGGCGGCGCCGTCGCCGTGGCTGTGCTGGTTATGGTGGACGCTGGTCCGGTCACGGTCGTTGTTGGTCCTGTCACAGTCTGGGTGGCGATTGACGTGGCGGTCGTCGTGACTGGAATGGTGGTCGTCACAGTCTGAGTGACAGTCTGAGTAGAGGTTGACGCTGTGGTGCTCGAGGCCGATTGTGTGGTGATACTTGACGTGGTAGATGTGGTGGACGTGCTTGAGGGGGAATACCCGAACGTCGTCGTCCCCGTCGCACCTTTGGAGTCGGTGGCCGCTATGACGTACGTCCCGGCTACCCAAGACGGAGTACCACCCACGTGCGTCGCGTAGGAGAAGGTCCCTGAAGAGTGACCGCCTGGGTCGAGGAATCAAGTATCGTGAAAGAACCCTGGAGATTCACTTTGATTGTGACGCTGTCCGGGAGCGAGGGTGTTGGACTGATCGTCCCGGAGATGGTGTAGGCTCTGATCTCCCATGAACGATGCACCGGAAGACGGACTCGTTATCGAGACAGTCAGCTTGGCGTGGTCGATGGTGGTTGAAGTGGTGCTGGTGGTCGAGTGCGTTGACGTGCTTGATGAAGTGGATGTCGAGTGCTGGTAGTAGAGGTTGTAGTAGAGGTTGTAGTAGAGGTTGTTGTGCTGGTGGTGTGGGTTGTGGAAGACGTCGTTGTGGATGAGGTGGTAGAAGTCGTGCTGGAGTTGTGGCTAGTGGTCGAGGTCGTTGAGCTGGTGGTCGAGGTCGTTGAGCTGGTGGTGTGCGTCGTGGACGTTGTTGTGGATGTCGTGGTGGTTCCGCCGGTCACCTGTATCGCGATGCCCTGCATCAGCGAACCCTGCGCGTAGATGGTGAGCGTGTAGAAGCCCGCCGTCGCCGGCGCGGTTATCTTGTAGAGCGCGGTGATGTTTCCCGATTCTCGGGGAGCGGTCCTGGGCGGAGCCGTCGGTGACCTGTGCGGGGAGAATCGTGAACTTGGCGTTGTCGGTCTGGTTGGACTCCCACTGCTGGAGTCCGGGGACGACGCCCGTGACGGCCGTCGTTGTTGGTACTGATAAGGAGGTGGAACGAGCCTCCGGCCGTGAATGGGCCGAAGAAGACCCCTCCCTCGCCGTCGCCCGTGCCGTTGACGTAGACGGAGATGCCGTTGTTGTGGCAGTAGCAGCCGGAGTCGAATCCAGGCTCGCCGTGCGAGAAGCTTCCCTGGAGCCAGACGCCGTATGTGGTGAACACGACACCTAGGAGCAATGCCGTCAGACCAATGATGTACATTCTCCGCTTGTTCATTGCCAATTTCACTTCGAGATTCTAAAGAAATGAGGAGGGAGCTCCTTGCTCAGGAGCTTCCCACGCATCGAGTCTACGACTAGGGTGTCTCTACGTTCCTACGTCCAACTCGGCAAGGTGGCTGCGTGCGCGCCGGCGACGCGACCCATCGCAATCGCCTCGGGGACATTCCCACCGCCCCAGTACAGGCCGCCCCACAGAGAGCCGAGTTCCCCTGCGTTGTAGAGTCTTGGAATCGGGTTGTTGTTGACGTCCAGAGTCCTTGTGTACTTGTCATGAGCTGGACCTCCGTCCGTGTTGGCCTGGCACTCGATCAATTCCATGGCGTAGAACGGTGGAGTCGCCAACGGCTGCAGAGTCTTGGTGGGTCTGCCAAACGCTGTATCAACTCCTGCAGCGCAGGCGGCATTCCAGGCAGTCACCGTCGCATCGAGACCCGCAGCGTCCATCCCGACAACTCTGCCGAAGAAGTCCCTGCATGTGATTTTGGCTCCCAAGTGCGCCGGCGTGTCGGCGGTTACAATCCAGCCTTTGGCCAGTTCGGCGCTGTTGTCCGCACTCCAGTTGTAGAGGTTGTGGAGCCCATTGTATCCAGGCCTTGGAGTGTGGCCGGGGCCGTCGGTCAACGCGATAGGACCGGCTTCATCGCTGACCGAGTCAAAGATGGCGTAGAATGGGATGTTTGGCCAGTCGCAGTAATCTTACTCCCTCCGTGGCCTGTGAACTCTCTTCGAACTCGTCGTATTCCTTCGTTTGATCGTTGTGTCCAGTGTAGCAGTATTCATTCATGAATCTCTTCCCGTATCTGTTCACGTAGATGATTGGGTATAGTGAGTTGCGCCCGGACATCCATAGCCGATGATTAGCCACCACTAGACCGACGCCTATTTCCACGCTTCCTGCCTCGCATGCAATCGCGTGGACTTCTTTCTTGTTCATGTGCCAGAGCTTCGCACCCACCTGTTGTGCCATGTAGATTCCGTCTCCGGTGTTGTAGGGTGTCCCGTAGAAGGTTATGAACTCGCTCTTTGGCGACTCCGGTGCATAATTGGCTTTCATCTCTGGATTGTTTTCGTATCCGCCGCAGGCGAGGATTACCCCCTTGTTGGCTCGAACGTATATATCCTGTCCGGTCCAGTTTGTGGCAACGACGCCAACTATCTCCTTCGTAGTGGGATTCTGTATCAGTTGTTTCGCAGGCGTCTGATACATGACTGGTATGTTCCTGGAGACTCTGCAGTTGTCAAGGAATGCGAAGAAGTCCTTTCCACTGCCACTTGCCCCAGTCGCACTGGTCCCTTTGAGAGGGTATGAGAATGACGGGACGGCGATATTGGCAGCCGTACATTTGTAGTCCGCAGAGACATAGGGTTGGAAGAAAGTAGGAGGGTACCCCAAGTGTGGAGGGAGCCGATTTTCATGCTGCCCCCTAGGCTCGCTATCCAGTTCGGAAGTTTGTTAGCTTCTGTGCAGAAGGCGGTTACTACGTCGAGGGGAGTGGTTCCGAAGCACGCCATGTTCACAATGGTGATCCAGTCTGTCAAAGGCGAAACCATCGTGCAGGTTCCCCCTGCTACCCCTGTGTTTCCTCCATCAAGTCCCTTTGGAGCCTTCTCAAGGATGAGGACGCTTGCCCCTCCATCGTAGGCTCCTATGGCTGCAGCAGTGCCAGCTCCTCCATTTCCTATGACCACCACGTCAGCGGTGTAGTCCCAGCTGGAAGGAATGCCCACGCTCGCAGATTGCTCCTCGCCACCGGGACGGCTAGCTTCTCACCTGCCGCTGTTAGATGCGGCGCGAACTTCGTTCGCCCCTGCCACAGCGCCGAGCACTACGGCTCCTGCGGCTGCGGTTCCCATGAACTGTCTCCTGGACAGTTTCTTGTCAGTGATTGTTTCATCTGTCAATTGTATTACCTGGCGCGAAATTGCTATGTCAAGTATATAGTCTCGACGAGTCATCTGTAGACATGTGGAGTCATGCGTAAATACAACGCCGGTCGGCAGTTCACTCGAGGGCAATATGACCGCTCTTGATGCCGAGGGTTCGATGAGAGCGAGCGTTCCGGGGCACTTCAGGGTCTGGAAGGACGTGTACGACTCGCTCGAGCAGGAGGCTAGCACACATAGGACCATCTGAATACGCTGGTGAATCAGGTGCTCTCCACCCATACACGCGACGATGTGCTGTGGGAAGAAATGGAATTCGTGAAATTGACAAAGATCGCTTTCCGTGCGTTCCTGAGCCGCATACCCGACGACGAGCTGAGCCGAATTGGGGGCTGTGTTGGCCAATGACACCCCAAGCACGATGATGCTGGCGAGGAAGGGCGCCGTCAACCTTGATGCCATTCTGGATTACCTGCGCTTTCGTTCCAGAGCCGGATGGTTTTCAATGACTGAATCGAAAAGGAACGGGATGACCACCCTTTGCTTCATGCACGAGTTCGGACCAAAAGAATCCGTTCTTCTCCGTTCTTATTTCATGGACCTATTCGGGCTAATTGGCATCCACCCCAAGGTCATCACCCCGGATTCCTCGGTCGTAGTCGAGTACTAGCCAACCGTCGACGGCTCGACGGCAATGTGAGCCTGTGAGGTCCTGAAGTTCACTTGGACAGGAGCCCGTACCGGGACGAGCCGATTTGTTCGACCTTCTCAGAGAATAGTCGCTGACGCGACCCACGAAGGCATTGAGTTGCCGCCGAAATCGGAACAAGAGTTCCAAGAATTCGTGCGGAGGACATACTCGGAGCCCCCTCCTTGCAGACACTTCTGAGAGATGCTCCCGCGCTCGCCAATACGAACTTGAGGAAGGCCCGTGACTATTCTCTCAAGTGGCCGTAATCACTTATTCATTATGAATCATTCGAATCCATGAAACGAAAGCATCCTGTTCGAAGCTCATCGGCTCCAACAAACTATCTCATCTTCCCCGCTCAATGGGGCACGGCGGCAAGAAGGTCATGCTCGATGGTGACCCCATCTATACGCGATGCGGAGACCTGGGTAGTGCTTCCCAGCCGTGCTCATGACCCTGAGGGAGATGGTCGTACGTAGTCCAGAAATAGCAAACAGCCCGTTTCTCCTGCATAGTTTATCTATTCCGCGGCGACTCCAGCCGGTCATGAGCGGCTCGGGACTGAGGGAGGCGAAGGAGGAGGTTGCGGAATTTATCCGTTCGTTCTTCGAAGTGGGGAAGAGCAAGGAACTCACCTCGCTGATGGACTTCCATTCGCCAGCCAGCCTCTACACGAAATTCGACGAAAGCCCTCCCTACACGAGGCAGAACTCGGAGGAGGCGTTCATCTA
>CAVYVS010000003.1:0-6825 GCA_963772005.1 uncultured Nitrososphaerota archaeon | reverse complement strand
CTCGCATGTGGTCTGTCTTTACCGACCCCAGGTAGTCCTTCACGAGACCATCGATGAGGAGCAGGTGTTCCATGTCCTCCACAAGGGGAATTACGTTGATCTCCTTGGGCCTGAACTCTCCTATCCAGCCCTTGATAGTCATCGAACTGGAGAGGTTAATGCTCTGGACGCCCGCGATAGCCTTTCCGTAGTAATCGTGGAGCCACGCGAGTTCCTTTCCGCTCGTGGTGAACGGCAGGATGACCTCGAAGACCGGCACCGCCTCCCTCTTGTGGAAGACAGTCGCGACGTCGGAACTCAGGGGGATCGTGTCAAGGGTGGTCGTGACAATCTTCCGCTCCGCGATTTCAATCTGGGGGTTCGGGATCCTGTAGGTAAGGAAGATGTCCTCGCCGATGACGTTCTTCTGGAAGTACTCGGGGTAGGAGCTGAAGAGCTTCCTGACGACGTTGGTGTCCACGTCCTTTCCTTCTGAGTCCCACATCACCTCGTCGCATCCGAGATCCTTGTATGCGAAGAGTGCCTCTCGCAGTTCAGCCTCGCCCTCTATGACCTCGTTGTCGGCCCACGGCGGGGGAGAGATGTTGTCCGGATGCTGGGTGGACATCGTGCGTGGGATTCTTCGTTCTTTCAAGCTATCCGGCTCTGGGATACCCCTTAGAGCTCGACGCTAGATTAACTAATCGAAAGCAGGGACGGAACAGACCAAGAGATTTGGGGGACGCACGCGAAGCTTGCAATGGCTAGTGCTGGAGAGATGTGGGTCCAAGAGAGCCAACCGATTCTGTTCTCAAGTCCACCGTTCCCGTCTGTGAATTGCGGAGTTGATATCCTCGTATTGCGCGAGGAATTCAAGGAGCAGACTGGTGTCACGACGCCATGCGCAGGTCTTGGTAACCGTGAGACCGAGAAGAAAGTATTTACACCATTGGAAAGCAGAATGTAACCGATGAAAAAGGCATTCGTCCTGGTCAACACGGACCTGGGCTCGGAGACTGAGGTGATGTCAGAACTTGAGAAGGTCAAAGGCATCGCCAGAGTTTACGAGGTATACGGTGTCTACGATGTGGTGGTCGAGGTCGAAGCCGAGTCTGACCAGGCACTCAAGGAAATCGTATTCTCCAAGGTACGTCCACTCCAACACGTGAGGTCAACCCTTACCCTCAACACGGTTTCCTGACAAAGGGCAGAAACACGTACAAGTTCGCTCTCGGCCAACTCGTGCCCTTTATCGCGACCTTCCAAAGATACTCCGACATTCCTCCATAGGTACAGGCTTAGGGAAGGAATAGTGTCAGGCTGCAGCGCTGAATGTGGAATTGAACTGGTAGTGGAATAGCCGGCATTGGGCTCCGTTTCCTAATCGGAGTCTGTTCTTAGTTTATTGTCAGTGGGCCTGGAGAGCACCAACCAGTTTAGTGTTCAAATCGACATTCTGATTTCTTCAAATTCGGGCTCGGCAGGAAAGGCGGACGCTAGTGTGTCGGATAGACTTGTTAACTTCAGAACGTGGAGGTGCCTGCGGCGCGTCCCCCGAAGAGTCAAGACGAGGGGCGCACCGTGAAGCACTCTTGCCGCAGGCCTCAGAGGTTGCGAGTCCAGTAGGCATGGTGCTCAGCAGAAAGAGAAGGGGAGGAAACTCCTTGCTCAGGAGCTTCCCACGCATCAGGTTGCGCTGGAGGCCCCTAGGGCATCGCCAGACTTGGCAAGGAGGCTGCGTGCTTGCCGGCGTATTGTCCCATGACCATGCCCTCAGGGAAATTGCCGCCGCCGTAGTACAGGTAGCCGAAGATCGAACCGAGTTCGCCTATGCTGTACAGCCTGGGAATCGGGTTGCTGTACACGTCTATTGTTCGGCCGTACTGGTCGTGTACTGGGCCGCCGTTCGTGTTCAGGGGAGCTCGCACAATTCGATCGCGTAGTAGGGAGGGTTGGTGAGGGCCACCATCGTAGACGCCGGTCTGCCGAACACAGTGTCGCCCTTGCCGGCCGCGCAGTCGGTGTTGTATTGGGTTATGGTTGCGGCAAGATTGGTGGCGTTCATCCCTACCACTCGTCCAAAGTTGTCGTAACTGACGATGTTGTTGCCGAGCGTTGTTGGGTCTTTGCCTGTGAGTATCCATCCCCTTGCCAGCCTCCGCGCTGTTATCGCTGCTCCATGTGTAGACCTGAGTTCCAGCCGGATGCAGGGCACTGACAAGACCAGGCCACCCGCCGGAGTGAAGAGGACCAGTCTTCATGAGTGTGCTGTCAAAGACTGCGTAGTACGGAATGTTGGGATAGTCGACGTAGTCCGAGGGCAAGTAGGAGTACTGGGGGGAGAAAGGAGCCTGAACTGGTTGGAGGGAGTTCAGCTCCACAAGCTGCTCCGTCGGGAGAAGTTGGGCGGTGTGAGAGGAATAAATATGCTCGTTCATGAATCTTAGCCCGAATTTGTTTACGATGATGGCAAAGTTGCCACCGGTGGCGGATATCGAAACTCCCATTCCGAGTTCTTTGCTCGCCGCCTTGGATGCGTAAGTGGTTCCGCCCCACTCCTTGTTGTTCATGTGCCAGAGCTTCGCTCCCACGCTCTGTGCCATGATTATCCCATCTCCGGTATTGTACGGAGTCCCCCCGAACGTGATGAAGGGCTCGTTCGAATTCGCCCACGGCAGGAAATTGGTGCGCATCTCCTGGTTGTTCTCGTAACCACCGCAAGCGAGAATCACGCCCTTGTTAGCCTGCACATACAGCGTCTCACCCTTCCAGTCTACTGCCTGGACGCCAACTACTTCCTTGGTCACGGGATTCTGAATCAGTCTTTGGGCCGGCGTCGCGAGCTTCACGGGGATGTTCCTTGCATTGACGCATCCTTGCAAGAAAACCATGTCGTCCACGCCAGACTCCTGCCGCTCCCGTCGGGGTCAGGACGTGTAGGTAATTCGTCCAATTCGCTACCGATTGAAAGCTGAGGGGAGACGAGGCCCGTCACAAGAGCCCTCGGCACTGCACAGTTCGATGTAACGAATGTGGTCTTGGCTCCGAGGCTCGTGAACCAAGCTGGAAGATTGGCGATGCCAGTGCAGAAGGCAGTGATTAGATCGTCGTCTGCCACTGTCCCCCATTGAGACACCTTCATGTAGGTTATGAAATCCTCTATGGAGCCACCGTTCGAAGAGAGCACTGGAAACCATGACAGGCCGCCACACACGCCGGAATTGCCGCTGTCGGCATGTGGTGATTTTTCCAATATGATGACGCTGGCTCCGGCATCGTGTGCCGTTATCGCAGCGCTTGCACCCGCCACTCCATATCCCACGACCACCACGTCGGCCGCGTAGTCCCAGCTGGACGGAATGCCCACGGCCGAACCCTGCGCCGCCACCGGGATGGGCGTTGCTGCCTTTACTCCACTAGTCTGCTACCTTTGGCACCAGTGCTGTTGCTCCTGCCACAGTACCGAGCACGACAGCTCCTGCAGCTGCGCTTCCCAT
The DNA here is from genome assembly GCA_963772005.1 of uncultured Nitrososphaerota archaeon. Lineage (GTDB taxonomy): Archaea > Thermoproteota > Nitrososphaeria > Conexivisphaerales > DTJL01 > DATKKG01. The sequence continues at coordinate 3,349 of CAVYVS010000003.1, read as the reverse complement.
GAACTGTCGCCTGGACAGTTTCTTATCCGAAATTGTTTCATCAGTCAATCTTGTTACCTGGTGTATAACTTCAACGCGCGTCATAAAAGCGGGATGAGCCCACTGCGAACCTTTGCGGACCAGTGTAGTCACCCCTAAATACTAGAGCCAGTTCCTCCGTTTGAGGACGATATGTCAGCTCTGGCGCCTGAGGACTCGATGAGGAAGAGTTCCTCGGTCCATTTCAGAGTCTGGAAGGATGTGTACGACTCGCTCGAGGACGAGGCTAGGACACACAGGGTCAGTCTTAACACGCTTGTGAATCAGGTGCTCTCCACTCATACACGCGATGATGTGCTGTGGGAAGAAATGGGATGTGTGAAGATGACAAAGACCGCATTCCAGGAGTTCCTAAGCCGCATACCTGACGACGAGCTAGACGAATTGGGGTCTGTGTTGGCCAAGAACACCCCAAGCGCAATGATGCTGGCGAGGTAGGGCGTCGTCGACCTTGATGCCGTTCTGGATTACGTGCACTTCCGTTCCAGAGCTGGATGGTTTTCATTGAATGATTCGAAAAGGAATGGGATGAAGACCCTTTGCTTCATGCACGAGTTCGGACCAAGGCAATCTGTGTTTCTCCATTCTTATTTTATGAGCCTATTCGGGCTGATTGGCATCCATCCCAAGATTACTTCCACAGATTCCTCAGTCATGGTCCAATATTAGCCGGTCATCGATGACTCAACGGCAGCGCGATTCAGGGAATTCTCCAAGATAGGTATCGGTCCCCTTGTAATCCACTCCCGAACTTCGGATTGCGATGCTGACCGTTTCCGTCGCGGGGTCATGCGTTCCCCTGATAGTCCATTCCGCGGTCCCTTTCCCATTCACCTGCATCGTCGGGGTCCAGACCTGAGCGTCGAAGCTCCCTGCCATCCTCCCGGCGACGGAGCTCTGCGGAATGACCAATCCTCGAGGACTCGCGACTCCCGAAAGGAAAACGGTGAACCATAGACTTCGTTTGACGCTGCAGGAAAGCGTGCTCTGGCCGCTGATAGTACTCGTCACGGTCGTCTTGGCAGTCCAAACACGGAAGTGTCCAAGGTGATGAATCTCTTTTAGCAAGAACCTGTTCTTGGTTATTTACAGGCGCACCAAGCCTACTCCCTGGTTCGGTTGTCGCAGCCTATCTAGAACAACCATTTCGCAGGCTTCGCTGCTGGGACGGTCACCGCATTGAGGAGTGTGCTCGGTCTCAGACGACTCGATCGGAACACGTCGGGCGGATGAGCACGACAAAGCATGTTGTACCCTTTTGTCGCCATATCTCGCTAGAGAATACTTAGTTTGGGATCGGTGAGACGACCAATTTCATGTTCAAGTCCACTTTCTGTGTAGCGCAATTGTACGGCCCGACTTTGGGCTGCACCAAAATGAGGACGGTCCACTTTTGCCAGCAAGACGGTGTACCCCCTTACAAGACCACAACAATTTCGCCGACACACCTTCGTCATCGGCCGGGTCCACTTCAGCGCCGGGTTCCGAAGCAATGTACGACGCTCGACTAAACGAAGTAGATTTTCACCGGGAGCATGAACCCCGCGTCTGCTCAGCCGAGCCAGATATCTGGCATGGTTTGGACATGATCCCTACGAGGGCGATGCTCGCCGAACCCGTATGCTGGAAGGCCTGATCGGTCGCCCAACTATGGCGCCCGTTGTGCACGATTCTTCAAGACCCACGCTCCAATCGCCACGACGATCACTCCGACACCGATCGCGCTCAGAATCAGGAAATCTATACCGATGGTCAGCTGGCCTTGCGTGGATGTCGAAGTGGCCGTGGTACTTGATTCGACTGTAGATGTGGTGGAGCCTGTGGTTGAGCTCGTTCGCGGACTTGGGAGAAGTTGAGGTGCTGTTCACGCTGCCCGTTGTCAACGGAAGGCTGTCAGACATGACGGACACAGTGTTAGAGGTGCTGCTCGTCACGAACACTTCTCCCTTTGCCGCGTCGTATGCGACGCCGTAGAGCCCACTTCCCACGGTAGCGTTCGCCACGACTTGGTTGTCGCCGTCGGATATCGCGGAAAGGTCGTCAGATTGACTATTCTTAGTAACGAATACCACACCCTTGCTGGGGTCGTAAGCAAGGTCGTCGGGATGAGGTCCCACCGCAACGTTCGCGACGACCTTGTCGCTGCTGTCTGATATCACCGAGACGGTGCCGGAGTAAAAATTGGCTATGAAAACCTCTCCCTTTGCCGGGTCATAGGCTGCGGCGATCGGGTCACTCCCCACTGAAACGTTCGCGACGACCTTGTCGCTGCTGTCTGATATCACCGAGACAGTGCCGGAGAAGTAGTTGGTCGCGAAGATTTCCCCCCGCGCGGTGTCATAGGCTAAGCCGACCGGGTGGCCTCCTACGGTGATGTTCGCAACGACCGCGTTGATCCTATCGGATATCACGGAGACATCGCTGGAGAAGTAGTTGGCTACGAACACTTCACCCCTTGTGGAGTCATAGGCTATGCTATTGGGGTCCAAGCCTACCGCAACGTTCGCGACGACCTTGTCGCTGCTGTCTGATATCACAGAGACCGTGCCATTTCCTTGGTTGACATTGGCCACGAAGATCTCTTCCTTCGCCGAATCGTAGGCTATGCCCGTGGGGTAAGAGCCCACAGAAACGTTCGCGACGACCGTGTTGCTGCTGTCCGATATCACGGAGGTATCGTTGGAATCAACATTCAGTACGAATACCTCTCCCTTGACAGGGTCGTAGGCCAAGGCCATTGGTCCCTCTCCCACTTTGACGTTCGCGGGGACCACCTGGGAGTGAACCTGCGAAGGGACGAAAGCAAGCCCAAGGAGCAAGAGGGTGAGGAAGAAAAGTGCAGTCCTCGGACGGCTAGAACGGGAACGCCGAATAGAGGCACTCTTGACGCGTGGCGGGTTTGGTTTTCCCATATTGGGACGGGCTCTTGAACGCCGAGTACTCGGCAGACAGTAGTTATATGACTCTCCAGTGGAGCAAAGTGAAATGCCTGTCGGCTTACATGGCGCATCATCCGAATGGAGTGACGATTCCATTCACCTTGGTGACAATCAGAATGATCCAAGGAGAAAGAGGATCATCAGGATTGCGCGCACAAAGAGGAGGCCGACCCAACACAACGGCAAGCGCATCAAGGTTCCAATTGCGACAATGGAATCAAGACGCCTTGAATCTTGGCTGGGTTAGCACGCTTCCATAGGTACAGGGGCAGGGGAAGAATAGTGTCCGGCCGTGGCGCTGATTGTGGAATTGAACTGGTAGTGGAATAGCCAGCATCGGGCTCCGTTTTCTAATCAGAGACGTTTCCGAG
>CAVYVS010000002.1:0-6116 GCA_963772005.1 uncultured Nitrososphaerota archaeon | reverse complement strand
ACGTGCTTTCGCTCACAGACAACCCTGAAGTCTTCGAGGCCTTCGGCCACAATCAGCTTCTTTATCTCGCAGACAAGGCCGTCAAGGCCGAGGTCAGGATGCTGCGGAGCTCCCTAAGAGGGGTTGCGGACTTGAGGGTAGGCGGGGTTTCCAGACGAAAGAAGATATTTGGTCTGGTCACGTCATACCGCGAGCAGCGGGCGGAGGCTGAGCAGGCGAGGATGAGATCGGCGGTGAGATAGAAACTTGGTAACAGCAGCAACAGGGGCGTTTGACGAAATGGGCGGCGAGTTCGAGGCCAGGCTGAGAAGAACCACAATCCAGACCAGGACCTCAAAGAGTGACGGAAGGGAACTGACGGTCTCCAACCCGCTGGCCATAGTGGAAGCACGCTTCAGCTACAAGGTGCTTGACAGGCTCTACTTTCCAAGCTTCATTGCGATTGAGAGGCAGATAGATGGCATTACGAAGTACGTCGTTCACGAGGTCGTTGGGGTCAGCCCCACTCACTACCAGCTCTCCGGAGTCGATTCCTCGATGCCGACACTTCTGAGAAAGGAGTACCTCGACACGATCAAGGAAAGCTGGGGGCGGTCCCAGGAAACGTGGATCGACCTGGCCGCCATCCCAACGTCCTACGTCGCGAGCGTAGAGGACGAAAAACTCCAGTTCTCACGCGCGCCCTATGCGCCCCTGCCCGGCTCCCGGGCGTACCTGCTCTCCCGAGAAGCCGTCGAAGCTTTCCTTTGCGAACTGGACGGCACGCAGATAGGGACGCTGTCGGGTTTCAACCTGCCCTTCACCATCGACATGGAGAACCTCATCCGGTACCATTGCGGCTTCTTCGCGTTTTCTGGAAGTGGCAAGTCAAACCTCACCAGCGCCCTGGTTCGTCGGGCTCTGAAGAGAGACCCCAATCTGACGGTTGTAGTGTTCGACATAGCAGGAGAATACTCGGTCAACCTCCTGGACCTGCTCGGCGCCGACTCGAAGCTGATCACATGTGAGGTGATAGAGAGCGAAGAGGAGTTCTTCAGCTCGCAGGCGATTCCCGAAAGTCTCGAAGAGGCGGTTGGAAGGCCGACGATCGAAGCGGCCCTCGCAAGGGCATATCGCGGAGGCATCGAGAAGCTATCTCTTCAGGAAGAAGGCGGCATAGACCTGGCGTGGATAGGGCAGCTGCTCGAGAACACGATCAGCAGTGGAAAGGCGGGAGGCACAGCCTCCGTGCTCGCCCTGGGAACCCTTAGCACGGAATTCTTTGAAAAGAGGGGGCTTCGGCCGAGCACTCAGCTATCGGAGTTGGACGACGACGCACGAAAGGAATTGTCATCGCTGCTGAGCAATCTGAACGAGAACGTCCACGAGAAATCCGGACTCAGAGCCGATCTACTCCTGATACTGGAGATGCTGGGGAACGGAAGAGAAGGTGATGCCCGGAGCAAGCGTCTCACTCCCGAGCGGCTCGCGGAGCATCTGGCCAAGGGAACATCGGCCCGACTCAACGTCCTGTACCTACCAGACCCAATCCAGGCCAGGAAAGCAACGAGCAGATTGATCAACAGGCTCCTCTTCCTGAAGAAGAAATACGGAAACAAGCAGCGGGTTCTCGTTGTGCTTGACGAAGCCCAGGAATACATCCCAGACAACCCGTCAGACAAACAGTTCACGGTTCAGTCGAACTACGCCATAGAGCAGCTCCTCAGGCAGGGGCGAAAGTACAGGCTCCACTGCTGGATGGCCACCCAGCGCGTGGCCCACCTCAATGTGAATGCACTCCAGCAACTCCACAGCTACTTCGTGAGCACCCTGCCGAGAATGTACGACAGGATGGTGATAGCCGACGCCTTCGCACTCCCGTATGAAGTTCTGGAACGTTCTGCCCAGCTCGAGACGGGAGAATGGATCTTTGTCTCCTTCAAGGCCGCAAAGCAAAGAAACGTGCCGATCTTCCTCAAGGCAGAGAACAACGAAACATATCTTATAGAACATCTCAAGAAGTGAGATATCCCCTCCTCAGAGATGTGGCCCCGATTCATTTCCGAAGGCCCTCTTGGGTTCAGCCGAAGGCGACGACCAGGATCAGCGCCGCGAGTATCAGGATTCCTCCGAGAATGTCCATGTTCGATGGGGATTCTTTTCCCAGGGCCTTCGAGAACACCTGCGTAAGGAACGGCGAAATGCTCGTAATGATGACGGTCAGTGCCACCCCCATCAGAGAGACAGAGTACACGAACGCGAGGGAGCCTACCACCAGGTCAGCCAAGGCGACAAAGGACAAGAATCCGAATTGCCTTTGAGGATAGTCTCGGCCAATTCCTGCGTTTCCTGGTGGCCAGCACGGCAATACCGAGTGACACTGCGGCAGCCAGATTCCTCGCGAAAGCCACGGTGACGACGTTGCCGTTAGCCCTCGTTGCCAAGCCCACGAAGTTCTGCCCGACCGTCCACACCAACGCGCCGCCCAGCGCCATGGCAATCCCCTTTGCTCTGGGTTTTCCCCCTCCTCCCCGAGAGAGGATGTAGACGCCCACGATCACCAATCCCGAGCTGACGAAGTTCGCGATGGGAACCACCTCTCCGATGAACGATGCAGTCAATTGAACGAACAGGACGTAGGTGTAGGTCACCGGGGCGGCGATGGAGGCACCCATCTCGTTGATCGACAGCAGGAAGAGTGAATCTCCCACGGCCAGCGTCACCGCTCCACTTGCGAGGGCGTAGTATACGCCGCCGTTGAATCCAAAGTATACGGCTGGAACTGACAAGACCAGTGCGCTCAATGCAGTACGCAGGAAATTCAGGGAGAGGAAATCGAATCTCTGGAGAAAGACGCGATAGTAGATCGGGCTCAAGGCCCAGATAAATGCCGGGATCAGAGCGAAAATGAAGTCGATCAAACCGTCTCCTGCATGAAAGGGAGGAAAAGCGCGGGTAATTAGTCAGATGCCCGCATCTCTTCCAGAAGACACTGGAGTTGTGATACCAACTAGTTCATCGTCTAACCACGTTCATTTGCTTCTCGAACGTCATGGTGGCACGCACCCAATCTGATTGATTCACGGAATCGGGTCTTGGGGATTCTGGCATCGGTCATGGGTTGTTGTGGTGGACGACTCTCATGCAAGCATCCATGACGTAGGGTATACCGTTCTTCTCAAGAAGATGCTTCGCTTCCTCGTTCTCCAATCCGAGCTGTGCCCAGAAGACGAGGGATATTCCCAGTCTTTTCTTCATCTCGACTACCTGTTCTGCCACCTGCGGAAGCTCCTCGCTCGGTCTGAAGACTTCGACGATTTCTATGCGCCTCGCGACGGACTCTGGGATTTCGCCCAGGCTCGGGTAAGCCCTTTCTCCGAGGATCGAATCAGTCGTTGGATTGACAGGCACGATTGTGAACCCTTTTTCCTTCAGATATTCCGGAACCGTGTAGGCCTCCTTCGAAGGATTCTTTGAAGCGCCCACAACGGCTATCACCCTGTGCCTCTTCATCACGTCGACCGGTGAAACATTCCAGCTGTCCATTTCGGTGTTCTTCTTTCGTTCTTGTGGATGTTTATATTACTTGGCATGTTTTTTCATGTCGGAAGCTCCTATAAACCTCGGACGGAGAGGGCCGGCGCGTTGAGCATGCCGTTGATTGGGTTGTTCGATTCGTCGCTTTCGGTCAGCCTGGGCACGGCGAACTTGCTCGCCTATTTCATGCTGTGTATGGTCGCAGTCTTCCTGATATCTGGCCCGATCATAGTGTACGCCTACTACAAGAAGAGCAAGAGGGAGAGAGCCACAACGGCCGTGCCCAATCCCACTTGACACGTCTCCCCCGAGTCCAACTCTCCTCTCTTCTGCCCCTCCTTGCCCATGGAAGGTTTCACGCGACAGCGTCAGGACGCAAGTCGCGTTGGAAAGGGGCCGGCCAGATGACGAAGGACAATAGCGTATTGACACAGAACGAGGATTGATTCCAATTATCATGGGAATATTGGGTTCAGGAACGGAACAAAGGCCTTAACCTGGGATGAATAAGCTAGAGGTGCCGTGTCTGAGGTCAAGAACAGGGAACGCGTCGACTATGAGCTGCGCGGAAAGACGTTGCAGGTGTACCTCTATCTCCTCCGAAACGGCAGGGCGATGGGGGTCAGGGAGATTCAGAAAGAGCTGGGATTCTCGAGTCCCAGCGTCGCGTTCCACCACCTCGACAAACTCATCAACCTGGGCATAGTGGAGAGGGACCAATTCGAAAGGTATGTGTTGGCCAAGAAGGTCGATTCTGGCATCCTGCATTCGTTCGTCAACGTGGCAGGACTGACCCTGCCAAGGCTGGGGTTTCTACGCCGCCTTCTTCACAACAATCGCAGCTGCGTATCTTCTGACGAATTCCCGGTTCCTTGACCTCTATGCACTGATAGGCACCGTTGGTGGATCGGGCATATTTTGGTATGAGGCGTGGCGAGTATGGAGGAGGAAGCCGTTCTGATGATTAGAACTAATTACGCCTTCGGTGACCATATGCGTTGAGCATGCGGAAAAGGTCTTTCGTTGCGGGGATAGTCATCGGGCTTCTCTTCGCCCTTGCTATCGTATTCTCCGCCAGTTTCTCCGTCTTGGGCCAGTTTTCTGGCCAGAACGCGGCCCTCCGGGCTGGAGCACTCCCGTTAGCCTCCAATCAGGGCATCGTATGACACAAATCTTCCGATTACAACCACCACGAGCAGCCTGACGACGTCGGCTGCCCCTGCTTCGACTCCAACCAGCAGCGTTTCGAGCTCTGTTTCCTCTGCAGGGAGCAGTCAGGCCGCCGCAGGCCAGACACAGACCAAAGTGGTCACATCGGAAACCCAAACTGGCACCGCCATCTATGCTGTGACAGTTACCACCACATCATCAGCCGCCAGGTCACTTACCCAAACCGGTGAACAGCATCAGCCGGTGCCTTCCAACGCCGCCGTCCTGCCCTCATCGAGCGTGAACAACATCGTCAGCAGGCCGGAGCAGTCCCTTCTGGTGCTCCTTCCTGTGCTGGCTGCCGTGTTCCTCGGGCTGATGTTTTACAGGACTACGGGCTTGCGCGAGTAGCGGACTCACCGCTGTCGGTCGCAACATCCTGAGACCGGTGCTTGCGGCCTGGCAACAGGAACGGCGACACATTCTTGCCATACTTCCGCTTCAAATCGTCGCTCAGATGACCGTAGCTCCTCACGACTCCCCTGCAGTTGTCTGAACCGCAGGCGCATTTCATCTGAAAGCCTTCCCACCCCACGTTGGTCGAATAGTCGAAAGTCAGTTCTTCCCCCCTGGCGACCTTGCGGAGGGTGACGATGTCCCTTTCTCCCCTGATGGCGCAGTTGGGGTCGCACGAATGGTTGAGGTACCAGCCAATGTACCCGCGTCTCGGAGATACGTACTGGTCGTAGTCCACTTGGAAGCAGTGCTGCCAGAGGTCTTCTCGGTATGTCCCAAATCCATGCGGCTCTTCCGCTGTAACGTGTGACTAGCTTGTTTGCTGGCATCTCGGCCGTCGTGAAGACCCCGAGGCCCTTTCTGGCTGCGCTCTTTGATTTCCAGCGTGCGACGCAAGTCTACTTTGGAATTACGAACTCTCCGCTGTTGGGTTCCTTTCCGCCCATCTCTTCACCCAGTCAGCGAGCCCCTCCAGCACTTTTTGAAGTTCATGCCCCTTGGCAGTCAGCGAGTATTCGACCCTCGGAGGAGTCTCCGGGAAGACCTTCCTCTGGACTATCCCGAATTTCTCCAACTGTGTGAGCCTTTCTGCAAGCGAGGTTGCGCTGATGCCGTTTATTCTCCTCTTCAGTTCGTTGAATCTTGCGGGCTCCCTCAAACCGATAGCGTGGATCGTCGGAAGTGTCCATGTCCGCGTGAGTTCGTTCCACGCTGCGTGAACGAGTTTGCAGGAATCTAGCACTTCTTGGTCAAGCTGCTCTGACTTGCTCAACTTTGCATTACCTACTTAGTAGTGTAGAACTACCAGATATATAAACATGACCGTCACGTGGTGGTGCAGAAACGAGAAATGGAATCAGAAGTCCCCAAGAGAAATGAAGCCAGACCCGAGTGAGATTCAGCGACGCGGAAATCGAGTACCTCAGCGAGAATCT
>CAVYVS010000001.1:0-20283 GCA_963772005.1 uncultured Nitrososphaerota archaeon | reverse complement strand
GTTGCGGCCCGTCTCGGGATCCTTTATAATCGAACAGGTAGCCGTCGCGTATGGTCCGCCATCTCCCGGCAGGTGAGTCAACAGCGGCAACATCGAGAGATCGGGATCTCTGATTATGACTTCTTGGCACGGCCCCTGGCTCAGCACTTCGGGAGGCATCGGCTTGCGCAGGGCTTCAACGAGCCTGCCAAGCATCTGGTCCTTCGTGATGCCGAGCCCTTCAGCAATGATATCTCTCGAGGAAGTGATGCCTCCAAAGACCGGGAAACTGCTGCCCTGGACGCTCTCGAAAATAGTGGGCTTCTCACTCATCGCGTTCAGGACGTTGCCCAACTCGTACCGCGGGCTCACCTCCCTGCCTACCCTGGCCAGCTTTCCTTCCAATTCTAGCCTGCTTAAGGAAACTTCTAAGATTCATCTTCACACACCTATAACCGTCTTCAGAGCCTTGAATCCTGCCTCCTCCATGGCCGCGGCGACCCTCTCCTGTGTCGCCTTCTCAGGCGTCAGTGCCACCATGTAGCCGCCAAGCCCGCCCCCAGTCATCTTCGCCCCCGTTGCCCCGTTCTTCCGCGCTATCTCGACGAGCTCATCGAGGTCCGGGTGCGAGACATCGACCTGTTGCAGAAGGGAGTGGTTCTCGTTCATTAGTCGCCCAACTTCAGCGACGTCATACCTTTCGAGAGCGCTGCGCGCCTTGCCAGCCAACTCGCGGGCTCTCGCGAAGATGGCATCATATTTCTCAGGCTGCGCTTCCCTGCGCTTCCTTACGCCACCGACCGCTGCCTCGGTGTTCGCTGTCAAGAGGGTGTTGCCCATGACAATGCGCAGCGGCTTCCTAATCTTCAGCTTCTCCATCGTGTTCGGCCCTCCCTGAAGGTTCTTGACGAACCATAGAAGGCCGCCGTAGGTAGAGGCCGTATTGTCTATGCCGGAGGGCGTGCCCGCGTAGGCGCTGTCTCCGGTGAACGCTACCTCGTTGATCTTGCCATCGTCGAAGCCGAGCCTGAACTCCTCGTTCAAGGCTCTGGCAACCGACACGCATACAGCGGCGCTCGCCCCCACCCCTCCAACGGCCATGAGGTCGCCCCCCAGGTGAATCCTAATCGGGTTGGTCCTCGGGTCGAAGCCAGCAGCCTGGAACACTAACTCCATCGACTTCTTCTGCTGGGGGGACTTCTCCGCTTTGTAGCCCGGGTTAGCGGGCCTGTCGTCCTCCATCACCCACCCATCGCCTGCCATGGAGCCCTCCTTGCCGGAAGGGGCCTGCAGCCGCCCTCTTACTCTCTCCACGGTGGCGACGGTCGTGGAGTCGATTGCAGAGACGATTGACGGGATGCCGTAGACCACAAAGTGCTCGTTGAAAAGGATGACTTTCCCATAACCGGAGCCCCTACCCATTCCAGACCCCTCCAAAAGCGCTGAAAGGTTGTCCGCAGGATTCCACGCCAAACACCCAAATAGCTTCCCGAGCCATATACCTTCCGAAGGGATGCCCGTTTGGCAGAGACCGTGGTGGTAAAGCTGGGCGGCTCGTTCATCACTCAGAAGGACAGAATCTTCACATTCAGGGAGGAGCAGGTCAAGGCGGCCGTCAGGGCCCTCAAGGGAACGGGAAAGGACTTCGCCATCGTCCATCGGAGGAGGTTCCTTCGGGCATCCCGTAGCAAAGAAGTATGGGCTCTCGGGGAAGGAGTTCAGCAAGTCGTCCGCCGGAGTCTCTGAGACCAGGCTCGCCATGCACAACCTGTCGTACCTAATGTACATCCAGCTGGGGACGGCTGGGTTCAGGCCCTTCCTGCTGAATTCGTCCTCGCTCATGCAGGATGGACGGCAATCCCCTGCCTGCCTATGCCATCTTGCTGAACGACCTGGTCAGGACCGGGCTCGTGCCGCTGACCCACGGGGACGTGCAACTCTTCTACGAAGGGTTCAAGATAGTCAGCGGTGACCACCTGGCCTACCTGTTCTGCAAGGCGCTCAGACCCTCAAGGATGCTGTACGTCTTAGACCAGCCCGGCATACTCAGGAAGGCTGGAGACTCGGCGAGCGTCATCGAAGAGCTCACCATCGCCCAAGCAAGGGAATTGCAATTTGAAGGCAACGAGGACGCGACCGGGGGGATAGCCGCCAAGGTCAGGTCCGCCTGCGAAATAGCTTCGCTGGGAGTCGAAACCTGTTTCGTCAGCGGGTTCGATACAGATGGCCTTATAAAAGCCGTGACGGGTGAGAAGTTCTCGGGAACGGTCCTGAGAAGGTAATGGGCGTGAGCATCGAAGAAAGGAAGGACAGCCACCTCGATATATGCCTCCACGAAGCGGTGGACGCCAAGGTCGAAACGACGCTTTTCGAGGATGTCGTACTTGGTACACCAAGCCCTTCCCGAATTGGACCTCGACTCGGTGGACCTCTCCGTGACCTTCCTTGGCCACAAGCTGAACACCCCCCTGCTGATCGACTCCATGACCGGAGGCACTTCCATGGCGAAGGAGGTCAACAAGACCCTGGCCATGCTGGCCGAGAAGAACGGCATAGGGATCGGGGTGGGAAGCCAAAGGGCCGGCCTTACGCGACCCGCGGTGGCGGAGACGTATTCGATCGTCCGCAAGGAGGCGCCGGACGCCTTCGTCTTCGGGAACCTAGGAGGGGTGCAGCTCGTGCGCGGGGTCACCCTGGAGGACGCGAGAAAGGCCGTAGAGATGATACAGGCGGACGCCCTGGCCATCCACCTGAACCCCCTTCAGGAGGCGGTGCAGGTGGGAGGGGAGGCCACCTACAAGGGGATACTCGACAAGATAGCCGAGCTGGCCCACGGTCTTGACGTGCCGATCATCGTAAAGGAGGTAGGGCGCCGGGATTTCGAGAGAGACGGCCAGCCAGCTTTCGCTCGCCGGAGTGAAGGCGATCAACGTGTCCGGACTGGGAGGGACGAGCTGGGCGGGCGTTGAGAGCATCAGGGCGAGGCGGAAGGGAGAGGCAGCCGTGGCCGAGCTTGGGGAGGCGTTCTGGGACTGGGGGATCCCCACCGCTGCGGCGCTGATGGAGGTGAAGAAGGGCGTCAACCTGCCCCTCATCGCCTCTGGAGGGATCAGGAACGGCATCGACGCGGCGAAAGCCATCGTGCTGGGCGCGGACGTCGTGGCCATGGCCAGGCCTTTCCTCTACGCGGCTTCCAACGGAGGGATCGAAGGCGCCCAGAAGATGACGGACGCATTCATATCCCAGCTGAGGCTTGCGGCATTCCTCACCGGCTCGTGGAACGTCCCCTCGTTGAAGAAGGCGAGGCATGTGGTGACTGGGAAGCTGCTCGACTGGAAGCAGAGCCTCGGTGAGCATCCTTGAGCCTTCAGGACGAAACCAAGAGGATCGCGCTCAGGATCAACTCCTTCATAGACGAGCGGGTCAGGGGGGAGCCGGCGGCCCTGTACGGAGCCTCCCTCCACCTCATCAAGGCCGGAGGGAAGCGGCTCAGGCCCTTCATGACCCTGAAGTTCAACTCGCTCTACGGCAAGGACGAGTCGGCAGCCTTGCCCGCGGCCGCGGCCCTGGAGCTCGTCCACAACTTCACGCTAATACACGACGACATCATGGACAGGGACGACATCAGGCATGGAGTCCCGACCGTTCACAAGAGCTTCGGGGAGCCTTTGGCCATCCTCGCCGGCGACGTGCTGTTCGCGGAAGCCTTCAAGATGGTGTCGGAGACGCCCGCCTTCTCGGGCGACTACGACCGGCTGAACAAGGCGGTGAGCCTGCTGGCCGAGTCCCTGGTGGTGCTCTGCGAGGGGCAGGCAATAGATGTGAAGGCGTCCACGGGAGAGCTCTACACCGAAGAGCAATACTACGAGATAATCAGGAAGAAGACGGCGGCCCTCTTCGAGGCGGCATCAGCCATGGGCGTGCTGACGGGAGGAGGGTCCGACGAAGACCTCAGGAACGCCAAGCTCTATGCTCTCAACATAGGCATGGCCTTCCAGATAGTGGACGATCTCCTTGGGGTGGTGGGCGACTCGGCCCAGACGGGGAAGCCCGTGGGCAACGACCTGAGGGAAGGGAAGAAGACCCTCCCGATTTTCATGGCGGTCCAGAGGAGCGAAGGGAGGGACAGGGAGCTTCTCATCAACGTCTGGGGGAGAGAAGAAGCGCGGCAGGAGGACGTGGAGGCGGCCGTCGGAGTTCTCAGGAAGCTGGAGGTCGAAGAGGCGGCGAGGACCCTGGCTGAGGACCACATGGAGAAGGCAGTCGAGTGCCTTCAGAGGCTCCCGGGGGACGACAAGCACTGGCTCGCCGATTTGGCGCACTTTATCGTCCAGAGAAAGATATAGAAACTCGGGGCCATTGCCCTAGGCCAAAGGTTGAACTTCACACAGGAGATCCTCGAGGCCATCAGGAGAAACGCCCTAGCGAACGCCTTCCGCCACGGTGGGAGGCCGGACGCTGGTGCCACCCTGGGGAAGACGATGGCGGAGTTCCCGGAGCTGCGGCAGAACGCAAAGGAGCTCATGGCCGAGGTAGCGAAGATCTGCGGAGAAGTCGGCAGGCTCTCTCCGGAGCAGCAGGAAGCCGAGCTGAAGAGCAAGCATCCCGAAGCATTGGAGGAGAAGAAGCCCGTCAAGGAGGAAAGGAAGCTCCCGCCGCTCCCGAACGCGTCGAAATACAGGGAGATCAGGACCCGCTTCGCCCCCAACCCGGACAGCGTCCTTCACCTGGGCTCCACCAGGGCGATCATCCTAAGCCATGACTACGCGGCACGTGTATGGGGGGAAGTTCTTACTGAGGTTCGAGGACACGGACCCCCGCCTGAAGAAGTCCTCGCTAGCCTACTACGGGTACATCCGGGAGGACCTGGCCTGGCTTGGCTGCAGCCCCGACGAGGAGTACATCCAGAGCGACCGGATGGAGACATACTACAGCTATGCCAAGGACCTCATCTCCAGAGGGAGGGGCCTACGTCTGCACCTGCAGCGCCGAGTCCTTCCACGAACTGGTGGGGAGGGGTGAGGCCTGCCCACGCAGGGGCCTGGAGCCCGGGGAGAACCTCGAGAGGTGGGCGAAGATGCTGGACGGCACATTCGCCGAGGGTGAGGCGGTGGTGCGCGTGAAGACGGATCTGGGCATCCCAACCCGGCCGTAAGGGAGTGGCCGGCCCTCCGGATCATCGACACCAGTAAGCACAGGCACCCGCGGACCGGGGCTAAGTACAGGGTCTGGCCGCTCTACAACTGGGCGGCGGGCCTGGACGACCACCTCCTCGGTGTGACGCACATCATCAGGGGGCAAGAGCACTACACCGAACATGGTGAGGCAGAAGTTCTTCTACAAAGCATTCGGCTGGGAGTACCCCGATGCAATCCATTACGGGCGCCTCAAAATCGAAGGGGGCGTCCTCAGCAAGAGCAAGATAGAGGCCGGGATTCGGGAGAAGCTCTACGACGGCTATGACGACCCCCGCCTTGCGACCCTCAGGGCGCTGAAGCGTAGCGGGGATATCGGTGGAGGCGATACGACGGCTGATTTACGAAGTGGGACCCAAGGCCATGACGCCGTGATCAGCTGGGACAACCTCCTAGCTGCCAACAGGCAGATCATCGATAGGAGGAGCTCCAGGTACTTTGCGGTGATGGGCACGGGGTATCCCCCTAGTGGTGCAGCGGAATGAAACAGGGAGTCAGGGTCGAGATGCCCAGACATCCCGAGGCCACGGGGGCGGCCCCAAGGGTCTTCGACGTCAGGGCGCCGGGTGGGGTGGCCACACCTCCTGGTGAACGAGGCCGACGTCCCCACCATAGTCGAGGGAAGGATGGTGCAGGCTGATGGGGCTGATGAACGTCAGGGCAGGGAAGGCGGACCTGGGAGGGCTCGCGGCGATTTCGACAGCCTCGGACTCGACGAGGCCCGGCAGGCCAAGGCCCAGGCGATTCAATGGCTCCCGGCGGCCGGGAACGTTGCCATCGCCGTCAGGATGGCCGACGCTTCGGTCTCGGAGGGGTTGGCGGAGCCCCAGATCACCGAGGAGAAGGCCGACGCCACCATACAGCTGGAGCGGCTCTTCTTCGCGAGAGTGGATTCGGTAAGCCCGGAAAAGGTGGGGCTCTACTTCACTTCGCGCTGACGCCGCCCAGCCTGTCGTGAAAAGTTTAAAACAGGTTCCCTGCACGGTAGTGGTCAAGGGTGAGAAAGAAAAGATGACCCCGTCCGAGAGTCCGGCCGGCAAGCCTTATTTCGTCAAGTTTGAGACGCCAAAGGAGCTGGCCGAAGCAGCCTATGAAGCCGTCAGACAAGCCAAGCAGACCGGCAAGGTGAAGAAGGGCACCAACGAGACCACGAAGGCGATCGAGAGAGGGACAGCGAAGCTCGTGGTCGTTTCGGAGGACGTAGAGCCTCCGGAGGTCGTGGCCCACCTGCCGCTCCTGTGCGCCGAAAGGAAGGTGCCGTACCTTTACGTGGCATCCAAGCAGCAGCTGGGTGCCTCGATGGGGATGGACGTGCCGTCCGCGGCCTGTGCCATCACCGAGGCCGGCGAAGCGCAACCGCTCCTAGAGCAGATCCTGACAAGCCTGAGCAAGATTCAGGTAGGCTGATCCTAGATGAGCAGCAAGGCCACCGAAGAGAAGCTGACCCCAGCCGAAGTCATTCAGATCGTAGGCAGGACCGGGGTGGCCGGAGAGATCACTCAAGTCAGGGTGAAGATATTGGAAGGAAAGGACAAGGGCAGGATACTCACCCGAAACGTGAAGGGACCCATCCGGGCCGGGGACACGCTGATACTCCGCGAGACCGAGCGGGAAGCCAGGAAGATCAAGTAGGTGTATGCCTTGCTGTCTCTTAGAAAATGCAGCTTCTGCGGGAAGGACGTCACGCCCGGCACGGGGCTGCAAATAGTGAGGAACGACGGCTCGGTCCTGTATTTCTGCTCCAACAAGTGCAGGCTGAACGCCCTGAAGCTGAAGAGGGACCCAAGGAAGCTGAAGTGGACAGCCAAGCACGTCAAGGGTGGAAAGGGCATTTGAGCTCTTCCTTTGACATCAAGAAGATTGACTCCTATCCGCTCGATGAGCTCAAGAACAAGACCCTCGTGCTTGTGAAGCCCGAGGCCTTTGCCCGAAAGCTGACGGGGAAGGTCATTTCAAGGTTCGAGGAGAAGGGATTCAACCTCCTTGAGGTCAAGGGACTTCGGCTGAGCAGGGCCGGGGCCGAAGAGTTCTACTCCGTCCATGAAGGGAAGCCGTTCTACGAAAAGCTGGTGACTTCGATATCGGCGGGGCCCCTTGTCGCCTTGGTTCTCGAGGTGCCCGCCAACCGGGATACGAGAGGGAAGTCGGCGGTGGAGGTAGTGAGGCTGATGGTGGGGGCCACCAACCCTGCAGAGGCCGCGCCGGGGACGTTGCGTGGAGACTTTGGACTCGACATCACCGAGAACGTCGTACACGCGTCCGACTCCGCCGAAAGCTTCGTAAGGGAAGCCAAGGTCATATTCGGTTAGCCGCCGCGACCGATCTTTCTCAGAGCTGGCCACATCGAAGAATAGGTTATATCTCCCAACGCGAGCCCCATTTCCAAGGATGCCGGATTCCAATGTCTACTCGAGTGCGTCAACCAATTCTAGTGGTGTTGGGGCACGTGGACTCTGGAAAGTGCGTCAGCGGAGAGACCCTCCTAGAGCTCGCTGACGGCAGCATCATTGAAGCAAGGAAAGCCTTTGAGATGTTCCGATTGGGAGCTCCAGTGGAGCGCCCCGACGGTGTTGTCTACAAAGCAAGTGGATTGAAGGTTCTTTCGGTCGAGCCAGATGGGAGTGTCATTGGCAGAAACGTATCACATGTTTGGAAGCTTCGGTCCGACCGGTTGGTTCGAGTGGGAACGATGGCGGGATACGAAGTCAGGACGACACCTGAGCACAAGTTCCTCACGATGACCTCGACCGGTGAACCTGCCTACGTAGAAGCGTCAAGGCTTCGACTAGGGGACTTCCTCCTGGTGCCTGTCAGGACATCAATCGAAGACAGCGGCCTGAAGGCCACCAAGAAGCAAATCCTCCGCGCGTTGCCTGACGATTTCCTAATCAGGGTCACACCCGAATTTAACGAGCATATAAGACGCTCATTCGCTCGGGGTCGAAGAAAACAGGCCGGAAGAAGGATGGGCGATCTCCTTTTCGCATACCATATGAGAAAGGGGTACTACAGAGCTTCCGTCTTCAGACTACTCCTGAAGAGGTTCGGGGTTGATCCTGGAGATGGCTATGATCACATCTCCGAACTGAAGTTCGCAACTCGGAAACGACTGGCCTCACACAAATCGCCCTGGATAAGGATACCCAAATCCCTTGAAGAGTTCGCCGCTTTGGCATATCTTGTAGGGCTCCTCTTTGGTGATGGAATAGCCGAGAGTGGATACCTGACCAATGTCTCGCCTGAGCTTATCAGCGAATACAAGCGTTGCCTGCACGTAGCCTTCGGAGTCGAAGCGACTCAGGCCTGGAGGCGTACGTGCTACGTAGTCTCTCATAAGGGAGGCAAGACGCTGCATAGGTTTCTAGTGGCCGCTTTTGGCTATCCCAGGCACGATAAGTCCAGAATCCTGGATCTACCTCCTGTAATCTCAACGGCGTCGAACGAGTTGATGGCACTCTTCCTGCGCGGGTTCTTCGATGCCGAAGGCTTCGTCCAGACTGGTCGCAATATCGGGATAGGCTGCGAAAGCCCGCGACTCATGAAGAAGCTTCCGATTGCCCTTCACCGTTTGGGGTGCCTCGCCTATCATGGCAAGAAGAGCCATCGAAATGAAATCGTCATTGGCGGCAGATCAAACCTCGAGGCCTTCGTGAGAGACGTTGGCTTTACAGAGAAACACAAGATGAGCGCAGCGCGAGCCAAGTTGGCGGCATCCTCTACCAGCCGTGTATTCGAAATCACACCCGTGAGCGGCGATTTCATCAGGCAGGTTAGACTCGGCCACAAAGTGTTCTGGGACAGGCACTTTCAGCTAACCGGCATCGAGGGATACGAGCAGCTGAGCAAGGGCGCTCTCCTGAGAATGTTCTCGGCTGTTCCAAGCTACTCGAACGAGGGCCTCGCAAAGCCCTTGCAGGCTATTGCGCCGTTAGAGTCACCGCCCTGGAAAGCACTGGAAGGGGCATTCCCGTCTACGACTTCAGCGTGGATGACACTCACAACTTCCTAGCCAACGGGCTCATCGTTCACAACACCTCGATCCTCGACTTTCTCAGGGGGACCGGCGTCCAGGCGAGAGAAGCCGGGGGGATAACCCAGCAGATAGGCACCTCCTACTTTCCCCCAGAAACGCTCATGGCGGTCTGCGGAGACCTGTTGAAGAGCCAGGGAGGCGGCGTGAGATACCCGGGCTACTGGTCATCGACACCCCGGGTCATGAAGCGTTCAGCAATCTGCGAATCAGGGAGGTTCCGCCGCCGACATCGCAATACTGGTCGTCGACATAACAAAGGGGCTCGAGCCGCAGACCCTCGAGAGCATAGAGGTCCTCAAGAACCGGAAGGTTCCCTTCGTCGTCGCCCTCAACAAGGTCGACCTCCTCGCCGGTTGGAGGCCCAAGCCGGGCAGGTTGGTGGTGGTGGCCCAGAAGGAACTGGAGCCCGCGACTCTGGAATTCCTCGACCAGGGGATGTAGCCGGGTGGTCGGGCAGCTGTCCCGGTTGGGCTTCAACAGCGACGCATACTACAGGGTGCAGAGCTTCACGAAACAGGTCTCCATAGTCCCCGTGTCGGCTCACACGGGAGAAGGCATGTCGGAGCTCATGGCCGTTGTGGTGGGCCCCTCGCAGCAGTTCATGGGAGAACGCCTGAGGACGACCCTGGGCCTTCCGAAGGGGATAGTGCTGGAGGTCAAGGACGAACCTGGCCTCGGGGAGCGGCCAACGTCATACTGATCGACGGCGTCCTCAGGGTGGGTTCGACTGTGGTGGTGGGGAAGAGGGAGGGCGCCCAGGGTGTCAGGATACGGGCGCTCCTGGAGCCGAAGCCGCTGGATGAGATGAGAGACCCGCGCGACAGGTTCACACCCGTGCAAGAGGTCTACGCCGCCGCAGGAGTCAAGCTGTCCGCCCCTGGGCTTGAGGGAGTCCTCGCTGGGGCTCCGGTTGTGGGGGTCACGCCCGAGCAAGGGCTGGATGAAGCGAAGAGGTTCGTGGACTCGGCTGTCAAGGAGGCCCTGATTGAGACGGACACGGTGGGGGTCATCCTGAAGGCCGACACCCTGGGCGCTCTGGAGGCCATTACGACCGTGCTGAAGAAGAAGGAGGTCCCTATCAGGATCGCCGACATAGGAAACGTGAACAAGGGGGACCTCGTCCAGGCGGAGTGGTCATGGTCTCTGACAGGTATCTGGGCGTCATCCTGGCATTCAACGTAAGGGTCCCAGAGGAAGCGGCGGAGGACGCCAAGGCGAGAGGGGTGAGGGTCTTCTCGAGCGACGTAATCTACAACCTGGTAGACGATTATACGAACTGGGTCAGCGCCGAAAAGGACAACGAGCAGCGGGCCACCCTGTCCACCATGACCCCGCCCTGCAAGCTCCGCCTCTTGAGAGGGCTCGTGTTCCACCGCAGCGGACCGGCCGTCTTCGGAGTTGAGATACTCGAAGGCACACTCCGCCAAGGTGAAGGTCATGAACCCGATGGGCGAAGAGGTGGGGGTCGTGGAGCAGGTGCAGGTAGACAGCAACCCGGTAGAATCGGCGAAGAAGGGAGAGCAAGTCTCTGTTTCGATGAAAGAACCCGTCATCGGGCGGCAGATAAGGAGGAGGAGACGCTTTATTCGCTCCCTTCAAGTGACGACGCCAGGCTCTACAAGACCCGCTTCGCAGACAGGCTCAGCGCCGATGAGATTAGACTCCTTGATTCGATCATTTCGATGAGGAGAAAGGTGCAGTAGATGCCGCCTTCTGACCTGAAAAATCTATATAAGATTCGTAACGGAGGCTCTTGGGAGAGGAGCCCTAGATGCCAACGTTTCAGGTCATCCTGTCCGAGCCGAAGACCAGGAAGGCAGTCAAGTTCGAGCTCAAGGATCCGAAGTCGTCCTTCATGGTAGGACTTAGAATCGGCCAAGTGATAGACGCAAACCCCATCGGAATCAAGGGCAAGATCAAGATCACCGGCGGCAGCGACAAGGCCGGGTTCCCCATGGGTCGGGCATCCAGGGGTCAGGGAAGAGGTACGTCAACATCGCAGACGGACCCGGCTTCAGGTCCACCTCTTCGGGGCTCAGAAGGAGGAAGCTGCTCCGGGGGGAGACCGTCTCCGACGACATCTACCAGGTCAACGCCGTCCTGACCGAAGGGGAGATGCCGGAGGCGCCGGAAGGAGGAGAAGGCCGAGGAAGCCGCGAAGGACAAGAAGGCCTCTTCGCACTGAACCTTTATCAATCCACCTCAGGGATACCCTAGTTACATGTCCACTGGCGTCAGTAAACCCATTCCGAGGCAGCCAGAGGTCAACATCGGTACCAGTGGCCACGTGGACCACGGCAAGACTACGTTGACCGAATCTCTCACGGGCAAGTGGACCAGCGCCCACAGCGAGGAGCTGCGGAGGGGGATCACAATCCGAGTGGGCTACGCCGACGCCGCCATATACCGATGCGAAGGCGAGAACCCTCCCTCCTGCTACACACGACCGGGGACTGCAAGGGTGGAGGGGCGAGGCTCCTGCGGGTGGCCTCCTTCGTGGACAGCCCGGGCCACGAGAGCCTGATGGCGAACATGCTGAGCGGCGCCGCCGTCATGGATGGCGCCATCGTAGTCATCGCTGCCAACGAGCCAGTCCCGCAGCCCCAGACCAAGGAGCACGTGCAGGCTCTCAAGATGATCGGCATCGACAAGGTGGTCGTGGCCCAGAACAAGATCGACCTCGTTGCCTATGAGCAGGCCGTGGAGAACGAAGCCGAGGATCAGGAGCTTCCTTGAGGCGAGCAGATAAGGGAACGCCCCCCTCATCCCAATTTCGGCCCAGAGGCATATTTCAACATCGACGCCCTCCTCGAGGCCATCGAAAACACCATCCCCACACCCTCCAGGGACGTCACAGCGAACCTTTCATGCAGGTGCTGAGGTCGTTCGACGTCGACCCGGCGGCACGCCCATAGAGAAGGTGAGGGGAGGGGTCGTGGGAGGCTCTCTTACTCAGGGCACACTAAAGCTCGGAGACGAAATCGAAATCAGGCCTGGGCTCTACGACCAGGTCAAGACCAAGTACGTGCCGGTGGTGACCAAGGTAGTCAGCCTGGGGACTAGCGCGGGCCTGGTGGATTCGGTCAAGCCGGGAGGCCTGGTTGCCGTGGGGACGACCCTTGACCCCTTCTTTACGAAGAGCGACGCCCTGGTGGGCAGCGTGGCTGGGATACCCGGGACCCTTCCCGAAGAGATCACCGACCTGGGATGAAGGCCAGCCTCTTCGACACGGTCATAGGGGTGAACGAAAAATAAAGTGGACCCGATCAAGATGAATGAGATTCTCAGGCTCAACGTTGGCACGGCGACCACTGCGGGCAGCGTGGTGCAGATGAAAGGCGGGAACACCTATGTCAAGCTCAGGAAGCCCGTGTGTCCTGCGCAGGGGGCCAGGGTGGCCATCAGCAGAAGGGTGGTCGACCGCTGGAGACTTATCGGCTCGGCCACACTGGTGTAGCCACTTGCTCGTGCTTTTGGACACCAGCATCCTAATCTTTCTGGCCGAAAGACCCTCAACATTCTTGGACGACCTCAGGGCGAAGGACGGGCAGCGTAGAGTTCTCTGTGCCCGCACTCGGTAATAGGAGAGCTGAAAGGCCTGGCCGGGTCGAAGGGGGGTGAGGCCAGAAAGGCCAGATTGGCGCTTTCATATTGCAGCAGGACTGAAGTGCCTGAAACATGGGGAGGAGAGGCGGACGACGCTCTCGTGAGCCTGGCGAAAGAGAAGGGTGCAGCTGGTGGCGACCCTGGACAAGGAAGCTCGTGTCTTCGCTCAGGAGGAGGGGCATCCTTGTCGCAACGATGCAGGATCACCGCCTGCTGCTGCCTGGGCGGGTTAGCGGACTCGACATAGGGGCGCGACTGCAGCAACGTCGGACATTTGAAAAGTTTAAAATACGTGCGCCTGAGACCTCATCGTGGAGCAGGGCTGCTGAGGCTTTGTAAGATACCAAAGTTGTTCCAACTCGTGAAGCTGAGGGACGTCGTGCGCGTCCCACCCGACAAGTTCCGGGAGCCGCTCAAAGAGGTAGCCGAAGCTGTGCTGAAGATGAGGTATGAGAGCACCCTCACGCCCGAGCACTGGCTACATAATCCTGGTGACCGGCGTCCAGGTGGAACCGGTGGGGAAAATGGTCCACGGCGACGGCGGCATCTACCACCATGTGGAGTTCAGCGTGCTGGCCTACGAGCCCAGGCTGCAGGAGATCGTCGAAGGAGAGGTGGTTGAAATCACCGAGTTCGGGGCATTCGTCAGGATAGGGCCCGCCGACGCCCTCCTCCACGTTTCGCAGATAATGGACGACTACATCTCCTCCGACCTGAAGCAGGGAATAATCCTGGGGAGCAGCACGAACAGGAAGCTGAAGGTCGGGTCGAAGGTGAGGGTGAGGATAATTGCCGTGAGCCTGAGCCGCGGCATTTCGCTGGGCAAGATCGGCGTGACCTGCCGCCAGCCATTCCTCGGAGCCCTGGAATGGATAGAGGAGGACCTCGCCAAGGCGGCGCCGAAGCGCCCGACAAAGGAGACCAAGCAGTAGGGCCTATGGGACTTGGCCAAGGAGCTCGCCTGCAGGAAGTGCATGTTCATCAGCCAGGGGAAGGTCTGCCCGGCGTGCGGTTCGGTTGACCTGAAGAGAACTGGAAGGGCCTCGTGGTGATATTCAACGTCGAGAAGTCCGAAGTGGCGAAGACGCTGAGCGTCACCAAGCCGGGGAAGTACGCCCTCCAAGTGAGCTAGGCAGTTGACGTTCTACAAGCTCAACAACTACCTCAGAGAGGAATTCCGCAGGCCCCTGGGCGGTCCTATCCCGAACGCGAACCTCGAGGAGTACCTAAGGGAGGCGATGATCAGTGACGCGTCGACCGTCACGGTGGGAGACGGACGACGGAATACTTCGTTTCAAAGGGGAGGCGGCCGGCCCTTCAAATCGTCGACGCCCTCGAGAAGAGGGCGAAACGGCCCGCCCCTGCAGGCGGATTCGACCGGATGACGAACGTCACGAACCCGGCGGGGGGGATCGACGGAACGGCAATAGAACTCATCAGGACCGAGCTGCCGAAGGGAGGCGCCTCGAGGTTCCTGGTGAACGGAGAGGAGGACCTGTTGGTCCTGCCAGTCGTCCTGTTCGCCGGCAACGGGACCGACGTCTTCTATGGGCAACCCAACGAAGGGATGGTCCACGTCAAGGTTTCCCCCGACGCGAAGAAGCGGGTGACGGGGTTGCTTTCCCTCATGGGATACCAGGGCATCGGCTCCCGAGGGCCGCTCCGCTTCATCGGACCGTCCACCATAAGATTCTTAAATGCTCGCGCTGGTAGGCGTTGGTTGACATGTCCCTGCAGCGGACGAAACTGTTCGAGAACACTCTCCTAGGCCGGAAGGAGGCCACCTACTTCTTCAAGGACTCGGCCGGGATGCTGAACAGGTCCCAGGCTGTGAAGATGGTGGCCAGCGATCTCGGCGCCAAGGAGGAAAACGTGATCCTGATGTCCATCCGGGGCAAGCAGGGAACCCGCGACGTCGTCGGGACATTCTACGTATTCGACGATCCCAAGGCCGCGAGGGCCCAGCTCCCAAAGTATTACTTCATGAGGAGCATGTCGAAGGACGACCGAAAGAAGTACTTCGAAGAAGTGAGGAAGAGCAGGGCGAAGAAGGTGGCGCCCGCTCAGAAGAAGTAGGGAGTTGGAATTGACAATGAGCACCACAGAGGCAGCGCCGCCGGTCGAAGAGAAGAAGCCGAAGGCGGTCCGAAAGCCGAAGAAGCCGAAGGTCAGCCCTTCGGTCTACAAGTTCTACACCGTTAGCGGCGCCGTCCTGTCCAAGACCAAGGGAGTGCCCCAGATGCGGAAGGGGGACCTTCATGGCCCAGCACAAGGACAGGTACTACTGCGGAAAGTGCGGCTTCACCGAGTGGTTCGAAAGGAAGCGCTAGGCGGACTCCAGCTCCTTCCTGATGGCGATGGCCACCGGGGGCTGGACAAGGACCTGGAAGGGCAGCACGTACTTTGAGGCAGAAGCGGAGACCAGGTTCCCCTTGGGCCGCTGGACGAATAGCCCGCCTTGAAAAGGTCGACGAGCCTGACGGCAGCCTCTGGCGAGTCGGCGGTGATGGCCGAGTAATAGAGGTACTCGACGATGTCCCATGGCTGCTCGCCCCGTTCCTCCGACTGCTCCAGGTCGACGATGTTGACCCCGGCTTTGTTGATCAGGAAGTTGCTGGGCTTCGTGTCGCCCAAGGAGAAGTTCATGGAGTGTATCCTACCCAGAACCTCGGCGAAGCTGCGCACCTTGGCGGAGGCGGAGACATCGCCCCGCATTGCCGACCTAGTCAGCGGCTCTAGGTTCTCTCCCTCGACGAACTCCTTGACGATGACCTTCTCGTCCGGGGCTACGAGGATGATCCTCGGCGCCAGGGCGCCGGCGTTCCGAATGTTGATCGTGCCCTTGTATTCCCTGGCGAGCCTCAGGAGTGGCTTCGATTCGAACTGCTTCGCCGTCACGGTCATGATGTTGGCCACCACCCACTTGAAGCTCCAGAAGTCCTGGAACTTCTTCGCCACGAACTTCGTTTCGCCATCAGGATGCTGGATGGTGTAGAGGACGGCCGAAGAGAAGAAGTCGCCAAGGTTCTCGGTCCTGTATAGGTAGGGGGACCGGATCTTCAGCTCAGATACCGCCTCCTTGACCCAGTCCGATGAGAAGCAGGGCCGGGCCATGCTGCAAGCGTATGAGGCTCTTGGGCTCCTCCAGCTCCGGAGGGAGTTTTTCAACGGCTCTGCTGCGACTGATCTTCGAGGTGAGCTCCTTGAAGGCGGTGTTGGCGCCCACCATGCCCGCGAAGCCGTGGGCTATGTACTGCCTTATCCCGCGGTCGGCAAGCCTCAGGGGTTCCGCAAAGCGGGGGGTCTTGATCTTCTTCGAGGCCTCGCCGGTGAGCATGCAGAACCCGCCGTCGCGCCTTATGAATTCCTCGGCTTCCAGCTCCTTCAACCCCTTTTCGAATCCTGCAGGGAAGAGGCTATGTTGCCCTCCTTCTGGTGGCCGCCGTAGGTCTTTGCATAGGAATAGATGACCGGCGGATAGACGAACGCCCGCTTCTTCAGCTTCTCAAAGAGGAAGTACGAAGAAGGGATCAGCATCTGCTGGGCGAAGACATCGTACCTCTCAAGCAGTTCCTCGATGGCCTCGAGCACGACGCGGCGCTTGATGCTCTGCTCCGCCTCTCTCAGGAGGTCGGAACCGTGAAGGGGCTGGTAGACGTTCAGAAGCCTTCCGGCCACGAACTCCCCCAGGGACGCCTCTCTGGCGTCCGCCATCAAAGACTCTCCGTCAACGAGCAGGGCGGAGAACTCATCCTTTTCGATGGTGCCGTAGATGTACTTGGCCCTTGGACGCTGCTTGTCAACCACGACCAGGAGGTCGAAATCGCTGTCGGGCCTAGAGTAGCCTGCCACCTTGGAGCCATAGGCCGCGATGGCCGTCACCTTCTTGCCCCTTGTGGCCGAGGCGGCCGCCTTGAGGACGATCTCGCTTTCGCCCGGTGCCAGCATCACTCCCCCATCTCCTTGATCTTGGCAAGCGCTGCCTGGTCGAAGTCGGCGTTGAGGACCGCTTCCACCGGGATGGTGGCCGAGTTGTCGTCGGGGCTGACGGCTATCACGGGGAGCTTACGCTGGTACCAGTTCCTTAGGGTCCTCTGGTTGAGCGCTTCGTCGGTGAACCCCTCCTCGAACTTGGCGTCGATCAGGCTGGAGAGGCTCCTGAAACGCCCGAAGACCTTGGCGGGCGGAACGGCCTCCTCCATGTCCCTGTAGGTCGCTTCGAACATGGTCGAAGCGGCGGGGCTGGAGACGGGCTGCTCGGAGAACCTCCTAATGAGCTCGAGGTAGTGGGTGAATTCATGGGCAACCACGGCCAGCACCGTCTTCTTGGAGCCATAGAGCAGCAGAGGAGCAGTGAACTCGACCAGGAGGTGGAGCCTCCCGGCGACGGCTACGGGCCCGTTTCTGGCGTAGTAGATCCCTGTGACGCCCACCTCCGCCTGGGTCCGGACCAAGATCAGGAGCGGTTGGATGTAGTACGGAGGGTATCAGAGGCCCGCCGCCTTCTCCACCTTCTCTATCGACTCACGAAGGATGGGGAGCCTCTCCTCAATCTTAGCGTACGTTTCGGGCGGCAGCTTCCCCGTCCTGAGCGCTTCATTCGCCCTACCGAGCGGGTCCACCCGAACGGGCATGTTCGGAAAAAACCAAGGCGTAGGGCGTTAAAGGTTTTGCCCTCAGTTGTCGCTGCCCGGACCGGCGAACGAGGGGTCCATCTCACGAGAGGATTAGTTACCCAATGTTTATATCAAATGGCTCGGGGGAACAGCATCACGGGGAAGCCGCTTGAGGTGCGAAGCATGCGGGGTGGAGGAGCCCTTTCCGTTCAAGTGCGCCTACTGCGGGCTGTACTTCTGCGGCGAACATAGGCTACCCGAGAACCACGCCTGCACCAAATACGCCTTTGCCCTTCCCCCCAGGCAGTACACGACCACCAACCAGGGAAGCACCAGCTACTTCCCCAGCGTTGGAAGCCGATCCTCTTCCGAAAGGGAGGTCATCTCTTTCATCATAGGGGCTGTCCTCGTCTGGCTCGTCGGCTTATCGTACCTCGTGGCTTACCTTGGCTTTCCGACTAATGGCTTCCCCTTGGTCGTCAACAGCATCCTATTCGTGTTCGCCTTCCTTGGTCACGAGTACGCCCATAAACTGTCGGCGCACCACTTCGGGCTCTGGGCAGAAATCCGACTGAACCCGTTCGGTGCTCTCCTCACTGGCCTCTCCATCATCCTGCCAATCAAGTTCATCGCACAGGGGCGGTCATGCTGGACGGGTACAGCGATCAGAGGACGCTGGGGGTGGTGGCGGCGGCCGGGCCCATCATGAACGTCGCCATGTCGGCTGCTTTGATGCCGTTGGTCTTCCTCCAGGCGGGTTCGTTCCTGTTGCCAGCCTTTTACGTTAGCTCGTTCATTGCCGTCTTCAACCTCATCCCTGTGGCCATCTTGGACGGCAAGAAGGTTTTCGACTGGAACAAGGCGATTTGGGGTTTCCTGCTAGCAGTCTCCGTAGTCTTTCTTGCCATCGCGTAGTTCGGCTAGCCTCGACTCAGGGAATCCCGATTTCTTCGACGACCAGTCGTCCGACCACGTCCGGCCTCTTTAACAGTCCGGGTTTTGGAGCGTGAAGGGTGACCGTGATGTCCGAGTGGACCACCAGGCCGGGTCCTCCCCGGTGTCCGGACCCGGGCCCGACGGAATGTCAACCGCGACCCTCAGGCCCTTTGATGCGTTGATCATGCGGATGGCGGTGCCCTGAGGCTCCCCAATCGGGCCCCTGACACCGGTGCCGAAAATGGAGTCGATGATGACGTTCGCGGCATCGAACTCATGCTTCGCGGATAGGAGACCGTCGGGGGAGGTCGCCTCAATCACTCGCACGTCCGACATCATAGAGGGACATGCCACTGGCGCGCCGCTTCCTCTGCCTTGACCTTCCCCTACCTCCCAGGAGGACGACGGGGACGGTGGCCCTGCCGTGGAGGTGGCGCGCCGCGGCCGCCCCGTCTCCTCCGTTGTTGCCGGTTCCGGCTACCACCAAGACCGAAGGGATGGGCTCGGGTCGAATAGCCTTTCAACGACCTCGGCCACGGCTCTCCCGGCGTTCTCCATCATCAGGAGCTTGGAGACGCCGCGGGCGACCGCATCGTCCTCGGCCTTCTTGCCATGGACGATGAGTCGACTTGTTTCACTTTCCGGCACCAAGGATGCCGACGGTCAGGGGCTCCACTCCCCTCTACCCGTAGGGCCTGAAAACAGCAGGTTGGTTCAGACCGAGTCGCCGGATTCGTGTCCCAGAAACATAGGTTCTTGCTCGTCGAATCGTCTCTGAGCCTCTTCCAGCTCGTCCCCGTCGATATGCATGTAGATGATGGTGTCGACGCCATGGGTGAAGTAGGCCTTGGCTATGTTGTACCCTCCGTTTGTCCCCGCCGCCACCACCAGCTTAGTCTTGCCGCGCTTCCCCGAGGGGTCGCCGAGGACGACCTCGGGCTTGATCTCGGACTCCCTGTACTCAGGGAGCGTGAGCAGCGCGTCGACCACGTCCCCCACCTTCGGCCCGGCCTTGGAGATCGTCCTGGTCATCACTTGCCTGCCGATTTCGTCGCAGGGCAGGTGGACATTCATCAGCGGTATCTTCGCCCGTTGCGCCGCCTCGACCACCTGGTTGTAAATCGAGGGGTGCGCCTTCAGCCTGACCTTCCTTACGAGGAAATCCACGGCGGCCTTGGCTTCGGCCTCGGGGATTCCCTCCTCCATCATGAACTGGGCGTGGCGTGCAAGCACCTTGTAGAAGTTGACGTTGGTGGTCCCGAGGGGATGATGGGATATCACCCCGTCACAGCCCATCTCCTTGGCCATCAAAAGCTCGGCGACGCCCACGTCTATCGATAGCCAAGGCTTCTTCATGTCTCCTCCCTTCACCTGGATGCCAGTGTCGGCCGGGATCTCCCTGAAACCGGAGAGCTTCAACGCCAGCTCGATTATCTCAGATTGATTCAAGAAGCAACGCCTTTCTCGGCCTACTAGCCGCCCACAGTTTTTAAGCGTGGTGATGGTTGCGCCACTTGAGATGAAGCTGGTCGCCCTGCTGACGGACTATGGCCTGGCTGACCATTATGTTGGCGTAATGAAGGCGGTAATCAAGGGCATCTCCCCGCGCACCGAGTTCATCGACCTTACCCATGAGATTACGCCGTTCGACATCAGGGAGGGTGCGTTCCTGCTTCTGCAGGCTTCGAAGCACCTTCCCAAGGGGTGCGCCGTTCTGGCCGTCGTTGACCCCGGGGTCAACACAGGGCGGCTCGCCATCGCCGTCAGGACGAGGGACAGGGTATACGTGGGTCCGGACAACGGCATCCTCTACCCCGCAGCATCGCGAGAAGGGATAATCTCGATCTACGACATAGGCAGGGGAAGGCAGGTGCTTTCGCCGACAGGCACTTTCGCCGGGCGGGACATATTCGCTCCA